>CAYGYX010000136.1:0-1604 GCA_964354255.1 uncultured Acidimicrobiia bacterium | reverse complement strand
GGTACATCCCCTTGGGCTCGAGGGCCCGGCGGTACTCGGAGAGCTTGCGGTTCCCTACGTTGTCGAGCAGGAAGTGGTAGCGCCGCGGCCCGGCAGTGAAGTTCTCGCGGGTGTAGTCGACGACGTGGTCGGCGCCCAGCGACCGGACCAGGTCCAGGTTGGCGGTGCTGCACACGCCGGTGACTTCGGCGCCGAAGGCTTTGGCGATCTGCACGGCGAGGGTGCCGACTCCCCCCGAGGCCCCGTTGATCAGCACCCGCTGCCCCGGCTGGACCTTCCCCTGGTCACGTAGGGCCTGCAGGGCGGTGAAGCCGGCGAGGGGCACCGCGGCCGCCTCCTCGAAGGTCAGGCCGGCCGGCTTGGGGGCGATCTCCCCTTCGCCGACGGCGACGTATTCGGCGAAGGCCCCGGCGGCGGTCTGCCCGTACACCTCGTCACCCGGGCGGAAGCCGGTCACCGCCTTGCCCACGGCCTCGACCTGCCCGGCGAGGTCGGCGCCCAGGATGCGGTACTTGGGCCGGCGCACCCCGAACGCCGGCCGGAACAGCCTGGGAAGGCCGGTGAGGTAGTGCCAGTCGTAGGGGTTCACCGAAGATGCCCGGACCCGGACCAGCACCTGGTCGTCTGCGGGCACGGGTGTGTCGACCTCTTCGAGTCGCAGCACGTCGGGGGTGCCGAACCGATCGATGACGATGGCCTTCATCTCGCTCCCTGTTCGCCCACTCGTGGCGGCGCCGCCGGTCCTCGGCAAGGCACCGGGAGCCATGGTATCCGTTCGGTTCGCTCCTTCCCGATCGGCCCAGGCAGGGTCGCGTCAACAGCGCTTCAGCACCCCTGACCTCCCCACCCCCTCGGTTTGAGAAGGCCCCACAACGATGGGCCAGGATGAGGCCGGGAGCTGCCTGGCCTTCGGCCCGGGCCCTCTGGTGACAGATTCGCGCCGCAGCCCAGGGGATTTCTCCCTCCCCCACGGCGGTGGGGGAGGGTTGGGTGGGGGCCACACCCGGCGAGGCCTGGGTGGGAGGCTGCCCCCTCTGCCCTGCGGGCATCTCCCCCGCTGGGGCGGGGGAGAGATCGACCCGAGCGGGGGTGACATTGCCGGGCGGCACCCCAGGGCGCAGTGACCTCACCCGCACCGGACGGGGACCGGTTACCGGTCTGCTCAGCGACCCTCGCGCGCCCGCCGCGACGTGAGGGCGAGGGTTATCAGGGCGCCGGCAACGGCCAGGGCGATCGACAGCACGATGGCGCCCGTCCCGCCGCCGATCTGGGTAGGCCACTCGGCGTCGGCGCTCCAGCCGGCCAGGTGGCCGAGCCAGTACCCGCCCCACCCGCAGATGATCCCCACGATCACCGCCGTCACCACTCCAAGCCATCCCCGCTGCATGTGCGCCCTCCCTGCTCGCGGTCATCATCGCACCGGGGGGATCACGCTGCCGGGCGTCGAGAGCCGATGTGGGGCAGCGGGCGGACGGGAGAAGGGCGGTCCGCTACAGCCCCTCCACCGCCACCGGCTCGATGTCTCCTGCCGGGGTGAAGCCGAAGACCTGCCCGTAGAAGGACAGCTCGGCTTCCAGGGTGCGGGCGATGTTCTCTGCCTGGCG
>CAYGYX010000135.1:0-1759 GCA_964354255.1 uncultured Acidimicrobiia bacterium | reverse complement strand
CTGGAGCCCCTCCCGGTGCTGACCAGCCCCCAGCAGGCCCTGGCCGAGGGGGCGGCCCCGCTCTTCGACCACCTGCCCAACCTGCTCTACCGCCAGCCGCAGATCAAGGGGGACGCGGAAGCTGCCCTGGCCGGCTCGGCAGCCGTGGTCGAAGCCCGCTTCACCACCCAGATCGTCCACCAGGCGGCGCTGGAGCCCGAGGTCACGGTCGCCTACTGGGAGGAGGCGGAGGAAGAGGGGGAGGAGCCGCTGCTGGTGGTGGTCGGCCGCAGCATCGCCATCCACTTCCACCTGGGCCAACTGCAGGAAGCCCTGGGCTGGGAGAACATGCGCTACGAGGAGGCCTTCGTCGGCGGCCAGTTCGGCATCAAGGCCGATGTGGTCTCCGAGGGCATTTGCGCGGCGGCGGCGATCCACTTCCGCCGGGCGGTCCGCTACATCCCCGGCATCCACGAGTCGATGCTGATGAGCTCCAAGCGGCATCCCTACCAGATGGACGTGAAACTGGGAGCCGACGAGACAGGGCATCTCACCGCCTACTGCAACGACTTCGTGGTCGACAACGGGGCCTACACCGGAAGCGGAAGCGGCTACGACGTCACCAACCGGGCGATCCTGATGCTCTCCGGCGCCTATCACATCCCCAACGTGAAGGCCGAGGGTCGCCTGGTGTACACCAACAACCCGTGGGGCTCGGCCGCCCGGGGGGCGGGGCCGCCGCAGGTGAACTTCGCCCTGGAATGCGCCATGGAGATGCTCGCCGAGAAGCTGGGCATCGACCCCTTCGAGTTCCGGCGGCAGAACCTGCTCGCCCCCGGCCAGAGCAAGTCCACCGGCGGGGTGGTTACCGAGTGGCCCATCGACGGCCTGATGGACGCCATGCGCCCCCACTACCAGCGGGCCCGCGAGGAGGCGGCGGCCGCCCCCAACGGCCGCTGGCGCCGCGGGGTCGGCGTCGGCAACGGCTCCTTCGGCATCGGAGGGCCGGGCGACTCGGTGACGGTCGCGGTGGAGTTGGACGCCGACGGGGGGGTGAGTCTCTACACCGCGACCGCCGATCCGGGCGAGGGTAACGACTCGATGCTCACCCAGGTGACCGCGGAGGTGATGGGCCTGCCGATGGACAAGGTTCGGCTCCACACCCGCAGCACCGACCTCACCCCCGACGCGGGCGGGGCCTGGGGCAGCCGCATCACTCACATGGTCGGCAGAGCCACCATCGACGCCCTGCAGAAGCTGAAGGCGGCGATGGCCGAGACCGGGGCCACCAACGCCGAGGAACTGCAGGCGGCCGGGCTGCCCGTCCGCTACCTGGGCGAGAAGAAGACCGGCGAGTCGGGCCCCCTGGACAAGGAGACCGGCCAGGGCCCCTCCTTCGAGTCCCAGGTGCACGCGGTGCAGCTGGTGGAGCTGGAGGTGGACACCGGGACCGGCGCGGTCCGCGTCCTGAAGATGACCACCGCGGTAGATGCCGGGACCGTGATCAACCCGATGAACCTCACCGGCCAGCTGGAAGGCGGCGCCGACCAGGGGGTCGGCTGGGCGCTGCGGGAGGAGTACATCGCCGGCAAGACCAAGGACTGGGTCACCTTCAAGTTCCCCACCATCATCCACTCCTTCGACCAGCAGATAATCATCCAGGAAACCCCCCGGCACCGGGGGGCGCTGGGCGCCACCGGGGTGGGGGAGATGACCCTGGTCCCCACCGCCCCGGCGGTGATCAACGCGATCAAAGACGCCATCGGCGCCTACATCTGCG
>CAYGYX010000134.1:0-1860 GCA_964354255.1 uncultured Acidimicrobiia bacterium | reverse complement strand
TCCTCGTTGCCGTTGCGCTGCGACTCGGGGATCAACTCCTCGATGATCACGTAGAGCATCGCCCCGGCGGCGAAGGCGAGGGCGTAGGGGAGGAGGGGCCGGAAGGCGACCACTGCCGCCGCCCCGATGACCGCGGCGATTGGCTCGACCACCGCCGACAGCTGCCCGAACCAGAAGCTGCGCAGGCGCGACACCCCCATCGCCCGGATGGGCATGGCCACCGCCACCCCTTCGGGGAAGTTCTGGATGGCGATGCCGATGGTGAGGGCAACCGCCCCGGAGATGGTGATCGCCCCGTTCACCTCCAGGCCGGCGCCCACCGCCCCGAAGGCGACCCCGACTGCCAGGCCTTCGGGGATGTTGTGCAGGGTGATGGCGGCCACCAGCAGAGTGGTCCGATGCCAGTGGGTGCTCACCCCCTCCGCCGCGTCTCGCGGGTAGCCCGGGTGCAGGTGGGGGAGGACGGCGTCCATTCCCCGCAGGAAGAGGCCCCCCAGCACCAGCCCCGAGGCCGCCGGGAGCCAGGAGGGGGCGCCCAGCGCGCCGGCCAGTTCGATGGACGGCGCCAGCAGTGACCAGAAGCTGGCGGCGATCATCACCCCGGCGGCGAACCCCAGCATCACGTCGAGGAGACGCTGGTTGAGCCGGCGCAGCAGCACCACCCCGGCGGCGCCGGCCGCGGTGACCGCCCAGGTCCCGACGCCCCCCAGCAGGGCCTGGACGACCGGCGACTGCGCTTCGAACCAGGACATGGCGGCGAGGTTAGTGAGGGCCCGGCGGGGCAGATGGGTAGGCCCCGACGAGGGTGTGACCGGCCTCCCGGTAGGCCCGATCGTGTCGTACCGGCTTGATAGAAAGAGGTATGAGCGTCGGAGTCTTCCCCGACACCCATCCGGTGACCGCCGACGGCGAGTTCCCTCCCTTGTCGATGCTGTCTGATTGGGGAGTTGTCGATGAGCTCCGGGTGGTGCATCGGTTGGTTGCCCGTCTGCAGGCGCGCGCTGCAGACCTGGTCGACGAGGCGGCCCGCCGGGGGATCCCGGCCGCAGAAGGGTTCGGTTCGAGCGCCGGCTGGCTGGTGGCACTGACGGGGGACCCGGCGCCGGTGTGCTCCAGCCGGGTGCAGGTAGCCCGGGCGCTACGGCACATGCCTCAGACCCGCCGGGCTTTCGCCTCGGGGGAGGTGTCCGAGCCGCGCGTGCGGCTGCTGGTGGCGGCCCGGGACTTCGCCCCCGAGGTGTTCGGCCGGGATGAGTCGGTCCTGGTGGAACAGGCTCGCGCGCTGTCGGGCCGAGTGTTCCCCCGGGCGCTGGCCCACTGGCGCCGGCTCGCCGATCTCGACGGTGCCCTGGCCGAGGCCGATCGGGCCTTCGAGCGGCGGCGGCTACACATCTCGGCCACCTGGGGCGGGATGGTCCGCCTGGACGGCGACTTGGACCCCGAATCCGGGTCGGTGGTCATGTGCGCCCTCGGCTCCCTGGCCGAACCGGCCGCGTTGGATCCGGAAGACGGCCGCACGCCGCCGCAGCGGCGGGCGGATGCGCTGGTGGAGATCTGCCGCCGGCACCTGGACACCTCCGACCGGCCCCGGGTGGGTGGGGAGCGGCCCCACCTCACCGTCACCGTCGACGTGGATACTCTGGCCGGGCGGGGGGAGCGACTGGTCGACCTGGACACCGGGCCCATCACCCTCGAAGCGGTGCGCCGCCTCGCCGGCGACGCCACCCTCACCCCGGTGATCACCGGCCCCGACGGGAAGGCACTGACCGCCGGCCGGCGCGCCCGGGTGGTTCCCCCCGCCCTGCGCCGCGCCCTCCACCAGCGGGATGGGGGCTGCACCCACCCCGGCTGCGACGTTCC
>CAYGYX010000133.1:0-2004 GCA_964354255.1 uncultured Acidimicrobiia bacterium | reverse complement strand
GGATGGCGTCCACCAGGGTCGTCTTGCCATGGTCGACGTGGGCGACGAGGGCGACGTTGCGGAAGGAGGGAGCAGGCACCGGTGAGGAGATGGTACCGGCCGTGGGGAGGTGGGCAGCGGCCGGATGGATCTGGAGGCGGTGCGGCGCCGGGCACCGCCGGGCGAGATCCACCAGTCCCGACGGCTTGGTAGGGAGGTGGGCGGCTAAGCCTCTGCTGCCCGCTGGGCCATTCTGACCTTCTGGTCCTGCGCTTCCGCGTGAGGCCCTCCAGGGCGGCCAGCTCGTGCTCGGAGTGGCGGGCCTTGCCCTTCCTCGGCACAGAAGCCTCCCACGCTCTGGATCCCGGTTCCACAAACGCGGTGCTTCGCGTCCGGCGGCATGGCGGGCCGGTTCGGAGGCGTGGTGTTCGGGGATCGCCTGGTGCCGCCTCCACCTGGAGGTCGAGGTGGCCGGCGCCCCCAAGATGAACGTGACCCTCCAGGAGGTCGGGCTCACCGGAGGGTCGGTTTCTTGCGGTGTCGGAGAGCCTTCGGTGGATCTGAGTGACCCCGGGTGGAGGCTCACAGAGTGGGGTTCTTCGAGCTGATGTGACTGCTCGGCGGATCCGGCGGGAGGGGTAGCCGAAGACGCCACAAGGACCTGCCGCTCGCCGCAGCAGTGCGAGGCTCGGCGCAGAGGTCGGGCGCAGAGCACGTGTAGCTCTCAAGGGAACGGCCCTTATCGGCCCTGGCGCCCAGGGGCGCCTCTTCCGGTCCTCAGCCGACATCGCGCCTGTGCAACCCGCCGACGCCGGCCGCGGCCAGCGCCGCTCCCACAGAGGTAAGCACCACTAAGGGAAGGACCACCAGCTTCGCGCCGGGCAGTAGCGGGACGTGGGTGAAGGGGGAGAGATCCAGGAGCCACTGCCCGAACTGGAGGACGGCGCCCAGGAAGCTGATGAACACCACCGCGCCGAAGACCGCCCAGCCGCCGAAGGAGAGCCTGGGCATCAACCCGAAGAGCGCCGCGGTGACGCCCACCAGCACCCAGACCGCGGGCAGTTGGACCAGCGCCCCTGCCAGCACCCGGGGCACTTGCCGGGCGACATCGCCGGCGACCACTCCGTAGAAGAGGCCGGCACTGGCGCCGGCGACGGCTAGCACAACCGCTGGGCCGGCAAGGGAGAACAGGAGGTGTGCTCCCATCCAGCGGGTCCGGCTGACCGCGGTGGCGAGCACCGGCTCGGCCCTCATGTCCTGCTCCTCGACGCGTAGGCGCAGAGTGGCCTGGATGCCATAGGCCGCGGCGAGCAGACCGAGCACGCCCATCACTGCTGCCAGGTAGAGGTCGCTGATCGAACCCGGGGAGGGGGCCAGCCGTTCGAAGATCTGCTGCAGGTCGGGGTTGTCGCGCAACACGTCGCCGACTGCTTCGGCGACGCTCCCGTAGATGCCGCCCAGCACGGTCAGGCCGACGGCCCAGCCGGCCAGCAGTCCCCGGTGGAGCCGCCAGGCCAGCCCGAGAGGGGAGGCCAGCCGCGGCGAGCCGACCGCCGGGCCCAGCCGGGTGGAGAAGACGCCGCTCCCGACATCGCGGTGAGCAGACAGGTAGACCGCGGCACCGCCCGCGGCGAGCGCCACCGCCAGGAGAAGCAGCAGCACCCACCATTGCTCGCCGGCGAAGGGCCGGAGGCGCTGCGCCCACCCCATTGGGGAAGCCCACGACAGCGCGCCCACGTCGCCGGCATCGCCGGCGGCCCGCAGCACATACGCCAGGCCCACCGCGGCGAGGGCGATCGCCCGGGCCCCGCCTGCGGTGAGGGTCAGTTGGGCGGCCAAGGCACCGGTGGCACCGAAGATCAGGCTCACGGATGCCGTCTGTAGACCCAGGGCCACCGAGCCGACGGCCGAGAGTCCCTGGCTGATGGTGCCCAAAGCCACGAGAACGGTCAGGCCGGCGCCCGCCAATCCGGAGACGAGCAGCGCCGCTGCCAGGGGGGCATGCCGCCCGACCACGGTGGACCC
>CAYGYX010000132.1:0-2090 GCA_964354255.1 uncultured Acidimicrobiia bacterium | reverse complement strand
AGATTCATGCGACAGCCTCTGCTCTGTCGACACCACCACCGGCAGGCCCACGATCACCAGCAGTACCCGCGGCGCCTGTGAGCCGCGACCCACCGATGGGGCGCAGAGCCACCACCGCCCAGCGTCGCCAGGCAACGTCACCCTGGGGTGGGGAGCGGCTGCCTCACTCGATCCGCCACCACACCGTCGCCACACCCTGGTCGTGGCCGAGGGCCAACCATCCGTCCTCCTCGACGACGTCGGGAGCAAGCAGGTCGGCCACCTCTCCGGCCCGCTCCACCGGGACCAGCAGGCGGCGACGGTAGAGGTCCACCAGTTCCTGCAGGTCGGCGAAGAGCAGCCGGGTCACAGTGCTCCATAGCTCCACCTGCGGGGCCACCCCCAACACCTCCTCGACCACCTCGGCCAGGAGGTCGGCATCGGGCCCGTCGGGTCGACCGAGGCCGTGGAGTGCCCGGTAGTACTTGCTCAACCCGGACCACGGGTGACGCTCCCCCGCTTCGAGAACGACCCCGACCTCGGCCGCCTCGTGCAGGGCGCGCAGGAAGGGGGCCAGCTCGGCCACGTCGTAGACCACGTGGGCGGCCAGCGCTACGTCGTGCCGTCCCACCCGAGGGGCCACCGCCGGCCAGGCGCCTTCGACCACCCGGACCGTGGCCCCGGAGGCCTCCGCCTGGCGGCGCAGCACGGCCGCCATCTCCGGGTTTCGCTCGACCGCGGTCAGCGGATGATCGAGGGCGGCCAACGCCAGTGAGGCCCGGCCCGTCCCCGCCCCCACGTCGAGGAGGGAACCACCCGGCGGCAGCAGAGCGGCCACGACCCGGCCGGTGGGGGTGAGGGGAGCCCCGGCCTCGGCCTCGTGCCTCCGCCGCCACAGGCCCACCGGCCACTCGTAAGGCGAGTCGGGCACCGCTGCCAGCAGGTCGGGGGGGAAAGCCCAGGCTTCCAGCAACGCCCGCCAGCGGGCCGCGGCGTTCACCTCACTCCCCCACACGCCCGCCGCAGGGAGGGAGCGGCGGCAGCCACACCGGCGCGATCCATCACGACAGCGATCGTACCCGGGTGACCTTCAGCGCAGCCCGGCGAAGAGGTCCGGCGCTCCGTCGGGGGCTTCCACCCGAGAGACGACCAGGATGAAGGCCTCCCGGCCGAAGGCGTCGCGCCGCATCTCTTCGGGCAGCTTCATCAGCCAGGACCCCTCGGCCATCTGGGTGCGGTGGGCCGTGATCGCCGCCCACTTGCGCTCGAACCAGGGAGTCACGTCCAGGCACGTGCTGATGTTCTCCTCGGGCATGCCGGTGGACGGCTCCCGCTCCGCCACCTCCCAGGGGATCTGCCCCGCTTCGGCCAGCGCCCGCTGACGCGTCCGCGTTCGCTCCCGCGGCCAGGTGGACCAGTACAGCTTCGCCGGGCGCCACGGCTCCTCGCCCTTTTCGAGAGGGAAGCGGCCGAGGTCTGCCGCACCGAAGTAGGCCGCGGTCCCCACGCGATGCACCTGAATGTGGTCGGGGTGGCCATAGCCGCCAAAGGGGTCGTAGGCGGTGACCACCTCGGGCCGGTGCCGGCGAATGAGCCGGACCAGGCGTCCCACCGCCTCCGTGAAGCCGGCCCGGCAGAAGGCGTCGGGGTGGCCGTTGTCGGGAGTGCCCTCCATTCCCGAGTCGCGATAGCCCAGCAGTTCCACCGCGCTCACCCCCAGGATGGCGCAGGCGGCGCGCAGTTCTGCCTCGCGCACTTCGCCCAGGCTCTCCCGCAGCGACTCGGGGGCGTCGTGGTTGTGGATCTCCCCCGCCTCGCCCCGGGTGGCGGTCACCACCACCACCCGCTCACCGGCGGCGGCAAAGCGGGCCAGCGTGCCGCCCATCGACAGGGACTCGTCGTCGGGATGGGCGTGGAAGGCGAGCAAACCGGGCACGGCGGGGCAGAGTAGTGAGGGCAGGAAGTCAACCCGGCGCGCCTTGCCCCCTCCGCGCCTGCCTGCCGGTGGCAGGCGCGCCTCCCCCGCTGTCGCGGGGGAGAAAAGGCCTAGCCCCCGGCCTCGGCGGCCATCGCCGCCGCCACGCGGCGCGCTTCCTCGACGTCGCCCTCGA
>CAYGYX010000131.1:0-2090 GCA_964354255.1 uncultured Acidimicrobiia bacterium | reverse complement strand
CCGCCGTCAGGCGGGGGAGGGTGAGGGAGGGGGCGAAGCCGTCTCTCTACGCCCAGAACTCGTCGGCGGCGTACAGGTCGTGCAACGTCGCCCACGCCTCGGTGATCCGGCCCTTGGTGATGTGGAAGACGAAGACCTGCTGGATGATGGCCTGCTTGCCGTCCCGGGCGGCCCGGGCCTCGACCAGGGCGACGGCGTGCTCGTCGTCGGCGAGGATGGTGTGGACCTTCTGCTCGAAGGAATCGGCCTCCTGGCTCAGGCGGGCGAAGAGGCCGAGGACCTCCCCCTTGCCCTTGAAGTCGCCGCCGAGGAAGCTGCGCCCGGCGCCGTGCCAGACGACGTCGTCGGCGAACATGGTGTTGAGAGTGGCGATGTCGCCGGTGTCGAAGGCGGCGAAGCCCTTCTTGACCAGCGTGACGTTGGGATGCTCGGCCATTTCGTTGTCTCCCGAATCGGTGGGCACCCGGGCGGGTACTCGTAGGTGGCAGAGTTTCGCCGCGTGGGTGCACTACTGGAAGGGGGAGCAGTCAGCGCGGCCGGTAGACGTCGGCGCGGTGGTCTACGTAGAGGACCGTCACCGTCCGGGTCGTGTCGTCGATCTCGTAGACCACCCGGTAGGCGCCTACCTGGGCCGAATGCGGGCCTTGCAGGTCACCACGCAGGGGCCGACCGACCCGCCGGGGGTTCTCCGCCAGCGGCCCGAGCAGGAAGTCGAGCACCGCCGCGGCCACCTTGGGCGGGATGCGGTCGACGGCCCGGCGGATCGGGCCGGCCACTACCAGGTTCCACGGGGCCGACTTCACGCGGTCCGTGCACGCAGTCGATCGCGCAGAGCCTCGAGTTCTTCCCGGGTCGAGACGTCACCGGCAGCGACGGCGGCCCGGCCCTCCTTGATGGCCTGCATCGCCGCGGGGTCGGAGAGGATGCTCAGGGTGTCCTCGATGGCCTCCAGGTCGTCGGCGCTGACGACGACCACGGCCGGCCGGCCGTTGCGGGTCACCGTCACCCGCTCGTGGGTGCTCGACACCGCCTCGACGATCTCGGAGAACCGGGCCTTGACCTCGGAGAGGGGAAGCACCTGTGACATGACCAGAATTCTAGTCTGTTGCGCCGCGGATTCAACCTCCCCGATTACAGCCCCCGGGCGTACACCGTCAGCGGGCCGGTCCAGCAGCCGGCTTGCTCGAAGGCGGCGCTGAGCCAGCCCACCGCCGGCACCTGCGCTTCGAGGCGCTCGGCCCCGGCGGCAACGGCGATGTCGAGCAGGGCGGCCACCATGGCCCGGGCGTCCTCCGGGTAGGTGGAGAGCCAGTGGACCTCGAACTCGTCGCGATCTAACTCACCGAGGAGCCAGCCCGGCCGTCCCTGCCACAGTGCCCCTTGCCGGGCACCCTCGGCCAGGTCCCGGAGGGTGAGGCGGCGGCAGGACCAGTGCCGCGAGAAGAGACCGTGCGCCTCCGCCTCCAGCGGTCCGCCGGACCAGGAGAGCATGGCGGCGTCCGCCTCGGGGGCAGGGGCCGGCCGCAGACGATCGGCCGCCGGGGCGCGCCTCCCGCCGTTCCCGCCGGGCGCCGGGCCGGCCTGAAGCCCTTCCATCTCGACGATCAGCCAGCGACCGACCGGGCGGAAGCCCACGGTGGGGATGAGGGCGCCCGCCGCCGTGTTCGAGTCTTCGGAGGACAGGCGGATCACCTTGGCGCCCTGCCCGACGGCCCACTCGGCGAGGTGGTCGAGCAGGGCGGTGCCGAGGCCGTGCCGGCGGTGTTCGGGATGGACCCGCAGGCCCTGGGCCCAGGCCTCGGCCGGGGAGAGCAGCGAGCCCCGGGCCAGGCCGGCCGCCTCGCCCTCGACCTCGGCCACCAGGGTGAGGCCGGCCGGGTCGGCCAGCCAGTCGTTGAAGACGCGGTCGATGTAGTCGCCCCAGGGGAAGGTCCCTTGAGTGAAGGCGACGATCGACGCCTTGTCCTCGAGGCGCGCCGGGCGCAGCACGGGTTCCACGCCGGGGGAGGATAGGGGAAGGGTGTTGCTCCTTCTCCGGGCTGGGCTCCTTCGCGACTCTGCCCTCTCCGCGGCCGACTGCGTCGGGCGCG
>CAYGYX010000130.1:0-2095 GCA_964354255.1 uncultured Acidimicrobiia bacterium | reverse complement strand
CGATATCGAGGCGGCCCCGAGTACGCCGAAGACGACCTTGCAGCAGGCGAAGAACAGGTCGTACAGGGGGAGACCGTCGTATCCGACGAAGGCCACCCGGTCGCCCACCGATACCCCTCGTTGCCGCAGCCAGGAGGCGGTGCGGTCGGCCCGGGTGTTCAGCTCCCGGTAGGTGAAGCGGCGCGGCTCGTCCCCGGTGACGTCCACGAGCGCCGGGGCCTCCGGTCGGTACACGCAGCGTCTCGCCAGGTAGTCGCCGACGTACATCAGCGCGGCACCTCCGCCCCCATCCCGCGGGCGATGAAGCGGAACACGTCCTCGAACACCCGTGGAGGGATTCCCTGGCCCCCCCAGAGCACGTAGCGCATCCCGATGAAGTCGCCGATCCCCATGAGGCAGTAGGCGAGAGCCTCGGAGTCGATGTCCCCCGGGATCTGGCCGGCCTCGATGGCCCGGGTGATCCCCTTGGTGTACCCCTCACCGAACCGTTCGTAGTACCAGCGGTACAGGTCGGGGTCGACAAACTCGGCCTCGTGCACCAGCTTGTAGAACGGGCGGTGTCGGCGGATGTACTCGAAGAACACCTCGAAGCCACGACGCTCCGCAGCGAGGCGGTCGGGTTCGTCCTCGATGACTCGGGCGATGGCCTGGCGCAGCCCACTACTCAGCGAGCGGACCAATTCGGCGAATACCGACTTCTTGTCGGGGAAGTAGAGATAAAAGGTCCCCTGGGCCACCCCGGCCCGCCTGGTGATCTCCGACACCGAGGCACGGTCAAAGGTGCACTCGTCGAACACCCTCTCGGCGGCGTCGAGTATGGCCTGACGGGTGGCGCGTCCCCGCTCAGTCTGCGGCAGCGCCCGCGGTGACCGGTCTCTGGTCATCCCTCCCGACCTGACACCTGATTCAGTCGTCAGGTCTAGTCTCTCCGGTGAGCCGTGTCAACCGGTAGGGAGGAGCCCTAACGATGATCGATTTCCAGGATCGAGTGGTGCTCGTGACGGGTGCAGGGGGAGGCCTGGGCCGCGCCCATGCGCTCGCCTTTGCCGCCCGCGGGGCGGCCGTGGTGGTCAATGATCTGGGCGGCACGGTGACCGGTGAGGGGGGCAGCGCCACGCCGGCCGAGGCCGTGGTCGAGGAGATCCGGGCGGCCGGGGGCGTCGCCGCGGCCGATACCTCGTCGGTGTCCAGCCCGGAGGGCGGCGAGGCGATGGTGGCCCGGGCGATCGACGAGTTCGGGCGCATCGATGTCGTGGTCAACAACGCCGGCATCCTGCGCGACCGCTCTTTTGTCAAGCTCGACTGGGCCGACCTCGACTCGGTGCTCGCAGTGCACCTCAAGGGAGCCTTCTACGTCACCCGTCCGGCCTTCCGACTCATGCGCGACCAGGGCTACGGGAGGGTGATCATCACCACCTCGGCTACCGGGCTGTTCGGCAACTTCGGCCAGTCCAACTACGGCGCGGCCAAGCTCGGGCTCGTCGGCCTGATGAACGTTCTCAAGCACGAAGGTGCCGGACACGGGATCACCGTCAACGCCGTTGCCCCCCTCGCCAAGACCCGGATGACCGAGGAGTTGCTCGGCGATTTGATCGAGCACTTCGACGCGGAGGCGGTCACCCCGGCGGTGCTCTACCTGGCTTCGGAAGCCTGCACGCTGTCCGGTGAGATCTGGTCCGTCGCGGCCGGGTCGGTCACCAGGGTGTTCCTCGGGCTGGGCACCGGGTGGTTCAAGCATCCCGAGCGCGACGGGGCGCTTACCCCGGAGGACATCGCCGCCAACCTCGAAGCCATCCGCTCCACCGAAGGCTTCACCATACCCAACGCCCTCAACGACGATCTGATGAGGATTGGCCACCTGCTCGGCGGGTGACGACGGCACCCGCTCAGGGCGCCGCGACCAACACCTCCACTGCCACCTGCCCGCCCGCCTCCCACCGGAGGGAACCCGGAAGCCGGCGGGGGTGCGCTCGGCCCGCAGCTCAGCTCACACCTCGAGGGTGTCGCCGCGCGCCGGCAGCAGCACCTCGCCGGCGAAGGCCCCGGCCAGGGCGGCCGCCAGGGCCCGCCTCCCCTCCTCCTCCCCGTGGACCAG
>CAYGYX010000129.1:0-2209 GCA_964354255.1 uncultured Acidimicrobiia bacterium | reverse complement strand
AGTCCGGCCGGCGCTCGTGTCCGTGCAGCCCGGCGGCAGCCACGTTAGGGCGCGCGGTGGCGATCATCCCAGCCCGCGACGCGACCGTTGTGACCCCCGGGCGACGGCCCTGCCGAGCGTCGAGGCGGTCACCGTGACCTGCCTCCGAGCCGGGTCGCGAGGGGGTCTGCCTCGGCTCGTGGAGGGCGGCCCCTTGTCTGGCGGATGCCCAGCCGACCGTCTGCCGTCACCGGCCGGATCCCCCTGCGAGAATCGGCGCCGGCGCCATGGCCTCGGGGGGTGATCTGGCGGTGATGCGGTCGGCTGAGAGGATTCCCGGAATCCCGGTAAACCTCTGCGCCCTCTCGTGGGAGTGTGGGGTGACATGGGTGCTGCCGCGCTGGCCTGGGCGGGCCGGGCCGTGACCGACGCGATCCCGGTGGTGCGCGGCCTGGAGCCTTTCGATCGGTTCTACGCGCGGGAGTTCCCGAAGATGGTGAGCATCGCCTACGCCCTCTCGGGAGGCCGGATGGCAGCCGAGGACCTGGCCCAGGAAGCGATGATCGCCGCGTACCGGAGATGGCCGGAGGTTGGGCAGCTGGAGCGGCCCGGCGGCTGGGCGCGCCGGGTGGTGCTGAACCTGGCCGCCTCGGCCTACCAGCGGCGCAAGGCCGAGGCCCGGGCGCTGCTGCGCCTGGCGCCGCTGCGGAGCGAGCCCCCGGCCGAGCTGAGCGCCGAGGCCGGCGAGTTCTGGCACGCCGTCCGCCGCCTTCCCAAGCACCAGGCCCAGGCGGTGACCCTGCACTACCTGGAGGAGGCATCGGTGGCGGAGATCGCCGAGGTGATGGGCTGCGCCGAGAGCACGGTGAAGGTGCACCTCCATCGGGGGCGGCAGGCGCTGGCGAAGCGACTGCGGGTCGAGGAGTCGTGATGAAGCTGGACGATCTGGGACGCCGCGCCGCCGCTGAGATCCGGGAGGCGACCCGGCAGGCCCGCTTCAGCGCCGAAGCGCCGGGGAGCCGGAGGCCGCTCCTCGCTCGGCCGGCGGTGGCCGTCGGCGCGGTGGCGGTGCTGCTCGCCGTGGGTCTGCCCCTGCTGTTCGTCCTGAGGCCCCGGGGGGGCGAGGTCCTGGAGCCGGGGCCGACCACCACGACCTCGACCACGCTGGCTCCGACGACCACGCTGGCGTCGGGGAAGACGCCGGTGGCGTCGGTGGGGGAGTTGGTTGCCCTCCACGCCGCGGTGAACGACAAGGACGATGCGGCTCACCTCGGGATGATCACCGACGACTCCCGTATGTTCTGGTACTTGGTGCACGGGCTCATCCCGGACACCGCCCCGGCCAGCACGATGCTCAGGGCGATGCTTCCGAGTTCGCTGGACCAGGTGATGGAGACGGGGGAGGTGGTGGTGTCCGGGTACGCGGCGGCGGCCGCGCTGCGGCTTGTCTACCCGGACCCGGAACCGGCTTGGGTCGGCTTCAACACCTGGCTGGCGGAGCCGGTGGCGGGCGGTTTCCTGAGCGCGGGCGGCGCTTGGATCGCCGCCGAGGAGTCGGACGGGTATGCCGAGGCCGACCCGGCGGTGGTGGAGGAGTTGCTGGCGGCGCAGGCGGCGGCCTGGGCGGCCGGGGACATCGACGGGGTGCTGGCCGACTACTGGGAGCAGGCCACATACATCGACGGGTTCACCTACGAGACTGTCGGGCCTGCCGAGTTGGCGGACTTCTACGCCGGGATGCGGCTGGAGTTCACCGGGGAGCCGGTGATCTCGGGGCCATTCTTCGCGGTGGCGACCCGGGTCACCGACCTGGCCAGTGGTGTTGCCACCGACGGGGTCTCCGTCTACTGGATCCGTGAGGGCGAGATCGCCCTCCACACCCTCACCACCGGAACCTGACCCGGGAGGCGGTCGTCGGGGGGTTGGGGGCCCTCGAGATCCCGGTAAACCTCCGCGGCCGCTCGTTGGAGTGAGTGGCAGCAGGGGACCGGCGGCGAGCGGGTCCCCACCGATGGGGGAGGGATGCCATGCGAGTCATGAGGGATCTGGGAAGGTGCCGGGGCGTCGGGCTGATGCTGGTGGCCCTGGCGATGCTGGTGGCCGGCTGCGGGGACGACTCGTCGGCGACGACCACGCAGGCGCTGACGACGCAGGCGCCGACGACGACTGTGCCGACGACCACGCTGGCTCCGACGACCACGCTGGCGTCGGGGAAGACGCCGGTGGCGTC
>CAYGYX010000128.1:0-2225 GCA_964354255.1 uncultured Acidimicrobiia bacterium | reverse complement strand
GGGGGAGAGAAGTGGAGCCCGGAATCCGGCTAGGCGGGAGAACCCGCTTACATAGCCCTCCGCCCCGGTGCCCGGGGCGCATCGCTGTCTGAGGAAGGAGTCATCACCGTGGACGGACCCATCGTCCGCGCCGAGGACGTGGTCAAGACCTTCGGTCGGGTCCGCGCCCTCGACGGGGTCAGCCTGGAGTTCGAGCCCGGCATCATCTACGGCCTGCTCGGGCCCAACGGGGCCGGCAAGACCACGCTGATCCGGGTGCTGACCACGCTGCTGCGGCCCGACTCGGGCCGGGCCTGGGTGGCCGGCATCGACGTGGGCCGCGACCCCACCACCGCCCGCACTCACCTGGGCCTGGCCGGGCAGTTCGCCGCCGTGGACGACTACCTGACCGGGCGGGAGAACGTGGAGATGGTCGGCCGCCTCTACAACCTGTCCCCGGTCGAGGCCCGGCGGCGGACCGCCGAAGTCCTGGAGCGGATCCACCTGGCCGACGCCGCCGACCGGCCGGTGCGCACCTACTCGGGCGGCATGCGCCGCCGCCTCGACCTGGCCGCCTCCATGGTGGGGCGGCCCCAGGTGCTGTTCCTGGACGAGCCCACCACCGGCATCGACCCCCGCAGCCGCACCGACATCTGGGGGCTGATCCTCGATATGGTCGCCGGTGGCACCACCATCCTGCTCACCACCCAGTACCTGGATGAGGCCGACCAGCTGGCCGCCCGGGTGGGGGTGATCGACCAGGGACGGCTGGTCACCGAGGGCACCCCCGGGGAGCTCAAGGACAAGCTGGGGGGCGCCGTGGTGGAGGTGGCCCTGGCCGACGGCGAGGGGGCACGGGCCGTTGCGGTCCTCGCCTCCCTGGGCGGGGAGCACTCGTCGCTGGAGGCGGCCACCGGCAGGGTCACCATCCCCGCCCCGGACGGCTCCCGCACCCTGCTGGAGGTGGTGCGGCGCCTGAGCGAAGCCGGCATCACCCCCGACGACATCGCCCTGCGCAAGCCCACCCTCAACGACGTGTTCCTGGCGCTCACCGGCCGCGAGGCCGAGGGGCAGGCCGGGGACGCCGGCGCTGCCAACGGGGGCAAGGGGCGCCGGGGGAGGAGGGCCCGATGACCGCCACCACCGCCCCGGCCCGCATCGGCCCCCTCCACGCCGTCAAGGACGCCCTGGTGATCACCAGGCGCAACCTGCTGCGCAACGTCCGCCTGCCCCAGTTGCTGCTGTTCGCCACCGTGCAGCCGGTGATGTTCCTGTTGCTGTTCAACTACGTGTTCGGCGGGGCCATCGGCGGCTCCATCCCCGTGGCCGCCGGCGGCAGCTACCTCAACTGGCTCGTGCCGGGGCTGCTGATCCAGGTGGCCGCCTTCGGCGCCGGGCAGACCGCCCTCGGGCTCACCGAGGACCTGAGCAAGGGGGTCATCGACCGCTTCCGCTCGCTGCCCATGGCCCGCTCGGCGGTGCTGGCGGGGCGGACCCTGTCCGACCTGGTCCGCAACGGCTTCGTGATCACCCTGATGCTGGCGGTGGGCTTCCTGATCGGGTTCCGGTGGCAGACCAGCGCCCTGGGCATGCTGGCCGGGATGCTGGTGGCCATGGTGTTCGCCCACGCCTTGTCCTGGGTGATGGCCGCCATCGGCCTGGCGGTGAAGAACCCCGAGGCCGCCCAGTCGGCGGTGTTCCTGCCGGTGTTCCCCCTGGTGTTCGCCTCGTCGGTGTTCGTGCCGACCGGCACCCTGCCCTCGTGGCTGCAGGGCTTCGCCGACAACCAGCCGATCACGGTGACCACCAACGCCCTGCGCGGGCTGATCCTGGGGCAGGGGGCGCTGCCCCCGGGGCACACGGTGGCGGGCGACGTGCTGATGGCGCTGGCCTGGTCGGCGGCCATCATGGCGGTGTTCGTGCCGCTGTCGGTCCGGGTGTACCGGCGGGCGGTGGGGTAGGGGCTCTGCCACTCCCGCGAGGGCGGAGTGACTTTCCCCTCTGCCGCCTCTGGCCTTCGGGTTCCCCCGCCCGCGGCAGGGGGAGGGTTGCCTTGTCGCGGCGGGGGAGGCGCGCCGCGGAGCGGGTGGTGCCTTTCCCCCTCTGGCCTTCGGGTTCCCCCGCCCGCGGCAGCGGGAGGGGGCGGAGGGGGAGGGCTTCCTTGGCCCGCTGGGGCGGGGGAGAAGAAGAGCCCGCTGGGGCGGGGGAGAAGAAGAGGTTCGCCTCTCCCGTGGCAACGGGGGAGG
>CAYGYX010000127.1:0-2256 GCA_964354255.1 uncultured Acidimicrobiia bacterium | reverse complement strand
GAGGGAGCCCGAAGGGGTAGAGGGGGAGGGTCGGCCCTCTCCGCGTCTGCCTGCGGTAGACGCGCTGCCCCCGCCGCCGCGGGAGAGGGTGTCTGGTCCCCTACCTATGCCCCTGGATCTTCTTGTACTTGCGCACCGACAACGGGGCAAAGACCGCCACGATGGCCACGATCCAGATGAGCGTGTAGAGCACCGGGTTCTGCAGGGGCCAGGCGGTCGGCTCGGGGGTGCCCGGCGGTATGTTGCCGAGCAACTCGCGCACCGCTTGAGTCACCGACGACACCGGGTTCCACTCGGCGAAGGCGCGCAGGGCGCTGGGCAGATTCTCGGCGGGCACGAAGGTGTTGGCGATGAAGGTGAGGGGAAAGATGACGATGAACGAGGCGTTGTTGACCACTTCGACGCTCGGCACCGACAGCCCCACGAAGGCCATCACCCAGCTGAAGGCGTACGCGAACAGCAGCATCAGCGCGAAACCGCCCACGGCCCCGGCCAGGCTTCCCCGGATGTGCCAGCCCACGATCAGGCCGGTGGCCCCCATGATCAGCAGCGACAGCACGTTGTAGACGATGTCGCTGACGGTTCGTCCCAGGAGGACGGCCGAGCGGGACATGGGCAGCGACCGGAACCGGTCGATGATGCCCTTCTGCATGTCGTCGGCCAGGCCGGCGCCGGTGAAGGTGGCCCCGAAGATCACCGTCTGGGCGAAGATCCCGGCGATGAGGAACTCCCGGTAGCGGCCCCCCGGCACGTCGATGGAGCTGCCGAAGACGTAGGCGAAGAGCAGCACGAACATGATCGGGGAGATCAGGACGAACAGGAGCACTTCGGGGACGCGCTTGATCCTGATGACGTTGCGCTTGGCGACGACCGCGCCGTCGGCGAGCGCGTAGGCCAGTTGCCGGATCATCGCCGTCCTCCTCTCCCCGCCCTGGTCGGGGCCTTCTCCCCGTCGGGGGAGGCCTCGGCCCGCTCGGCGATGTGGCCGGTGAGGGCCAGGAACACCTCGTCGAGGGTGGGTCGGCGCAGGCCCACGTCGCTCACCGCCACCCCGGCGGCGTCCAGTTCTCGCAGGACCTGGGTGAGTACCGGGGCCCCGTCGGCGATGGGGGCCACCAGCGTCCGGTCGGCCGGTTCCACCTGCAGCTCCCCGACGGCGAAGCGGGTGAGGATCTCGGATGCCCGGCCCAGGTCGTGGGACCGGGAGATTGTGACCTTGATGCGGTCCCCGCCGATCGTGCTCTTCAGCCGGTCGGCGGTGCCGTGGGCGATCTCCCGACCGTGGTCGATGACCAGGATGTCGTCGGCCAGGTTGTCGGCTTCCTCGAGGTACTGGGTGGTCAGCAGGAGGGTGGTGCCCCGGGCCAGCAGCTCGCGGATTACTCCCCACAGGTCGGTGCGGCTGCGCGGGTCGAGGCCGGCGGTGGGCTCGTCGAGGAAGAGCACCGGCGGCTCGGCTACCAGCGCCCCGGCCAGGTCCAGGCGCCGCCGCATGCCGCCCGAGTAGGTCTTCACCGGGCGGTCGGCGGCGGCCGACAGGTCGAAGCGGTCGAGCAGTTCCCGGGCGCGCGCCCGGGAGGGGCCGCGGCCCAGGTGGTAGAGGCGCCCGATCATGTCCAGGTTCTCGAAGCCGGTGAGGTGCTCGTCCACGGCGGCGTACTGCCCGCAGAGGCCGATGCGCCGGCGCACTTCCTCCGGCTGGGTGCGCAGGTCCGCCCCGGCCACGGTCGCCGTGCCGGCGTCCGGCTCCAGCAGGGTGGCCAGGATGGAGACGGCCGTGGTCTTGCCCGCCCCGTTGGGGCCGAGCAGCCCGAGCACGGTGCCCTCCGGCACCGCCAGGTCCAGGCCGTCGAGGGCGACCACCTCTTTGTACCGTTTGGCCAGCCCCGTGGCTTCGATCATGTTCGTCATAGGAACCCCGATCCGAGGCGCCGCCCGGGTCGCCGTTGTCTGTGGGGGCGGCCCTCTGCCGCCCTTGCCGGTTTGAATGTCGCCCGCAGTTGGTCAGGCTCGGCCGCCAGCGCCGGGCACCTCGGGGTTATAGCAAAGGCCCGGTCGTTACTGGAAACGATCGCCCTGAGGGGCCCTGCAGCCGTGGCGGTGGTCGCCCTCGATCGGCCCCGGTGGCGATGACGCTGGGCGATGGCGGCGCGAACGATTGAGCGCGAGGGGGTTGACCAGCGCAGATGAGCCGTGCATACTCATATGCATGCGGACGACCCTGAACCTGAACGACGACCTGGTGGCCCGGGCCCG
>CAYGYX010000126.1:0-2331 GCA_964354255.1 uncultured Acidimicrobiia bacterium | reverse complement strand
CCCCGACCACAGCGCCTACCAGGGCGCTGCAGAAGTGAACCCAGGCCTTCCCCGCCCGCATGACCGCCTCCTCACATGGTCGCTGCTGCCAAGCCTACGCGGCCAGCTCCCCGGACCGCGCCCTACGGCCCCCTCGCTCCGCCACGCCCGCGATTGCCTTACCGTCTTCCCAGGGGGGACATCCAGGCACCCTGGGCAGGCGCTCGTTGGCTGCACCCCTACGAAGAAGTCAGGGGGGCTGAGCGGCCGGCTACGTGACCAAGGGGGCGCTGGGCGGACTCGACGGCTACTACGAGCACCTCGAACTCAACGGCGGTGCCGCCGCTCACTGGTCACGGGGCTACCTCGGCAGGCCGATAGCCGAAGTCGTAGAGGCCATGCGAGACGAACGGTACGGCGAGGCCATCGGCACGTGGGTCAGGGTTGCGCGCGACTCCTGACCGCCGCCCGCGCCTTCACGAGCGTTTGTACTGCCCCCTGGGAGGCAGGGGCTGTCATCTGCCGGGCATCACCGACTGAAGGGCCCCAGCGCGCGGAGGGTCCGCCGACGGTGAGGCCGGCTCAGCCGGCCACCCGCCGGCCGTAGATGTCGAAGCCGCGCCACGCGTTGTTGCGGCCGTCCGTCCAAACCACCAGGTACTCGTCGGCCCGCACGTTCCAGACAACTTCCGGCCAGGCTTCGTCGGCGGTGGCGCTTCGGCCGCTGATGCGGAAGTCGTCCTCCGGCATAGCCCCGGTGCTAGTCACCCTGCGCCCGTACACGTCGTTCTGCCGAGTTGCCCCATCGCGGTAGTCGGCCCAGGCGACCAGGTACCGGTCGGCGGTGGAGCTCCATGCGACCACCGCGCCCCAACTGGCTTTGGTAGCCGCAGCGCTGCTGACCAGGAAGTCGCCCCCCACGGCTGCCCCGGCGGCAGACACCCGCTGCCCGTAGATCCCCATGTTGCGCGGGTCGGGGTTACGGCCGTCCTGCCAGACCACCAGATACTGGTTGGCCGTGTTGTTCCAGGCCACCGACGCCCAGTCCTCCTGGCCGGTGGCCGCCGGGCCGCTGATCCGGAAGTCGGCCGCCAACGGGACCCCGGCGGCGGACACCCGCCGCCCGTAGATGTCCCAGCCGCGGGTGGCCTCGTCGCGCTGGTCAGTCCACACCACCAGGTACTCCAGCGATCTGCCGTTCCAGGCCACCGCCGGGGCAGTGTCGTAGTCGTCCGCTCCGGGGCCGCTTATCCGGAAGTCGGCCGCCAACGGGACCCCGGCGGCGGACACCCGCCGCCCGTAGATGTCCTCGCCTCGGGTCGGGCGGTCACGGCCGTCCCGCCAGACGACCAGGTACTCGTCGGTGCCGCTCCAGACCACCTTGGGGTTCCCCTCGTCCTCGGTGGCGCCCAGGCCGCTGATCCGAAAGTCACTCCCGACCCGGGTGCCGTCGGCTGCCACCCGCCGGCCGTAGACCTGCGAGCCGCGGGTTGCGTCGCTGCGGAAATCGGTCCACACCACCAGGTACTCGTCGACCCGGCTGTTCCAGGCCACCGCCGGCCACCACTCGTCGGCGGTGGCGCGGTGGCCGCTGATGCGGAAGTCGGAGCCGATAGGGGTGCCGTCCTCGTCCAGAAGCCGCCCGTAGATGTCCTTGCCGCGGGTTGCCTCGTTGCGAGCGTCTCCCCACACCACCAGGTACTGGTTGACTTCCTTGTTGCAAGCGACCGCCGCCTCATCCTCGTCGGCGGTGGCCCGGGCGCCCGTGACGCGGAAGTCCGAGCCCACCACCGGTGAGAGCCGCGCCGCACCCTCCGCCCCAGCCCCCGCCGTCCCGGCCAGACCGATCAACAGCACCACCGTCGCCGCGGCCATCAGCGTCCGCATGCGGTCGCGCATGAGCACCCTCCCGGAGATCGCCTGGCCTCAAGCTACCCGGCCAGCCGGCGCCGTGCCGACCGTGCCTTCCTGCCACTCGCCTGCGCCTCCCCCTGCACCTGCCCAGCCTGCTTTGGGAAGGCCTGGTCCAACGCCAGGGCGAAGCCATCGTGGTCCCGGAGCGCATCCCCACCCTCGACGACGGCCAGCAACGCCGCCGCCACCCCAGCCTGCGAGCCGAGTACCGGAGGAGCCTGACTCGCCGAGGGCCGGCGGGCCCGGCCGGGGGCCGCCGCGTCGTCGCTAGGGTGGGCCCGTCGGCTCATCCCGGGAGGCCCGGCGCCATGGAAGAGGCGAGAACCCGCTCCACTTCTCCCAGCGCGTCCTCCCACGGCCCGGCCGGGCCACCCGGGGTCGGCAGGGTGAGCCCATGAGCAAAGTCGCCACAATGAGTGAAGCCGTCGGGCGGTTGGT
>CAYGYX010000125.1:0-2376 GCA_964354255.1 uncultured Acidimicrobiia bacterium | reverse complement strand
CGGGCCTGGCCGGCAGCCGAGGTCATCCCCTACGACGGCTGGGAGCTGCGGGCCACCGGGCGGGGCATCGGCCGCCGGGTCAACTCGGTGTCCACCACTGCCGGCGGCACCCTTCCACTCGCCGAGAAGGTCGCCTTCGCCGAGGGCTTCTACCGGCCGCGGGGCCTGGCCCCGACGTTCAAGCTGACCGCCGCCTCCCTACCAACCGACCTCGACGCCCACCTCGCCGCCGCGGGCTACCTCCTCGACGCCCCGGTCTCGGTGCGCACCCGGGCACTGCCCGCCTCTCTCCCGACCCTCCCGGCCCGCCTCGAAGAGCATCCCTCGGAGCAGTGGTGCCGGGTCAACGCCGCCGCCGGGGAGCACTACGGGTCGGCCCCGGCCGTCTTCCTCGACCTAATCGCCCGCATCAGCGCGCCGCTCGCCTTCGCCTGCGTGGACGACGGAGAGGAAACGGCCGCGGTAGGCATGGCGGTGGCCGAGGGAGGCTGGGTGGGCCTCTTCGAGATCGGCACCCACCCCGGCCGTCGCCGCCGCGGGCTGGCCCGGCAGGTGGTGAGGGCCCTCCTCGCCTGGGGGGTCGAACAAGGAGCGGGCCAGGCTTACCTCCAGGTGATGCCGGCCAACACCCCGGCCCTCACGCTGTACCGGAGCCTCGGCTTCGACGAGGCCTACCACTACTGGTACCGAGTGGCCCCCGGCGACCTCGTCCGTCCCCGCCGGCCCGCAGCTGGGGCCTGCGAGTCGTCGCAACCGCCGGGCAGCGCTCCGGGACCGCCCCCCGCCGGGCTACTCGCGGCGGCCCGGTAAGGTGGACTCTCGTGTATCCGCAGCCGCCGGAAGCTCAACCCGTTTGCTACCGCCACCCCGACCGCCCCACCCGCCTCGCCTGTAGCGAGTGCGGGCGCTCCATCTGCCCCGAGTGCTCGCGCGACGCGGTGGTCGGCCAGAAGTGCCCGGAGTGCACGGTCCCGGCGAAACTCACCCGGGTGATCCCAGCCCGCACCCTGAGGCACGTCGATCGCCGCGGCACTCCGATCACGTGGATCCTGATTGCCCTCAACGCCGCCATCTTCATCGCCGGCGAGATCTTCCCCGCCTTCGGCAACGAGATGTTCGAAAGGGCCGCCCAGCATCCGATCCTCATCGACCGCGGGGAATGGTGGCGCCTCCTGACCGCCACCTTCCTGCACGGCAGCATCCTCCACATCCTCTTCAACATGTATGCCCTCTGGCTCTTCGGGCCGGTGCTGGAGCGCCGCTTTGGCAGCTTCTCCTTCGCCTCCCTTTACCTGGCCGGAGGAGTGGCCGGGGGCATGCTCTACCAACTGCTGGGATCAAACGCCTGGGCGGTGGGGGCGTCGGGGGCCATCTTCGGCCTCTTCGGGGCGCTGCTCACCGCCAGCTACCGACAGCGGCACACCCGGGCCGGGGCGGCGGTCTTCGGCCAGCTGCTGCTGCTGCTGGTGATCAACCTGTCCCTGCCGATCTTCGTCCGCAACATCGCCTGGCAGGCCCACGTCGGCGGCCTCGTCGCCGGCGCCCTCATCGCGGCGGTGTGGGACCGCCTGCCCCGCACCAAGGGCAGCGCCTGGAAGCGGGCGGCAGTAGCACTGGCAGTGGGGGCGGCGGCGCTGGCCGTGGTACTGGTGGGGTGAAGACCGACCCTCTCCCGGCACAGCCGGTTGCTGCGGAAGCCCTCACCCCCACCCTCTCCCGCTGCCGCGGGAGAGGGAGCAACAGCCTCAGTCCGCTTCGCCCTCCGGGGAACGCACCAGCAGCACCGGGCACGGGGAGGCGAGCAGGATGTCCTGAGCATCGCTGCCCAGGAAGTACTTGCCCGACTTGCTGCGGTGGCGATAGCCGATCACCAACAGCGAGGCCTTCTCCTCGGCCGCCAGCGCAGCCAGATCCTCGGCCGGGGCCTTCCCGCGCACCAGCTCGCGGAGTACGTACTCGACACCCTCGGCCTTGAGACGGTCCTCCGCCGTGGCGAAGGCACGACGGGCCTGCTCGACCTCCTCCAGCCCGGTGCGGCGACCGCCCCACATGGAAAGCACCACCAGCAGGCGCCCCCCGCGGATCTTCGCTTCCTCTATGGCTCGATCCAGAGCGAGCTCCCCGGTGCGAGTAGGTGAGTAACCGACGACAATTGTCTGACGTTCCATGGCACCGAGTCTATGCGCCCACCGAGACCAGCGCCGAGCTTGCGCCTACCTCGGCCGCCCGGGGTCGGGCCCACACGCGTAGCATGCTTCGGACCGGACTGGGGATGACGTTCCCGTCCTTCCCCCGGCAGCGAGCCCGTCCGACAAAGAGGAGGCGGCCTTGACCACCACCACCATGCCGCTGGCACCACCGGAGCGCGGCCTCAGG
>CAYGYX010000124.1:0-2399 GCA_964354255.1 uncultured Acidimicrobiia bacterium | reverse complement strand
AGGCGCGGCGCGGAGGGGGCGAACCCGCGGATGAGCGTGATCGCACCCTCTGCGCTCCCCCCAGCCCCCCCGGCCGAGGCGACTGGGAGGGGGCATGTGCCTGCTCTTGCGGAGAGGTGCCGGCGTAGTGTGCTGGTGTGCCGCTAGGGAGGGTGGGTATGCGTCGGGGTGGCTGGCTGGTGGTGCTGGCCCTGGTGGCGGGTTGCACAGGCGGGGACGGGGGCGTGTTCGACACTCCTGGGGGCTGGGGGCCAACCGCTGTGCCGGGGGATACCGGTACGACCACGACCATGCCGGGCGAGACAACCACCACCGTTCTGGCGGTCGGCGGCATGGGCGTGGTGGAAGTGGCTGACCCGGATCCGGCGGCGACGGTGGCCGGACCGGATGGCAGCCTGATGGCGGGGGACCAGGTGCTGGTGATCCTGGCGGAGGGGTTCGGGGATGCAGAGGCACAGGCTGCGGCCGCGGCGGTCGGGGGCCAGGTGGTGGGCCGCATCGAGCTGATTGGCCTGTGGCAGATCGCCATACCCCCGACGTCTGCCGAGGGGGTGGCGTCGGCGGTGGCGGCGGCCGGGGCGGCGGCCGGGGTGGAATCCGCCTTCCCCAATGGGACCGCGGGGACGGAGGAGGAGGTGTGGGGCGTCCGCCAGAGCCCGCTGAACGACCCTGCCTACCAGGGTCGGGCGGGCGCCGGGTACCGGATGATCGGGGTGGAGCGGGCCTGGGCCTACCTCCGGGCGAGTGGCCTCCCTTCCCAGCCGGTGCACGTGGGCATCGTCGACTCCGGGGTCTGGAGGGGGAACGGGGAGTTCGACGGGGTCGAGATGAACGACCTGGGTGGGGTGCTTGCCGCCCCGGCCCAGGTGTATGGGTTCGACCCGGTCGACGGTGGCTGGGTAGCCGAGGGTGATGACGAGAGGGGCGGTCACGGAACCGGGGTGGCGAACCTGCTGGGTGCGGATGGGGGTGACGGCGGGGTGGCCGGGATCGCCGGTGTGATCGATCAGTTGCGCGTCTCGGTCAGTAACCCGTTCGTGGGTGAGGGCCGCCCCCCGAGGATCTACCTGACAGCAGCGATGAGGGCGATCGTCGAGCAGATCAATGCCGGGGCCCGGGTGATCAACATGTCCTGGGGGTGCAGCAAAGCCAACCCGGCGCAGGCCGCCACCTTCCGGGGCTTCTTCGAGGAGATGGCTCGCCTGCATCCCGAGGTGCTCTTCGTCGCCGCTGCCCTCAACGACGGCTGGGTGCAGAACGGGGAGAGGGCCTGGCCGGGTGGCCTGAACCGGCCCAACATGATCACCGTCGGCAACGTGCGCAACGACGGAGCTACCGCCCCGTCGAGCAACCGGGCCAGCCCCACCTTCGAAGTGACCCTGGCCGCCCCCGGCTCGGAAGCAGTGCAGGCAGTCGGGCCGGACGGCACCATCATCAACACGGGGGGCGGGACCAGCATGGCCGCCCCGCAGGTCACCGCCGCTGCTGCCCTGCTTCTCTCGATCAGGCCGGACCTGACCGCCGCCCAGATCAAACAGTTGTTGAGCGAGACCGCCCGCACCCAGATCACCCGGGACGACGGCACCATCCAGCCCATCGACCCCGGGGTGGGCGGCCGGGTGCTCGCGGTGGACCAGGCGGTGCGCCGCCTGATCACCGAGGAGCGGGAGGCTCGCGGCCTGCAACCCGCCGCACTGACGGACGAGTACCTGGCCCAACTCTCCGTGGTTGACGCGGTCGCCGTCTCCGGCGAGGGCAGCGAGTGGACGGTGCGGGGCATCGTCACCGCCTGTCATCCCGACGGCACCGACCTCACCATCGCGGTTTCCGCTCCCAACGGGGTCGCCGGGGAGACGCACCAGCACCTCGCCGCCGCCGGGGAGGTGACCTGGATCGTCTCGGTGGACGACTACCCGGCCACCATCCTGCTCACCCGCACCGACAACGGCGCCGCCAGCCTCATCACCCTCGACCGGCCAGTCATCGACGGCCACTACACCGGGACCTTCACCGTAGAGACCATCGTCACCCCGCCCGACCTCGCCGAGCTAGGGATGGTCCTCACCCCGGGGGCCATCGCCACGTTCGACCTCGACCTCACCGCCAACACCACGGGCGGTGGGGAAGCGCTCATCACCTTGTACTGGGAAGGCGCAGCCGTCGCGACCTTGCCGGCGCCCCTGACCTGGGACGGTACCCAACTCGAGATCAACCTGCACTCTGAGGGAGCGATCAACGAGGACACCCAGTACCTTGGCACGGCGTCCCGGACGGGCGACACCGTCACCATCACCGGCACCTGGTCGTCCTGCTGCTACTCCTCGCCTGCCGGCTCCTGGCAAGCCACCCGGACAGGGTGAGACTCTCGGCCGAGGGGGGCGGCTTGGCCTCTCCCGGCG
>CAYGYX010000123.1:0-2449 GCA_964354255.1 uncultured Acidimicrobiia bacterium | reverse complement strand
ACTCCCTCCTCCCGAGTCGATTCCTACTGCTGCAGGCCATACTGCCCGCCGGGGCTCCCCGCCGCATCCCCAAAACTGGGTAATCCACTCCCGGCAGCCGCAGCCACCAGCCCCGGCGCCGGGTAGTGGCTGATGGGCCCCCCCTTGTGCCGCTGGTGCTCGGTCCGCACGTTCTCGCGGGACGGATTGAGGCACGCCGCCAAGGTGCCGCAGCACCGTGAGCGGCGGGATGGTCTGGTCTGGCCTTTGGGCGTGCTGCTGATGGTTGTGCCGCAACCGTATCGGCGATCGGCCAGATAGGGCTGGCCAACTCGGCTGGGCGGGTCTTAACCGCCCGTCAAAGGGCGC
This sequence comes from uncultured Acidimicrobiia bacterium, assembly GCA_964354255.1. Taxonomy (GTDB): domain Bacteria; phylum Actinomycetota; class Acidimicrobiia; order Spongiisociales; family UBA11373; genus VGBK01. Next base: position 2,101 of record CAYGYX010000123.1, on the reverse strand, counting down.
GCCGCCCAGGTGCGTGCGAGGTGAGAGAGACCGGTGGCCGGGGGAACACCATGGCAACCAGCGTGCCGCCGTGCCCTCCGGCCCCCCGGCTCCCTCAGCCGAGCTGCCGGCCGAAGCTCGCCCGTCCGGCCGTTGCCGACTGAGCGCCGGTGCCCGCCGCCGACGGGGGTCCCACACCCCTAGTCGGCTGCCCAGTCAGTGTGGCCTCGGCGCCCAGCCCGCCTTGATCGCAAGCGAGACCGCAGTCAATTGCGAGCCCACCCCCAGCTTGGCGAGAACGGAGCGGATCTGGGAGCGCACCGTGGACAGCGACACATAGGAGGCTTCGGCGATGTCGGTGGCCAGGACCCCGTCGACGAGCATGGCCAGCACGTGCTCTTCCCGGGGGGTGAGGGCGGCGAAGCGTGCCAAGCGCCGGGCGTGGTCGAGTTCCGCCGTCCGGGCGTCGCGGAGCACCTGACGACGGCGGTTGTCGGCCTCCAGGGATTCTCCCCGCGGGATGGCCACCATCTCCCGGATCAACTGGGAGAAGGGCATGGTCTTGCCGAGCACGGCGTCGACCCCGGCCTCCAGGGCCCGGGCCAGCACTGTGGGATCGGTCTCGCTGGTGAGCAGGATCACGCTGCGCCCCGGGGCGCGCAGTTGGGGGATCAGGTCGATCCCCAGCCGGCAACCTGCCAGGTAGAGGTCGAGCAGCACGATGTCGGGCCGGAACTCGGCCAGCAATCCGGGGAGGGCGCCGGGCGCACCGTCGGTGGAGCGCACGTCGAATCCCTCTGCCCGCAGGCCCAGTTCCAGTCCCTGGGCCACGAGGCGGTGGTCCTCGACGACCAGCACGCGGGTCACGGCGCCCCCGTGGGTGGGCCTCCGGCCTCCCCAGCCGATCGGAGCAGCTTGAGTACGAAACGGGCGCCCCGACCGGAGCGGGGCTCGTACCAGAGGGCCCCGCGCATGCCCTCGGCCAGGCTGCGGGCGATGGCCAGTCCCATCCCGAACCCCTGGGTGCCCTCGCCGCGACGCACCCCGGGTTGGAAGAGGGCTTCCGCATCGGCAGCAGCGATGCCCGGCCCCTGGTCCTCGAGGATGATCTTCAGATAGGGGCCCGCCGCTTCGCAGGTGACCAGAACCGGGGAGCCGGGGGCGTACTTGCGGGCGTTGTCGACCAGGTTCTGAAGGATGGCCGCCACCTGGTCGCGGATGGCCAGGACCATGACATCCTCGGCGGCCTCGTGGAGCAGGCTAACTCCATGGAGAGCCGCGAAGGAGCCCACCTCGACCAGCACGTCGGCGGTGGCAACCGGTTCCAGTCCGGCCGTGGGCGCCGCGGTGAGGAGGTGCTGTAGGTGGGCCACTTGATCGGAGAGGGCGGCGATGATGGTGCGGTCGGCCCCGGACTGTACCAAGGCGTGCAGGGCGGCGCCCATGGCGGCGGTGAGGGCCCGAGCGTCGTGGAGGCGGAAGGAGGCTTCCCGGCGGGCCAGTTCCAGGTCGGCGTGCAGGGCGAGCAGTTCCGCCCGCGCCCGGTCGGCCTGCTGCAGCGCCCGGTACTCGGCCACTGCCAACGCCGACCCCACTGCCACCGCGATGCCGACTACTGCGCCGGCGGCGGCCAGGAGCAGCGCCACAGGTCCGGCGCTGCGGCCCAGGGCGAAGGTGGTCAGCCCCAGCAGAGCGACCAGGAAGAAGACCGCCAGAGCCATCAGGAGCGGCCGGGGGGGATGGCCGAGGCGTCCTCGGGCATCGAGGTGACGTAGGTCGCGCACCCCGCGTACTCGGAACCGGCGCAGCAGGCTGCTAAAGAAGGGGAGCTCTTCGCTCACGCTGGCCTCGATGGTGTGTGGCTGTTCGTGCGAACATGGCGGTTCTGAAGCTGCAGGGTTTCATCGGATGTGGCGGCCCCGGCTTGAGTACCCGTGACTGGATCCCGATTCGCCCTGAGCCCGGGGCTCGCCGAAGGGGGCGCCGTGCTCTTGGGCCCGGAATCGACTGGGAGAGCCTGCGGGCGGGCTTGCCCGGCGTGCCCCCGGCAGGTGGCCGAAGCCCTTGCTCCTCATCCGAGCGTGGCCGCCGAGGCCTTGCTCGAGGGGCCCCGCGGCCTCCA
>CAYGYX010000122.1:0-2482 GCA_964354255.1 uncultured Acidimicrobiia bacterium | reverse complement strand
ACCGACCCGGGTGGCCCGGGAGTTCAAGCGGCGGATGGGCGACCCAACCCCGATGATCGTCGGCGGCACTCCCTACGGGGTCGAGGCGCTCTACGCCCACGTGCTCCGCTGGATCGCCGGCCGGGTGGTGGAGCAGGAGGGCGGCCATCCCGACGCCGTTGCCCTCACCCACCCCGCCACCTGGGGCACCTACAAGCTCGACCTGCTGTCGCAGGCTGCCCGCCTCGCCGACCTCCCCAACGTGCACCTGGTCCCCGAGCCGCAGGCGGCCGCCGTCCGCTACGCCCGGGAGGGCCGGGTGAAGGTGGGAGACGTGGTCGCCGTCTACGACTTCGGGGGCGGCACCTTCGACGTGGCGCTGGTCCGCTCCCTGGGCGGGGACGACTTCGAGCTGGTCGGCTCGCCGGAAGGGATGGAGCGGCTCGGCGGCATCGACTTCGACCAAGCGGTGTACGCCCACGTCGATGCCGCCCTCGACGGCATGCTCGCTGAGGCCGACGTGTCCGACCCGGCCGTCCGCTCCGCCCTCGCCCGGCTGCGCACCGAGTGCCGGGCGGCCAAGGAGGCGCTCTCCAGCGACACCGACGCCGTGATCCCGGTGATGCTGCCCCAGCTGCAGACCAGCGTGCGCCTGACCCGGGTGGAGTTCGAGGGGATGATCCGCCCCCGCATCGCCGAGACCATCGACACTCTGAAGCGGACGGTGCGCGGGGCCGGGCTGACCACCAAGGACCTGTCGGCGGTGCTCCTGGTCGGGGGGACCTCGCGGATCCCGCTCATCCGGGAGATGATCCACTCCACCACCGGCGTGCCGGTCACCCTCGACAGCCACCCCAAGTTCACCATCGCCCTCGGCGCTGCCCTGCGGATGGAGGCCGGGCTCACGGCGAAGGCGGCAGCCGAACCGACTCCGGCCACGGCTGAGCAGGTGCCGCCCACCGGCCCGGACGTGGCGGCCGGGGCGGCGGTGGAGCTCCCGCCGCCTCCCCCCGAAGCAGAGCCGGCCGCCGGACGGGTGGCGGCCGTTTCCCCTGCCCGGCACGGGCTCAGCCGGCGGGCGCTCCTGTGGAGTGGGGCTGCGGCGGCAACGGCCCTCATCGCGATCATCGCCATCGTTGTGAGCGGAGGCGGCAGCGACGAGACCGCTTTGTCGGTTGCGACCACCACCACGGTCGAGAGCACCGCCACGGTCTCCGAGGCAACGGTCGCCACAACGACGACCGTTGCCTCTACCACCTCGGCGCCCTCGACCAGCGTGGTAGCCGGATACCACACTGTCACCGACGCATCGGGGAGGCTCAGCTACGCCGCCCCCGACGCCTGGGTCCAGACCAATACCCAGCCGCTGGAGTTCCTCGGGGCGAACCGGCCCCAGCTCTCCGCCACCTCCGACCTGACCGGCTATATCAACAGCTGGACCGTGCCGGGGATCTCGGTGGTGGTCGTGGACCGCTCCGCGGCAGGGAACGCCACCCAGCTGCTGGACAGCGTGGATGCGACCCTCGGGTACTCCCAGACCTGCACCTTGGGGGCGGCCGAGCCCTACACCGACGCCCGCTTCGGCGGGGAGATCCGGGCCTGGTCCAACTGCGACGGGTCGGGGAACATGCTGGTGGCCGTGGCCGCCGACGACGGTGGCCCCGTGCTGTACGTGGCGGTGGTGATCGCCCTGACCGAGCAGGACCTCGCCGCCCTCCAGGGGGCGCTGGCTACCGTCGCCTACACCGGCTGACCAAGCCCGCTCTCAGTCGTCGCCGTCGAAGATGTCCTCGATCTTCTCGACCACGTCTTCGACGAAGTCGCCGATCGCCTCGGCGGCGTTCTTGAGGATGTCCCCGATGCCCCCTCCGTCGTCCTCAGTGGTTTCCTCAGCGGCTTCCTCGGCACCTGTCGCGGCCTCCTCGACCCCCGAGTCGGCCGTCTCGCCGGGCTCCTGCCACAGCACCGCTTCGGGCGCGGTGGTCTCCACCTCGACCGCCTGGGCTTCTCCCTCACCGCCGGCCGCCTCCGCTTCCTCTGCGGCCAGCTGCACGCTGGTGCCCTGCGCAACGGCGACACCCGTCGGTGCCCCGACCTCATCCACTGCCTCGCCGGGCTCCTCCCACAGCACCGCTTCAGGCGCGGTGGTCTCCACCTCGACCGCCTGGGCTTCTCCCTCACCGCCGGCCGCCGGCACGCTGGTGACTGCCTCTTCGGCGACCACGCCGACCGAGACGCCGACCTCGTCCACTGCCTCGCCGGGCCCCTCCGCCCACACGGCTGCGGGCTCGGTCGTCTCCGCGGCCACCGCCACCGGCTCTTCGCCTACAGGCGCGCCGACCGCGCCGGGCCCGGCCTGGACGCCCGGCTCGACACCGACAGCAACTTCGGTGACGCCGGCATCGGCCGTCACGCCGATCTCCGCTTCTCCTTCCGCCGCGTCACTCCCTGCGGCAGATGCCGCGTACTGGCCGGTCTGAATGAGAGGCTGACCCGCCGGGGC
>CAYGYX010000121.1:0-2501 GCA_964354255.1 uncultured Acidimicrobiia bacterium | reverse complement strand
CGAAGCGGATGATCTCGCCGATCACCTCGGCCCGATTCGTCTCGTTCACCAGTTCGTGGCGCGCCCCCGGGAACACCCGGATGGTCAGGTCGGCGGTGGGGAAGCGGCAGGCCGCCTCCAGGGAGGTCCGGTAGTAGACGAACGGGTCGGCCCGGCCGTGGAGGAAGAGTACCGGCATGGTCAATCGGTTCACCTCGGCGTTGAAGCGGTCCAGGGCCACCACCTCGGCCTCCAGCAGGGGCCGCTGGTAGCGGCCGCGGTAGACCAGCGGATCGGTGCTGTAGTCGCGGACGGCGGCCGGGTCGCGGCTCATCCCCGACCAGTCGGTGGGCGGGTCGGGCATGGCCGGCTGCCCCAGCACGTCGCGCGCCCAGGTCCAGTCGCCGATGACGGCACCGAGCAGGACGAGACCGGTCACCTTCTCCGGGTGCCGCTGGGCATACCGGGAGGCGAGCAGCCCGCCCATGGAGTGGCCGATGAACAGGATGGGCAGGCCGGGGTGTTCAGCGGCGGCGACGGCGGCCAGGGCGGCGAGGTCGTCGACCACATGCTCGAAATCGGTGATGAGGGCTCGCTCCCCCTCGCTGTGCCCGTGGCCGAGGTGGTCCTCGGCGTAGACGGCCGAGCCGGCGGCGGTGAGGATCTCGGCCAGGTGGGTGTAGCGGCCGGAGTGCTCGGCATAGCCGTGCACGATGATCACGATCCGGGCGGGCGGTATCCCCGGCTCCCAGGCGCGGTGGAAGATGGTGCCTTCACTGCCGGGGAAGGTGGCTTCTCTGGTGATCATGGGGTTCCTCGGGGACAACATAGCGGGCACGTGTTCCCCCGCCCAAGAGAGGAGCGCCGAGCGAGCCGAAAGGCAGCCGAGGCGAGGGGGGTGCTCTCTTCAGGTGGGGGAGGGGCGGGGTGAGGGCGTCTCCGTGAGGTGTACCCACCGCTGGTACCGTGCCGGCCATGGCGGCGGGTGGGCAGGTGCGGGTTGCAGCCCTGTGGGGCCCCGACCACGAGGCCCTGGGCGGGGTGGTGGTGTCCGAGGTCACTCCCTCGCTGGCGGTGGCTCTTTCCCGGGGCAGGTTCCCCAAGGGCTACCCGCATGTCGACCCAAACGAGGACGGGGCGCTGGCGGCGACGGATGGGTCGGCGGCGGTCCTGGCGGTGGCGGACGGCCACAACGGGTTCGACGCCGCCCGGGCGGCGCTCCAAGCCACACTGGCTGAGGTCCCGGTGCTGCTGTCAGCGGGAGCAGAGGGCGCGAAACAGGCCCTGCGGCGGTGCTTCGTGGCGGCTGCCGAGGCGGTGACGATCGCGGTGGAGGGTCTTGAGGGGGAGAGAGCGGCGGGCGGCACCGCCCTCACCGTGGCCCTTTCTTGGCCGGGTGGCCTTGCCGTGGCCGGCCTGGGTGACTGCGTGGCGGTGGTGATCAGGAACTGGCGGGTGTGGCGGGTGGGTGGCGACGCTCCCTTCCTGGGCCCCGGCGCCCCGTCCTCTCACCTCGCGGTGGGGTGGGCCCGGCTGCGAAGGGGAGACCGGGTGCTGGTGGCCACCGACGGCCTGCGCGACTTCCTGGGACGCGGGTGGAAGCGGCGCTTGGCAGCACTGGCCGTCGACACGGGACCTGCCGGTGTGGCCGGTAGCGCCATCGCAGCAGCGTGTGAGGGGGGCGCCGGGGACAACTTGGCCGTGGTGGTGGCGGCGGTGGTGTGAAGCTGTTCTTCTGTTGTGCCCCCCTAGCCTGCCCTCGGGGTGGGTGGCGGGTGATGTGGGTGGTCAATGGTGCCCACCTTGAGTAGTCTCCGGCCCCGTCCCGGCGACCGGGGGTCGTTGCTCGGGGCCTCCAGTAGGGTGAGGAAGATGTCCACCAGTGCCGCGACTGCGCCTTTGACGCCTCGCTCCCCAGGCGGGCAGCGGTCCTATCGAATGGGGGGTGTGAGGTGGCCCTTTGGGGCTGTGCGCGTGAGCACGGGCAGAGGGGCAGTGGGTATCTGCCGCCTTGGGTTTCTGTCGGTCGTGGTGGCCCTGGTGGCGATGCCGGTGACCGCACTGGCCCAGGGAGAGGCCGACTCGCACAGCACTACGAGTGTGGTGCCTTGCACGCCGGCCATCATCGTGGCGACTACCGGGCTCTCGGTGGACTTCAACGCCACCTGTGTCGCTGCCGGTCCCTGCACCTGGGACTTCGGCGATGGGCAGACCGGCGAAGGCGATGTGGTCTCGCACACCTTCGACGACGATGGTGAGTACACCGTCAGCGCCACCTGCGGCGAAGTGGTCGTCACCCGCACGGTGACCGTCGTCACCGGGTCGTCTTATACTGGCCTCGGCCTGGTGCCTTTTGGGGTGGCTATCGCCGCGCTGGTGCTGCTGAGCGCCGGCGTTTTGTTCTTCTCGCGAAGGGCCCGGGCCGGCCGCTGAGAGGACCCGAAGCGGGAACCCCATGGCTGTGAAGGACGAGCGGCCTGTGAGACAGAGCCCGACACCTTGAGATCGTTCTGGGCGCGCGT
>CAYGYX010000120.1:0-2520 GCA_964354255.1 uncultured Acidimicrobiia bacterium | reverse complement strand
CGGCCCCCTCCGCGAGGCGGCCCCCCGCTCGCACAACTGGGGGCTGGTCTACGGGGCGGGCCGCCTCGCGCTTCCCCCGTTGCCACGGGAGAGGCGATGCGAGCCTCAACTCAGCGGTTCGTACCGCTCCAGGAACTCGTAGACCTCGGCGAGATCCACTCCCGGGACGCCGGCGGGCACCGCGGCCACGGTGTGGCTGTGGATGGTGGGGGCGGCCCAGGCGAAGCCATCCCACCGGGCGGAGAGGCGCAAGTCCGGGCGGCGGCAGCAGGGGCCATCGGGGCAGCGGGAGAGGGAGCGGCGCTCGGTGTTGCCTCCCCGGAAGTGGGGGGCGTCGTCGGCCTGGCAGCCGACGGTCACCGCGTGGTAGGGCTGGCGGTCGGCCTCGACGTGGGTGGCGCACCAGAACTCCCCGTTGGGGGTCTCGGTGTACTGGTAGTGGACCGCGAAGACGTCCTCGCTGTGGAACACCGCCCGGGTGCCCCATTCGCGGCAGAGCCGCTCGCCCTCGATGGCGCCGTCGGCGGCGGTGGGGAAGGGCACGCCGTCGTTTTCGTAGGCCTTCCAGATGGTGCCCTGGGCGTCGGAGCGGACGAAGTGCACCTGCAGATCGAGGCCGTGGGTGGCCAGGTTGCAGAAGCGGTGGGCGGCCATCTCGTAGGAGACGTAGAAGACCTCCTTGACCTCCTCCACCGAGAGCTCGTGGTCCACCCTCGCCTGCTCGAGCAGGGCCAGGGCCGCCCGCTCCGGCACCAGGACCGCCCCGGCGAAGTAGTTGGCCTCGATGCGCTGGCGCAGGTAGGCGGCGTAGTCCTCGGGGTCCTGGTGGCCCAGAGCGAAGTGGCCCAGGGTCTGCAGGATCACCGAGCGGGCCTCCCGGGTGCGCAGCACGTCGCGCTGGCGGATGTAGATGCGGCGATGGCGCAGGTCGGTGATCGCCCGGGCCGACGCCGGCACGTCACGCACTTGCTGGACGGCGAAGCCGAAGTGAGTGGCGAGGTCGGTGAGCATGCGCTGCGCCACCGCCCCGCTGCCCGGGTAGCCCACCGCCTGGAGTGCGTCCGCGGCGACCTTCTCGATTTCGGGGAAGTAGTTGTCCCGGGATCGCACGTCCTCACGCAGGGCGACGGTGGCCCGGCGGGCCTCCTCGATGGTGGGGGTGGAGGGGGCACAGGCGCGCTTCAGTTCGGTGTAGAGGCCGAGCAGGTGCTCCAGGGCGGCGTCGGGGATGCCGGCGGCGATCTTCAGCGGGGGCAGGTGGAGGCGCTGGTAGAGGGTCTCCTCCTGGGCCCGCTCCACGGCCACCTCGAGGCGGGAGCGCTTATCGGGCGGGTCGGCCCGCAGCAGGTCGGCGGAACTCACGTCGAGGGCCTGGGCGAGCTGCTCCACCAGTGCCTGGCGCGGCTCGCGCTTGCCGCCTTCCAGCATCGACAGCAAGGAGGCCTGCTTGCCAACCCGGTCGCCCAGCTGCTGCAGGGTGAGGCCCCGCGCCCGGCGATAGTGGCGCAGGCGCGTACCGAAGATGAGGGGATCGAACCAGAACCGCTCCTCCACCATGGTCCCTCCTGTGAACCTTGGGGCATTCTGGCATGAATGGGGAGCCCCTCCGCCGCTCAAAGACAAGCGGACCCCCTTTTCACTCGAGCGAGGGTCGGCAGCAGGGAGTGGGGCCGGTCAGCCCCGGGCGACCGCCCGCTGCCGGACCGCCTCGAAGAGGACGATGCCGGCGGCCATGGCCGCGTTGAGGCTGTCCACCGAGCCGGGCATGGGGATGACCACCTGCCGGTCGGCGGCGGCCAGCCAGGCGGCCGAGAGGCCGTACTGCTCACTGCCCACCAGCACCGCCAGCGGCCCGGTCAGGTCGGCCTCCCAGTGGGGGAGAGAGGCGGCGGGGGTGGTGGCCACCGTGCGGATGCCCAGTTCGCGCAAGCGCGCGACAGCCCCGGGCGTGTCGCCCACCACCAGCGGGACGGTGAAGAGGGTTCCCAGCGAGGCGCGCACCACGTTGGGGTTGAAGGGGTCGGTGGCCGGGTCGCAGACGACGACCGCGGCGGCGCCCGCCGCCCCGGCGGTGCGCAGCATGGTCCCCAGGTTCCCCGGCTTCTCGATGGCCTCGACCACCAGGAGGAGAGGGTCGGGGCCGGGCTGCAGGCGTTCGAGGCCGGTGGGGAACTGGCGGGCCACGCCCAGGAGGCCCTCGGGGCGATCGCGGTAGGAGGCCTTGCGGAACGGCGCCTCGGCCACCGTCACCACCTCGGCGCCGGCCGCGACGGCGGCCTCGACCAGGGCCCCCTCGTTGTGCCCGAGGTAGAGGGCGGGGGAGCAGTACAGCTCGACTACCTCGACGCCGGCGGCGAGGGCGCGGTATAGCTCCCGGTATCCCTCCACCAGGAACAGGCCGCTGTCGTCGCGCTCGCGCCGCTCGCGCAGTCGGACCAGGTATTTGATGCGCGGGTTGGCCGGGCTGGTGATCGGTTCGGGGTAGGAGGGAGGCTGCACGGGCCCACCGTAGCGGCCGGC
>CAYGYX010000119.1:0-2538 GCA_964354255.1 uncultured Acidimicrobiia bacterium | reverse complement strand
TCCTGCAGACCAACGTGGTGGGCACCGGGGTGCTCATCGACGCCGCCCGCCGCCATGGCCTCCCCCGCTTTCTCCAGGTCTCGACGGACGAGGTCTACGGCTCGCTCGCCGAGGGCTTCGCTCCCGAGGAGGCCCCGCTGCGGCCCTCCTCCCCGTACTCCGCCTCCAAGGCGGCCGGCGACCTGCTGGTGCGCTCGTACGCGGTCACCTATGGGTACGGGGCCATCGTCACCCGCTGCACCAACAACTACGGGCCCTACCAGTTCCCGGAGAAGGTGATCCCGCTGTTCGTCACCAACCTGCTCGAGGGGCGCAAGGTCCCCCTCTACGGCGAGGGGCGCAACGAGCGCGACTGGCTGCACGTCGAGGACCACTGCGCCGCCCTCCAACTGCTGGTGGACCGGGGGGTGCCGGGCGAGGTGTACAACATCGGGGCCGATGCCCAGCTCGCCAACATCGAGCTGACCCGCCGCATCCTGGCCGCCCTCGGCGCCGGGGAGGAGATGATCGAGCGGGTCCCCGATCGGCCCGGCCACGACCTGCGCTACGCGGTGGACTCCTCCAAGCTGCGCCGCCTCGGCTGGGCCCCGGCCCATCCGTTCGAGGATCAACTGGCGGCCACGATCGAGTGGTACCGGAGCCGTCCGGACTGGTGGCGTCCGCTCAAGGAAGGGGTGCGCAAGTGAAGGGCGTCGTCCTCGCCGGGGGGAGCGGCAGCCGCCTGCGGCCGATCACCTTCTCCATGGCCAAGCAGCTGATCCCGGTGGCCAACAAGCCGATCATCGAGTACGGCCTGGAGGACCTGGCCCGGGCGGGGATCGAGGAGGTGGGCATCGTCATCTCGCCCGAGACCGGGGCCGAGCTGCGGGCGGCGGTGGGCGACGGCACCCGCCTCGGCCTGCGCATCACCTACATCGTCCAGGACCGCCCGCTCGGCCTGGCCCATGCCCTCAAGACGGCCCTCCCCTTCGTGGATGGGGACGACTGCCTGATGTACCTGGGCGACAACTTGCTCAAAGACGGGGTGCGCGACGTGGTTACCGACTTCTCCGCCCACCGCCCCAACTGCCAGATCCTGCTCTGCCCGGTGGAGAACCCCTCCTCCTTCGGCGTGGCCGAACTGGGCGAGGGGGGGCGCATCGTGCGCCTGGTGGAGAAGCCCAAGGTGCCTCCCTCCAACCTGGCCCTGGTGGGGGTGTACCTGTTCGACGGCTCGATCGCCGAAGCGGTGGACGCCATCGCCCCCTCGGCGCGCGGCGAGTTGGAGATCACCGACGCCATCCAGCACCTCGTCGACACGGGCCGCCGGGTGCGAGCGTCGATCGTGCGCAACTGGTGGAAGGACACCGGCACCAAGACCGATCTGCTCACCGCCCAGGAGCTGATCATCGCCGAACTGACGGAGCGCATCGACGGCGAGGTCGTGGACTGCCGCCTCCGGGGGGCGGTGCAGGTAGGCGTCGGCTCCCGGCTGGTGGATTGCGACCTGACCGGGCCGGTGGTCGTCGGCCGGGACGTCCACATGACGCGGGTCCGCCTGGGCCCGCAGACCTCCGTCGGCAGCGGCTGTCGCCTCTCCGACGCTTCCGTCGAGGGGTCCATCGTCATGGACGGGGCCGAGGTGCACGGGTGGAAGATCCGCGCTTCCGTACTCGGGCGCTGGGCGCGCCTGCACGGGTCCGCCCCCGGCACTTTCGTCGAGGTGACCCTCGGCGAGCGCTCGGAGATACTGGGCGAGTGATCCTGGTCACCGGCGGGGCCGGGCAGCTGGGGACCGCCTTGCGCAAGGTGCTGCCGGAGGCGAGGTACGTGGACCTCCCCGACCTCGACCTGTCGCGGGCCGACCTGCTGGCGGCGGCCCTGGAGGAGATGCGCCCTGAGGCCATCGTCAACTGCGCCGCCTATACCGCGGTGGACCGGGCCGAGCAGGAGGAGGCGCTGGCCACCACCGTCAACGGGTCGGCGGTGGGGGTGATGGCCGGGCACGCCGCCCGCCACCGGATCCCCTTCCTCACCTTCTCCACCGACTACGTGTTCCCCGGCGACGGGGAGGATCCCTACCTGGAATCGTCGCCCACCGACCCCATCAACGCCTACGGCCGTTCCAAGCTGGCCGGGGAGCGGGCGGCCCTGGCCGCCTGCCCCGGGGCGCTGGTGGTGCGCACCTCCTGGCTCGTGTCCGGCACCCACCCCAACTTCGTCGCCACCATGCTCCGCCTGGCCGCCGAGCGGGAGGTGCGGGTGGTGGACGACCAGCGGGGCTGCCCCACGATGGCCGATGACCTGGCCCCCGCCGCCTGGGCGGCGCTGCGGGCCGGGGCGAGCGGCCTGCTCCACCTCACCAACTCCGGGGAGACCACCTGGTTCCGCTTCGCCCGGGCGGCGGTGGCCCGGGCGGGCCTCGACCCGGAGCGCATCAGTCCCTGCACCACCGCCGACTACCCCACCCCGGCCCGCCGGCCGGCCTACTCGGTGCTCGGCTCCGAGCGGCGGGGGCCGCTGGGCCTGCCCGACCTCCCCCACTGGGAGGAGTCGCTC
>CAYGYX010000118.1:0-2541 GCA_964354255.1 uncultured Acidimicrobiia bacterium | reverse complement strand
CCACCGCGGTGATGACCGACATCGAGCACGACGAGGTGGTGCGGCGGCACTTCCCGGCCCTGGCCGAGGCGGCCAGCACGGTCGGGTCGGTGCAGATCCGCAACCGGGCCACCATGGTCGGCAACGTCTGCAATGCCTCGCCGGCCGCCGACACCGCCCCCCCGCTGCTGGTGTACGGGGCGGCCGCGTTGGCGGTGGGCCCCGGGGGAGAGCGGCGCATCCCGATCGACGAGTTCTTCGTGCGCTCGGGCCAGACCACCCTCCGGCCGGGAGAGCTGGTCACCGGGATCGACCTGCCGCTGCCCGAGCGGCGCCTGGGGGCCGCTTACACCCGGCTGACCCGGCGCCGCGGGACCGACCTGGCCTCCATCACGCTGTGCTGCGGGGTGAACGAGGACGGGGTCACCCGTCTGTCCTACGGCAGCGTCGGCCCGCGACCGGTGCTGGTCATCGACGAGAGCGGGGTCCTCGCCGACCCGAGCGCTCCCGACGAGGCGAAGGCACCCATCCTGGAGCAGATGCTGGCCGGCGCCAGCCCCTCCCCGCGCTCCATGCGCGCCGGCCCGGAGTACCGGCTGGCGATGCTCCGCGTGCTCGGGCGGCGGGCCCTGCAGACGGCGATCGAGAGACTGGCGAAGGGAGGGGCGGCATGAGCGATAGGCTCCCCATCGAGTTCACGGCGAACGGGCGCCGCTACGCCCTCGAGGTGGCCGTGCACCACACGCTGCTCGACGTGTTGCGCGACGACCTGGGCCTCACCGGCACCAAGGAGTGCTGTGTGGTGGGGGAGTGCGGTGCCTGCACCGTCATCGTCGACGGCCGCACCGTCAACTCCTGTCTGATGCTGGCGGTGGAGGCGGACGGGTCGGAGATCCTCACCGTTGAGGGGCTGGCGACCGAGGGCCGTCTCAGCCCGCTGCAGGAGGCCTTCCTGGACCACGGGGCCGCCCAGTGCGGCTTCTGTATCCCCGGCCAACTGATGTCGGCCCACGCCCTGCTGATGCGCAACCCGCACCCAACCCCCGAGGAGATCCACGAGGCCCTGGCCGGCAACCTGTGCCGCTGCGCCGGGTACGAGCAGATCACCGAAGCGGTCCTGGCCGCCGCCGAGGAGGTGGGACGATGACCACCCGCACGATTGGAGCTTCTTTGCCGAGGGTCGGGGGAGAGGGCCGGGTGACCGGGGCCCTGGAGTACACGGCCGACATCAGACTGACCGACGTCCTCCACGCCAAGTTGGTCACCATCGACGCCGCTCGGGCGCGTCTCATCTCCATCGACAAGACGGCTGCCGAGGCGGTGCCCGGCGTCCGCCTGGTGATGACCGCCGAAGACCTGCCGCAGCCGGTGCCACGGTTCGGCCCCCATGCCGAGGACCGGCCGGTGCTGGCCGTCGGCGAGGTCAGGTACCACGGGGAGCCGGTGGCCGCCGTCGCCGCCGAGACCAAGGACGCCGCCGAGGAGGCGGCCCGCCTGGTGAAGGTGGAGTACGAGGAGCTGCCTGCGGTCTTCACCGTGGACGCCGCCCTCGATCCCGCATCCCACCTGGTGCAGGAGCCGGCCATCCGCCGGCCCAACGACCCGCTGGCCAACACCAACAAGTTCTCCGAGCACCGTTTCGGCTGGGGCGACGTGGACGCGGCGGCGGCCGACGCCGACCTGGTGGTCGAGCACACCTACGAGTACCCGATGGTGACCCATTTCGCCATCGAGCCGCATGCCTGTCTGGCCGCCCCGGAGGGCGACGGGATCGCCATGTGGACCACCATCCAGCATCCCTTCCAGCTGCAGAAGATCCTGGCCAAGGTCCTGGGGATGCCGTTGGCCAAGGTGCGGGTGTTCGCCCCCGACCCCGGCGGCGGCTTCGGCGGCAAGCAATGGCCCCACATGCAGCCGCTGGTCGCCTTCCTGGCCCTGCGCACCGGCCGGCCGGTCAAGCTCGTCATGACCCTGGAGGAGAGCTTCCAGGCGGTCCGGCGGACCTCGGCCAGGGTGCGCTTCCGCACCGGGTTCCGGTCCGACGGCACCCTGGTGTTTGAGGACGTCGAGAGCGACTTCCTGGTCGGGGCCTACGCCGACATCGCCGACCGGGTGGTGACCAAGGGCAACTGGCTGGCGGCCGGGCCCTATCGGGTGTCGGCGGTGCGCATCATCGCCCGGGGGATCCTCTCCAACACCCCGCCGGCCACTGCCATGCGCGGCTTCGGCATCCCGGAGACCGCCTGGCCCCGGGAGATGAACCTCGACGAGGGGGCCCTCGCCCTGGGGATCGATCGCCTCGAGATCCGGCTGCGCAACCTGGCTCGCTACGGCGAGGAGTTCGTGCCCGGGGAGACCCCGGCCGACGGGCAGTGGGAGCAGACGCTACGCCGGGCGGCCGAGCTGATCGACTGGGGGAAGCCTCTCCCCGAGGGACGCGGGCGGGGCCTGGCGCTGGGGTGCAAGTCGGGCCCGACCACCGGGATCTCCTGCGGCACGGTGCGCTTCCTGGCCGACGGCAGCGCCATCCTGTTGTCGGGCGTCTCCGACATGGGGCAGGGG
>CAYGYX010000117.1:0-2604 GCA_964354255.1 uncultured Acidimicrobiia bacterium | reverse complement strand
CGAGCATCTTCTGCGGGAAGGAGGGGTTGTTGGTGCAGCCCACGGCCCCGTCGGCGATCGCCCAGCGCGCCTCCTCGCGGGTGGGGTTGTTGATCCAGAACTTCGTCGGGGTCAGCGCCGCCACCCGACGGAAATAGCGCTCGGCCATTCTGCACTCCCTCGTCTCTCACGCGTTCTCGGGGGCGGGCACGCGCTCACGCAGCGCCCACCCGGCCGGCAGCCATGGTACGCGCGATTGGTCTACCGGTCAACCTACGCCGCTGGCCCCGCCACCTCGGCGACCCGCTCGGCCGAGGCGCCCGGTTCGCGGAGCGACCGCTCCAGGCGGCTACGGGCCCGGTGCATATGGGCCGCCGCCGCTTCCCGGGCGGCCACCGGGTCCCCCGCCTCGATGGCGGCCAGCACCCGCCGGTGCTCCTCGCAGGTCGGCGTGAAGTTGGTCTCCTGCTGCATCACCCGTCCGATCCACACCCGCAGGAGAGAGGCGATGCTCAGCATGATCCGCTGCAGCGTGCTGTTCCCCGACGCCTCGGCCACCTTGGCGTGGAAAGCCATGTCGGCCTCCACGAACCGCTCGGTGTCGTGCTTGCTGGCCTCCATCTCGGCCATCAGCCGATGCAGGTCCTCCAGGTCGGCGTCGCTGCGGCGCTCCCCGGCCAGGGCGGTGATCACCTCCTCGAGGTGGCACCGGGCCTCGACCAGGTCCCCGGCTTCGTGTGCTCCCAGCAGCAGCCCCCACTCGATGGCCCGCGTCAGGAAGCCGGCCTCGGAGCCTCGCAGGTAGGTGCCATCGCCTTGGCGCACCTCGACCAAGCCGAGCACGGTCAGGGACTTGAGAGCCTCGCGCACCACCGACCGGCCCACCCCGAGCATCTCGGACAGCTTGCGCTCGGAGGGCAGCCGCTCGCCGGCGCCGATCCGGTTAGCCAGGACGCCGTCGATGAGCTGGCGAACCACCTCGCTGGTCAGAGGCTCCCGGTTCAGCTGAATGCGCTCGAAACCTCCCGTCATGCCACTCCGTCGTCAGGTTAGGTGCGCCCGATTGTAGGTGGCCGCACTCGTGCCGGCCGTCTCTGACCCCGGTCCTGGCGAGGGCCGCACCCCGTTCTCCGGCGCGACGCCCGCTGGTACGATCTCCCCCACCGCAGGCGAGTAGAGAGGCGCGACTGTGCTGCAAGCCGTCCGATTCGAGGATGCCGAGGTCTTCCAGTTGACCAACCGGCAGGTGCGCTACCTGATCGGACCCAAGACGGCCGACACCCAGCGGGTGACCATGGGCGTGTGCAACTGGAAGCCGGGCGCGGCACCTGCCCACGTCCACACCGAGGAAGAGGAGATCATCTACATCGTCTCCGGCAGCGGCACGATCACCTCCCCCGAGGGCTCGATCGACCTCAAGCCGGGCACCGCGGTGCTCATCCAGCCGGGAACCAGCCACTACATCACCGGCCACGGCCCGGAGGACCTGCAGTTCGTCACGGTCTTCTCCCCGCCGGTGGTGTTCGGGGCCTACAAGTAGCAGAGTCCGGGTAGAACCCGCCCCGGCCGACACGACGGCCGAGCCCTGGGAGGTCCCCATGCCCCGGTACAGCGCCAACCTCACCATGCTCTGGCCCGAGCTGGCCGACCCCTACGCCCGCTTCCGGGCCGCCGCCGAAGCCGACTTCACCCGGGTGGAGCGGCTCTTCGTCCACGACCTCGACCTGGATCGGGTACGGGAGTTGCTGGAGGAGCTGGGCCTGACGCTGATCCTGTTCGATCCCTACCCGGGCGACTGGGCGGAGGGCGAGCGCGGCCTGCTCGCCCTCCCCGGCCGGGAGGCGGAGCTCCAGGAATCGGTGCTGGCCGCCATCGAGGCGGCCGGGCGCCTGGGCACTCGGCTGCTCAACGTGCTCGCCGGCGTGGTGTCTGAGGTGCACCGCCCGGCAGCCCGCGAGGTGGCCGTCGAGAACCTCAGGGCGCTGGCCCCGGCGGCGCGGGCGGCCGGGATCACGCTGCTGGTGGAACCGATCAACCTCATCGACATGCCCGGGTACGCCTTCCCGTCAATCCCCGAGGCCGCCGAGGTGGTGCGGGCCGCTGCCCACCCGGCGGTGCGTCTGCAGTTCGACGCCTATCACGCCGCCCGGTCCGGCGGCGACATCCTGCAGCTGTTGCGCCGGGAGTTCGACCTGATCGCCCACGTGCAGATCGCCGACGTCCCCGGCCGCCACCAGCCGGGCACCGGGGCGCTCGGGCTCGCCGCGTTCCTCTCGCAACTCGACGAGCTCGGGTATGAGGGTGCCGTCGGTCTCGAGTTCGTACCGCAGGGCCCCACCGATCAGGCGTTGGAGTGGCTGCCCCGCGCCCTGCGCCGATGAGCTCCCAGCTGCGTGAGACTGCCGGTTAGGAATACCGGCCGCCACATTCGGCCTCGGCCTTGCCGGCGGGGGACCGCCAGGCCCGGGTGGGCTCGGGCGGGCTCGAACCTGCGCCCGAGCGATCACCGGCTCCTCGCCCAGCAGCCCAAGCCGCCCACTCGTCACCCCCCCTCGTCGGCCTAGCCAGTGCTCAGCGCCGGACCGCCACCACGATGTTGTCGACGGCGTGCCGCAGGCCCTCGTC
>CAYGYX010000116.1:0-2642 GCA_964354255.1 uncultured Acidimicrobiia bacterium | reverse complement strand
TGCCGCGGGACCGTCGGGATGCCCTCACCCCCCGCCCTCTCCCGCTGCCGCGGGACCGTCGGGATGCCCTCACCCCCCGCCCTCTCCCGCTGCCGCGGGAGAGGGAGCCCCCGTAGACTCCGCCCGACCGAGACGAGGAGGCCGGGTCGTGGATTTCGGGTACTCACCGCGTGTGGAGGAATGGAGGCAGCGGCTGCTGGCCTTCATGGACGAGCGCATCTACCCCGCCGAGCCGGTCTACGAGGAGCAGATGCGGGCGGCCGGGGACCCCTACTTCCATCCCCCGATCGTGGAGGAGCTCAAGGCCGAGGCGCGCCGCCGGGGCCTGTGGAACCTCTTCCTCCCCGACGAGCACTGGGGGGCCGGGCTCTCCGTGCTCGAGTACGCCCCCCTGGCCGAGATCACCGGGCGCAGCCCGTGGCTGGCGCCGGAGGTGCTGAACTGCTCCGCCCCCGACACCGGGAACATGGAGATCCTCGACCAGTTCGGCACCCCGGAGCAGCAGGAGCGCTGGCTGGTGCCGCTGCTCGACGGGCAGATCCGCTCGTGCTTCTCGATGACCGAGCCCGACGTCGCCTCCTCCGACGCCACCAACATCCGCTGCCGCATCGAGAAGGATGGGCCCGACTATGTGATCACCGGACGCAAGTGGTGGTCGACGGGGGCGCTCGACCCCCGCTGCCGGGTGGCGGTAGTCATGGGCCTGACCGACCCGGCCGCCGACCCCTATCACCGCCAGAGCATGGTGCTCGTCCCCCTCGATACTCCCGGGGTGCGGGTGGCGGGGGGTACCAGCGTGTTCGGCTACCACGAACGGGGGGGCCACGGCATCGTCGAGTTCGCCGGGGCCCGGGTGCCCCGGGCCAACCTGCTGGGCGAGGAGGGGAGCGGCTTCGCCATCGCCCAGGCCCGGCTCGGCCCCGGGCGCGTCCATCACTGCATGCGCCTCATCGGCATGGCGGAGCGGGCCTTCGACGTCATGTGCCGGCGGGCGGTGGAGCGGGTCGCCTTCGGCAAGGCCCTGGCCGAGCAGGGAGTGGTGCAGGATTGGGTGGCCGAGGCCCGCATCCGCATCGAGGGGGCTCGCCTAATGGTCCTTAAGACGGCCTGGCTGATCGACACGCAGGGGGCCAAGGGGGCCCGGATCGAGGTCGCGGCCATCAAGGCGGCGGTGCCCCGGACGGCGGTGTGGGTCATCGACCGGGCGATCCAGGCGCTGGGCGGGGCCGGGGTGGCCGAGGACTTCCCGGTGGCCGCCCTGTACGCCCATGCCCGCTCGCTGCAGATCGCCGACGGCCCTGATGAGGTGCACAAGCGCTCGATCGCCCGGCGGGAGCTGCGGAGGTACGTCGGGCCGTCGAGCTGAGGCCTACCGCGGGGCGGGCGGTGTCTGGCGAGGCCAAAGGCGGGTCACTCGATCGCGGTAGATAGCGTCGATCCACGGCCCTGGCCGCTGAGCTCGTGCGACGATGCGATGGATGTTCGACACAATGCGCTGGATCTGCTCGGGGCCGGTGAGGTTGGCGTTGGCCAGGCAGAAGACGCGCAGTCGGTGCTGCTTGACGGCCTGCAGTTCGGCCGGCCGATGGCGCATGCGGCTGTCCTTGGTCAGCACGACCCACCTCCTACTCCCAACTGCGTCCAGCCAGGTGGGGTCGGGGATGCGCTCCTCGGCGTCGGCGCCGAACATCGAGCGCATCGTGTGGACCGTTTGGCCAAGATCCCGGAGGGCGGCAGGGATCAGGTAGTACCCGAGGCTGCGGTCGATGAAGAACTCCGGTGGGTCAGGCCGCGACGGGAAGGGCGGCACGTATCACATCCTCGACATCGAGGGGGTCGAGGTCGAAATCGTGGGCGACGTCGGCGAGCGGCTCTCCCGCCCGGAAGCGGCCGAGCACGTCCTCCATGCGGGCGCCCCCCTTCACAAACACGGGGCGCCCGAAGGCCCGCGTCGGATCGACTTCCACGAGCTGACGGCTGGTGATGGGAAGGACGAGCCGATCGGCCCAGCGGTCGGGGGCGTAGTGGATGCGTTCGAGGTACTGCTTGATCGCCCCGGTGAAGACTCGCTGACCGGTCACTACGACCGTGAGCAGATCCTCGGCCTCGGCCCGGGCGAAGTCGTAGAGGATGGCGGCGCCGTCGGTGTAGAGCTTCTGGGAGGCGAGGGCGTGCTCGATGCCGAGCTCTTCCTGGAGCAGGTTGAGCGCCCTGCGGATGTGCTGCATCGACACGCCGGCCGAGCGGAAGCCGGCAGCCACCATACCCTCGACTAGTCCCACGAAGGGGATGCGCACTCCATGGTCCCCGGGGAGGGTGGCCAGGATGGGGCCGGACACCGTGGGCCGCCGGCTGGGGTGCCGGCGCTCGTAGCCGCTGGCCCAGGTGCGCAGCGTGGACTCCGGAACCGACAGGAAGCGTGCCGCTTCGCCGGGCGTGTATAGCGGTCGATGGAACCGGAGGTCAAGCGCGGCGGGTGAGGGGTTCGGGATGGTGGCTTCTCCTTCAGGCGTGGAAAACATACACCCGGAGGGTGACCAAACGGGTGACCTCGACGCCTACCGGCGGGCCGGGGCCACCCGGACGGCGAAGCGGATGATCTCGCCGATCACCTCGGCCCGATTCGTCTCGTTCACCAGTTC
>CAYGYX010000115.1:0-2688 GCA_964354255.1 uncultured Acidimicrobiia bacterium | reverse complement strand
GCCAACTTCGAGGCATTGGAGCCCGGCCGCATCGACGCCGGTGGTTACCAGGCCGCCCTCATGGCCCTGCGGAGGGTGCGGGCCGCCGCCCCCGATGCCCGACTGGTGATGATGCTGGTGCCGGCCTCCGTGCAGGTCTGCGACCCGGAGGCGCTCGACTACTACCCGGCCAACATCGATCCGGCCGACTTCGACTTCGAACAGCCCCAGAGACTCGCCTCGGCTCTCGCGGGGGAGATCGGAGCCGAGGTGCTCGACCTGCGTCCCGCGCTCCAAGCAGCTCCCGACTGCCCCTACCAGCCGGCCAACATGCACTGGCTGGAGCAGGGCCACCAGATCGCCGCCACCGCCCTGATCCGGTTCTTGAGCGGCCCACCCGCGTAGCGCGGCCTGCCAACGCTTGAGCCCCCTCGCCCGGCTCCGGGTGGCCCGCCTTGGTCCGGGGTGAAGGCGGGAGGAGGCGGGAGGAAATGGGGAGGGGAAGGGCTGGGAGAGGCTCAGCTCTCCGGGGCCGGGATGGCCGGTGCCCGACGGGCGGCCAGTGCCACCATCCCGATGAGGAGGGCAAAGGCCAGCACCTCGCCGGTCAGGAAGGCCCAGCCCACGCGCAACGACGGGCTGGTTCCGCCGGCGGCGACGACCACGGCTACTGCCCCCGCCAGGCCGGCTAGCCAGGCGATGGCCAGGCGGCTGGTAAGCCCCATGGCGATGAGCACCTGCTGGGCGAAGACGGCGATGGTGGCCAGCACGGTCCCGGCCGCCGCCAGCGCGGCCAGCAGCGTACCCGGCCGGTACTCGGGGCCTATCAGCCAGGCGACCAGCGCGGGTCCGGCCAGGTAACCGGCGCCGAAGCCGGCGGAGGAGGCGGCTAGGCCCCCGATTCCCAGGCGAATCCCCAGGTGCCGGATCCGCTCCCACTGAGCGGTCTCCACGAAGCGGGTGAGCGGCGGCATCACCCGGGAGGTCAGGTTGAAGGCGACGGCCAGGGGGGCCCGCAGCAACAGGAGGGTCTGTCCCAGCACGCTGACCTCGGCGGCGCCGCCGCCGAGGGCGCCGACCACCAGCGGGCCGGCGGCCAGTAGCGTCTGCGAGGCGGCGGTGGCCGAGACGAAGGCACCCAGGTCGGCCCCCGCCCCCTGTTCCGGTCTGTGGGCTGCCTCGGCATGCCGTCGTCCCCGCAGCGGGTGCCACAGCCAGACGACGAGCGGGGCCGCCGCCATCGTGGCCGACAGGGCGCGCACACCTGCGCCCGCCGCCACAAGGCCCGCGGCCAGGCAGAGCCGCAGCAGCGATTCGGCGGAGATGGCGTAGGCAAACGCCTTGAAGCGGCGCCTCCCGGCCAGGTAGCCCCGCCCGACTGCGAAGCCGGCGTAGCCGATGACCAGGAGGACCATGACGACCAGGAGGACGGCATCGCCGGCGAAGAAGCGATCCAGAGTGAAGATGCCGAAGGCCAAGGACCCGGCGGTGCAGGCGACGGTCACCCAGAGGTAGAGGGCCCAGGGAGTCGCCTCGGGCGTGTCCCGGCTGAGGCGGCGCACGGTGAGCAGTTCGATGGGCGCGTACACCGTGGTGACCACCAGGTACTGCACCGTCCACAGCACGGTGATCGGGGCAAAGGCGGTGGGCCCCAGGGCCCTCCCCACGATCACCAGGTACAGGAAGGCGCCGGCGGCGCTGACCAAGGTGGCCACCAGCACGGGGGCGGTACCGGAGCCGAGGCGGCTCCGGCCCGTCTTTGGTAGTGGGGAGTCGCCTGTCATGGGAGGGCGCCGCAGCGGCCGGGCACCGGATGGTAGCGGTGAGGGGGCAACGCCCCGGATCGGCCGAGGGCCGGTGCCCAGCCCCGCCAAGTGGGCGGGGGCGCTGGGCACGAGGGCTGGGACGAGACACAACAAGTGCCGCCGCGTAGGGGGACTCACCTCCGCCCTGCTACCTTCGGCGGGCATGACCGCACCGTCCTTCCCTTGGCCCGGCCTCCTCGGCCGCCGTAGCGCCGGCCGCGACCCGGCCGCAAACGACGTTCGGGTTGCCATGGGCGAGGTCGTGGCGGGCCGCACAACTGGCCAATCGGGCGCAGGCGGCTGACCCGTATGTCCACCCTCACCGCCGACGACCTGATCGCCGGCCTGCGCCGGGCAGGGCTGCGGGTGACGGCGGCCCGCCGGGCCATCTGTGAGGTGCTGGCCACGGTCGGGGTGGACCACCTGACGGCCGGCGACGTGGCCGCCCGCACCGGGGCCGGGGTGGATCTCTCGACCGTCTATCGGACCCTGGAGGCGCTCGAGGGCCTGGGGATGGTGGAGCACGTCCACCTGGGCCACGGGGCCGGCGCCTACCACGTGGGCCCGTCGGCGCAGCACCACCACCTGGTCTGCGACACCTGCGGGCGCACTCTCGATGTCCCCATTGCCGACCTGCGCCGGGCGGTGGAGCAGGTCACCGCCCCGCTGGGCTTCGTCCCCGACAGCGCGCATTTCGCCATCGTCGGGCGCTGCGCGGAGTGTGCGGGCAGGGGGTGAAGCCCACCCGATGCCCGGCGCCGCTATCAGCGGCGTTCGGTCTGGCCGGCGAAGAGCGCTCGCGACCGGCCTATCTCCGCAGGTCAGAGACGAAATCCAACTTGTAAGCGCTTTCCCCGCACGTGTGCCACTCTGCGTGTGTATGTTGACACCTGGAGGGGTCTAG
>CAYGYX010000114.1:0-2716 GCA_964354255.1 uncultured Acidimicrobiia bacterium | reverse complement strand
CTCCCGCGCCAGCGGGAGAGGGCGGGGGGTGAGGGCTTCCCGACGGTCCCGCGCCGGCGGGAGAGGGCGGGGGGTGAGGGCATCCCGACGGCCCCGCGCCAGCGGGAGAGGGCGGGGGGTGAGGGCAGGCATTCCCTCCCCCGCGGCGGCGGGGGAGGGTTAGGGAGGGGGTTGCCTCTGGCGCCAGCGGGGGAGGGTTAGGGAGGGGGTTGCCTCCCGCGCCAGCGGGAGAGGGCGGGGGGTGAGGGCATCCGCGAGCTCTGGGGGAGACGGTGACTGCCCCCTCCGCTCCTGCCCCCGGCAGGAGCGCCTCCCCCGCCTGACGGCGGGAGAGGCAATGCGGGTGGCCTCGCGTACGGCGGCATCGCCGGGCGCCCCGCCCGGCGCGGGTGTACCTTGGTGACAGACGGGGATGCTCGTCCCCGCGTTGGGGAGGTGCCCATGAGCGAACTCAAGTGCGCGGAGAAGGTGCGCCGTCATCTGATGGAGCACGGCATCGCCTACGAGGTCACCGAGCACCGCGAGGCGTTCACCGCCCAGGAGATGGCCGCCGCCCTCCACGAGCCCGGTGCCCGGGTGGCCAAGGCGGTCATGCTTATGGCCGACGGCGAGCTGGTGATGGCGGTGCTCGCCGCCCCCGACCACGTGAGCCTGAGCCGGGCCCGGGCGGCCCTGGGCCGCCAGGAGGTGCGCCTAGCCACCGAAGACGAGTTCAGCGCGGTCTTCCCCGACTGCGATCTAGGGGCGGCACCACCCTTCGGCGCCCTATATGGGGTGCCCGCCTACCTGGACCGGCGCCTGCTGGCGGCCGAGAGCCTGGTGTTTGCCGCCGGGAGCCACCGGCACTCGATGCGCCTGAGCCTGGCCGCCTACCTTCAGGCGGCCCGTCCCACCGAAGCCGACCTGGCCGCCGGCTGAGGCTGAGGCTCTCCGGGCCGACGCCAAACCGGCCGTGGAGCGCACCGGCACCCGCACTGCCGCGAGCACTCCCGGCGGGGCGACTACCTTTCCCCGCCGTGACCCACCTGGCCGCCCTCATCGGGGTGATCGCCATCACCTTCAGCCCGATCTTCGTGCGCCTGTCGGGCCTCTCCCCGGCCACCGTGGCCTTCTGGCGCCTCGCCTACGCCCTGCCCATGGTGGCCGCCGCCTGGCTGGTGGTACGGCGGGACGACCACCGCCCCCTCCGGGCTCGCGCCCAGGCGGGCGCTGCCGGCCTCTTCCTCGCCCTCGACCTGTTCGCCTGGCACCATTCCATCGCCCGCATCGGCGCCGGGGCAGCCACGCTCATCGGTGCGACCCAAGTGGCCTGGGTCGGGTTCGTGGCCTGGGCGCTGTACCGGGAGCGACCCAGCCGGGCCGCCTTCTTCGTCCTCCCGGTGGTGCTGACCGGGGTGGCGCTGCTCAGCGGCCTCGGGGCCGAGGACGCCTACGGGGCCGACCCGGTGGGGGGAGTGCTCCTCGGACTGGCCTCCGCCCTGGCCTACTCGGTGTTCCTGCTGCTCTTGCGCCACTCCAATCGCGGCCACCTGGCTCCCTCGCCCGGGCCGCTGCTCGACGCGACCGTCGGCGCCCTGTTCGGGTCCGCGCTCACCGCCCTGGTGGATGCGGAGTTCACCCTCGCCCCCAGCTGGCCCGCCCACGGATGGCTCATCCTGCTCGCCCTGCTCTGCCACACGCTGGGCTGGATCCTCATCACCGTCGCCCTGCCCCGGCTCCCCGCCCTCGAGGTCTCCGCCCTGCTGCTGATTCAGCCGGCGGGGGCGGTGATGTGGGCACAGCTCTTGTTCACCGAGACCCTCTCTCCCATGCAGTGGTCGGGCGTGGCGGTGGTGCTCGGAGGCATCCTCCTCCTCATGCTGCGGGGAGCCGTGTGGCGCCGGCCGGCCGTGGAGCCGCTGGCCTGAGGAACGCAGCCGGGGATGACGCGCGACCGGCCTGCCCGCCCATCCCGGTTAGAGTCGGCGGGCATAACTAGCAACCGGAGAGGAATCATGCGACGCCTCCTTCCCCTGGTAGCGCTGCTGGCGCTGCTCACCGCCGCCTGCCGGATCGAGTCGAACATCGGCGCCGAGATCAACGCCGACGGCAGCGGCATGATCAGCGCCGAGATCGGTTACGACGAGGAGGCGGCCGGCTTCATCGAGCAGTTCGCCGGGGAGGAGGACCCCTTCGGGGACAACCCACTGGCGGGCTTTCCCAACGCCCAGATCACCGAGGAAGACCGCGGTGGCATGCACTACCGGATCTACTCGGCAGAGGTCGAGGACATCGAGGCCGCCCTGCAGCAGGCCATGGCCGCCGACAGCGGCGGCTTCATCGAGGAGTTCACCCTCACGGTCGGGCCCAACCGGGTCGAGGTGACCGGGCGGGGCAGCGCCGGAGCCGCCACGGAGGGAGCCGAGGGGTTCCTCCCCGCCGACCAACTGGCCGAGTCCCTCGCCATCAACCTGCGGCTCACCCTCCCCGGCAAGATCCTGGAGAACAACGCCGACAGCCAGGACGGCAATACCCTCACCTGGGCGATCCCCATCACCGGGGAGGCACTGGAGATCCGGGCCGTCTCCGACCCCAGCCAGAGCGAGGGCGGCGGCTTCCCCATGTGGGTGATCATCGTGATCGCCGCAGTGGTGGTCGCCGGCATCGCGGCCATCGGCCTGCTCGGCCGCAAGCGGAGCCGGGCGGCCATCCCTCCGCCTCCTCCTCCGCCGCCGGC
>CAYGYX010000113.1:1540-2741 GCA_964354255.1 uncultured Acidimicrobiia bacterium | reverse complement strand
CGCGAAAACGCCCGGCTGAAGCGGATCGTGGCTGACAAGGAGCTGGAGATCGACGCTCTCAAGGAGCTCGTCCGGGGAAACTGGTGAGCCGGTCGAGGCGACGTCGAGCCGTGGACAGGTTGGTGTCGAGGCTCGGCCTCCCGCAGCGGCGGGCGTGCCGGATCGTTGGTCAGCACCGTTCCACCCAGCGTCACACTCCGGCCGAGCCGGATCCCGACCGGGGTCTGCGGGTATGGCTCCGGCGCTTCTCGGAGAAGCATTCCCGCTGGGGATACCGCCGGGCGCACGCCGTGTTGGTCCGGGAGGGCCATCGCGTCAACCGCAAGAAGGTCCAGCGTCTGTGGCGGGAGGAGGGCCTGCGGGTGCCGACCAAACGGCGCAAGCGCCCCCGCCTGGGCGAATCAACGACGCCGGCCGACCGGCTGTCCGCCGAGCACCCCGACCACGTGTGGGCACTCGACTACCAGTTCGATGTCACCGCCACCGGCCGGATCCTCAAGATCCTCCACGTCGTCGACGAGTTTACCCGCCAGTCACTGGCCGACCTGGTGGCGTACTCCATCGACGCCGACGCCACTGTGGGGATCCTCGACAAGATCGTCGGTTGGAGAGGCACCGGCCCCCGCTTCATCCGCTGTGACAACGGACCCGAACTCACCGCCAACGCCCTCAAGGACTGGTGCCGCCTCGGTGACACCGGCACCAGCTACATCGACCCGGGCTCACCCTGGCAGAACCCCTGGGTCGAGTCCTACGGATCCCGCATGCGCGACGAGCTACTGGCCATCGAACGGTTCGACACCCTGCTAGAAGCCCAGGTCCTCGTAGCCGACTGGCGAGAGGAGTACGACGGCTACCGTCCCCACTCCGCCCTCGGGATGCACACCCCGGCCGAGTACGCCCGGCAGTGGCGGACCGACCACCCACCCACCAGAACTCCCATAGCGGGTGGACCAACCAACGGGGTCCAGCCACGATGTGGCTTGTGATCGGCCCCACCACGCTTCGGGTTTGGGCCTTCGATGAAGAGGAAAGCCCCTCCCAACCACACAACCACGCACTCGCCACAGAACACTCATTGGCGTTGTCCCATAAGGGACTCCTCGTGTGGCGCTGTCTCGCCACACGCCGCCACATCGGCCACACGCGGGACTGCGGCGCCGCGTGATGTGGTGGGGGGCAGGAGGGCGGCCGGCACGGC
>CAYGYX010000113.1:0-1440 GCA_964354255.1 uncultured Acidimicrobiia bacterium | reverse complement strand
GTGCTGCTCAGCCTGCCCGGTGAGGGCGGACAGGCTGGGGCGGTGGAGCCACGGGTGGCCACGGGCAAGATCATGGTCCCGGCGGCAGCGTTCAGCCCGGGGCAGTTGTTCCCCTCCCTGGCCGGGTGGAACTACCGGAACAGCGGCGACCGGCTTGACCCGGCGGGCTACGGCGGGGTCTTTGTCGCCCCCGTCGACTTCCCGAGGCCGCAGGTGAGCGTCACGGGGATCACTCTCTACGCCTGGGACAATGACCCCACTGGCGCCGTCTCGGTCTCCCTGCACCGGTCCACTCCAGCCCAGGGCGACAACGCCACTGTGCGCCAGGCACAGGTTGAAACCATCAACAGTGCGGCCGACCCGCAGGTGGTGTCCACCCCGTACCGCATCTACGCCGCCACGGTGAACAGGGCCATCCACTCGTCCTATCTCTGGCTGACCCTGCCCAGCGAGGGCATCCTGTACGGCGTCCAGGTCACCTACAGCTACGAGACCACACCCTGACCCCACTGGCCCCGAGGGCGCCCTCGCTGGCTTGCCCCGTGCCAAGGCAGCGAGCCGGTGAATCGGGGACCCAGAGCCGCAGTGGAGCAGCCGACTCACACGCCTCGGCCCCCGACGGGTGTCGCCTAGGAGGGGGGGCCGAGGTTGCCTGGGTGGGTGGAGGCTAGGGTGCGGTTGACCGTCGTAGAGGGGTATTCGCCATGGCCGACAGCGACGGGTGGCTTCAGGCTCTGCCGCACTTCCATTGCTTCGCCTGTGACCCGCATCATCCCAAGGGACTTCGACTCGGCTTCGATGTGGCCGGGCCGGACCGCCTGCGCAGCGAGTTCACCGTCTCCGGGGACTATGTGGGGGCCGACCGGTTCGTCCACGGGGGAATCGTCGCCATGGTCTTTGATGACCTCATGAAGTGGTGCCTGCTGCGATTCCGGCGTCGCCCCCACATCACCGTTCAGATGGGGCAACGGTTCCGGCATCCGATCTTCGCCGACACCCCGCTGATCGGCGAAGCGGCGATCGTGGAGGACCTGGCCTACGGGAGGGTGCGGCTGACGGCCACCCTGGTGGCCGCCGACGACCCCGGCACGATCCTGGCGGAAGGGTCGGCGGTGTTCGCCGTGACCCCGCCAGCCCTTCTTGAGTTGATCCCTCACGAGCAGGTCACGGAGTTCAACGCACTCTTCGCCACCTTCACGCAAGCGAATCCGTAGAGGTTCGGGTGGCGTCCCGCCCCTGCGGCCGTCACGGCGCCTGGCAACCGGGACCCGATGCAGCGGCGCAAGCAGAGGAGCGGGAGCGGGTGTATACCTAGTCCAGGACGGGTCTGCTCCCAGCGGCCTGTCGCAAAGGGGGTTCTATGAAGGCAGCCATCGTGATCCGTTATGGCCGCCCTCACCCGGGTCGTGAGAAGTTGGCGTTCGAGGCGTTCGGCGAGGC
>CAYGYX010000112.1:0-2845 GCA_964354255.1 uncultured Acidimicrobiia bacterium | reverse complement strand
GAAGCCCCGCCCGAGCGGCAGATCAAGACCGAGAAGACCCTGGGGCTCACCCACAACCTGGGCGGTGTCCCCGGGGAGTGCGTGAGCTTCGTCAGCATCGTCGGCAGCCGGCCGAGCGCCTAGCGCGCTCCGGCCGGCCGCCGCGGCCTGAAGCCTCAGCCCATCAGCATGCCCATCCGCGCGTAGGCCTGCCGCGCCTCTTCCATGGTGCGGCCGATGACCTCGGCAACGGTGGGTAGGTCGTGGATGAGGCCCTGCACCTGGCCGCTCAGGTGCACCCCCTTCTCCAGGTCGCCGTCCTCGGTGGCCACCTTGATCTTCTCGAAGGCGGTGGCCATGTGGGCGAGCTGGATCATCGTGTCGGTTCCCTGCCGCATCGTCCCGACGAACAGCTTGGGCCAGGACAGCTTCATCTCGCGGGCGATCCCGAACGAGGCGACGGCGGCCTTGGGCAGATTCATCCCCCTGCGGATCGCCGTCTTCGCCGATTTGGTGCTGAGGACGCGACACCACAGCCCGTCAAACCGGTCCGAGTACAGGGTGTCCTCGATACTCGCCTCGATCTGGGCCCGCTTGGCGGCATCGTGCACCGGGCTCTCCTTGGTCAGCGAGAGGCGCGTCCCCATGCCGATCCCCTCGGCCCCCAGGGCCAGGGCGGCGGCCAGACCGTAGCCGTCGCCGAAGCCCCCGATCGCCACCACCGGCAGCTTGACGGCGCGCACGATGGCGGGGGTCAAGACCAGGGTGCCTACCTGGCTGCCGTGCGCGGCGGCCTCGTTCCCGGTCACCTGCAGCGCGTCCGCCCCCTGTCGCTCGGCGGCCCGGGCGTGCTTCTCCGTGGTCACCGTGGCAATCACCTTGCCGCCGTACGCGTGCACGCGCTCGGCGATCCAGTCGCACTTCCCCAGCGACACGTTGACGACCGGTACCCGCTCCTCGATGAGGACTGCGGCGTTCTCCCGCGCCCCCGGCATGAGCAGGGTGACGCCGGCCCCGAACGGCTTGTCGGTGAGCGTCCTGAGCTTGCGGATCGACTCCCTGGTCTGCTCGGTGCTGAGCGGCCCGGTGGCGAGCCACCCGATCCCCCCGGCGTTGCCCACCGCCGCGACCAGTTCCGGCACGCTGATCCAGCTCATGCCGGGCAGCACGACCGGGTGCCTGATGCCGAAGAGCTCGGTAATCCGCGTCTGCATCGTGCGTCCTCTCTGTCGGAGGTAAGTTACCAAGATGTTCCGTACCCGGGTCACCGAGATGTTCGGGGTGGACCACCCCATCATGCAAGGCGGCCTGCAGTGGGTGGCCACCGCCGACCTGGTCGCCGCGGTTGCTAACGCGGGGGCGATGGGTTTCGTCACCGCCCTCTCGTTCGACTCCCCCGAGCGCCTGCGGCAGGAGATCCACCGCTGCCGCGGCCTCACCGACAAGCCGTTCGGGGTGAACGTGACGCTACTGCCGACGATGCGGCCCCCAGACTACGACGGCATGGTGCGGGTGTGCGCCGAGGAGGGCATCCCCTTCGTCGAGACGGCGGGGCACAACCCCGAGCGGTTCATGCCGGTGCTCAAGGAGGCCGGCGTCAAGGTGGTGCACAAGTGCACCTCGGTGCGCCACGCGCGGACGGCGGTAGCCCTCGGCTGCGACGCGATCATCATCGACGGTTTCGAATGCGCCGGGCACCCGGGCGAGGACGACGTCACCTCGCTGGTGCTCATCCCCATCACGGCCGACGCCGTCGACGTCCCGGTGATCGCCTCCGGCGGCTTCGGAGACGGAAGGGGCCTGGTGGCGGCGCTCGCCCTGGGGGCCGAAGGGGTGAACATGGGCACCCGCTTCGTCGCCACCCAGGAGGCACCCGTACACGACAACGTGAAACGCGCCCTGATCGAGCGCGACGAGCGCAGCACCCGGCTCGCCCTGCGCTCCCTGCGCAACACCATCCGGGTACTGCACAACGATGTGGTGGACCAGATCCTGGAGATCGAAGGACGACCCGGGCCGACCAGCTTCGCCGAGCTCGCCCCGCTGGTCTCCGGCACCTCCTCCCGAGTGGAGGTGTGGGAGAAGGGCAACGTCCACGGCGGGGTGTTCACCGCCGGCCAGGTGACGGGCCTCATCCACGACATCCCCACCGTGGCCGAACTGGTGCACCGCATCGTCGCCCAGGCCGAGGCCATCGTGCGCGATCGCCTGCCCGACTTCCTGGGGTAGAGGAGCCCGCTGCCTCCTCGCGGCCCGATCGCGCGGTTTAGAGTTGGGCCGAGGGCCCGGTTCGATTGGGAGGAGGGGAGATGGCCGAGGTCATCAGCAGGCGCTTGGTAGACCTCATCGAGCGCAACGCCGATCGGCTCACCAGGGCATGGCTGGCCGACGTGAAGAAGCGGCCGGAGACACCCACCTATCACGGCTACCCCGACGACGTGCTCCACCGGCGCGTCCATGAGGTGTACCACAACCTGGGTAAGTGGATCTCCCGGGAGACGACCGTCGAGGAGATCGCACGCGTCTACACCGCCCTCGGCCGCCAGCGCTACGAGGAAGGGTTCGCCCCTTCCGAGGTGCTCGAGGCGCTGATCCTCAGCCGGCGCCACCTGTGGATGCTGGTGCTGCAGGAGGGCTTCCTGGAGACCGCCCTCGACCTGCAGCAGGCCCTCGACCTCAACGCCCGGGCGGTTCTCTTCTTCGACCGCTCGATGTACTACACCGCCCTGGGCTTCGAGAAGGCGGCAGCGGAGGCGGCCGCCAAGCAGGCACCCCAGCCGGCGCACGCCCCGGCCCGGCGGCTCCGGCGGCGGCGCGCCGACAAACCCTAGAAGCCGCCGAATCGCCGGCACCGTGCCCGGGGCAG
>CAYGYX010000111.1:0-2941 GCA_964354255.1 uncultured Acidimicrobiia bacterium | reverse complement strand
GCTCGAGTGGTATCAGCTCGTGCACTCCTTCGATCCCCTTCAGCTCGACGAGGAATGAATCGCCGAAGGAGAACTCGTCAGTTGCGCCGACTAGCTCCCGCACGATCGACGAGATCACAACCTGACCACCGGCCGCTGCGGCGGCTACCCGGGCAGCCTTGTTGACCGTGACACCGATCACATCGTTGCCGGACCGCACGACATCGCCGGCGTGAACCCCGATCCGGACTGCAAAGGGCCGCCCCGCGAAGCCCGCTTGCAGGTCCACGGCGCAGCGCACAGCCGCCCGGGCTCCGCCAAATGCGATCAGCGCACCGTCTCCGAGCGTCTTGATCACCGTACCGGCATGCTTCTGCACCGTGGCGGCGATGAAACGATCGTGATCCTCGATGATCTGTCTCCACTTCCTGTCGCCCATCTCCTGGGCGAGCACAGTCGAGTCCTCGATGTCGGTGAACATGAGCGAGGCCGTGCCCTCACTGGCGTCGATGGGTGCCAGCGTGTCGGCGTCGAGTGAGTTGAGGAGATTGGTGAGCGTGGTCGTCAGTGTCACGCCCAGGGACTCCTCGTTGGCGACGGGGGTCGAGGTGTGGGCCTGGATGCAGCGCCACACTCCGTCTTCGATGACGAAGACTGCCGTGTACCGCATTCGGAGCTTCACGCCGTTGTCGAAGACCGCGTCGATGGTCGCCGCTCCCCATGCCACGTCACCGAACTCATACGCCTCGACGTGTGGCAGTGACATCTCCACCGAGGGCATCTCCTTCAGCTGAATCGTCGCCACCGGCAAGTAGGTTTCGGCGTTCCAGAACTCATCGGCGTCCGTGCCGATTGCGCGAAAGCATGGCGACCGGGAGCAAAGGTTCGCCAGGGTGCCCGCGTCCCGGTCCCGCACTGCGTGGATCATCCTCCGGAGTACGGCAACAACCTCAGGCGAAGCCGCGGGGATACGGGAGTCACTCACCCCATCGAGGTTACCCCTGACTGCCGGTGAGTATCAACCGCTACAGGGATGGCCGAACCCAGGGCCGCTGTCCCCCTCCGACATCCACTCTGATGGCGTTCACGTACGCTGGCCCACCCCAGGGTGACGTTGCCTGGCGACGCTGGGCGGTGGTGGCTCTGGGCCCCATCGGTGGGTCGCGGCTTACAGGCGCCGTGGGTACTGCTGGTGATCGTGGGCCTGCCGGTGGTGGTGTCGACAGAGCAGCCGCAGGTTGGCGAGGGTGGTGGCGCCTCCGTCGGCCCAGTGGTGGAGGTGGTGGGCGTCGCACCAGTGGGCCGGCGTGTTGCAGCCGGGGTGGGTGCAGCCCCCGTCGCGGAGGTCCAGGGCCCGCCGCAGGGCGGGGGAGACTACCCGGCGGGTTCGGCCGGCCTCCACCGGCTGGGAGCCGTCTTTGACGATCACCGCAGACAGGGAGGCGTCGCAGGCCAGGCGGCGGACCGCTTCGACGCTGACCGGCCCGCCCTCCAGGTCCACCACCCCGGCCCCGTTTTTGAGGGCTTCCCAGGGGATGGTGAGGGTCAGATGGGGCCGCCCCCCGCGTTGGGGGTGTCCGCCGTCGAGGTGGCGTCGGCAGATCTCCACCAGCGCATCCGCCCGGCACTGCTGGGGGCTCCGCGGGTCCTGGGGGTCGAGGGCAGCTGACTCCGACAGGGAACCCAGCGCGGCCAGGACGACACTGCCGCCTTCCGGGTCCAGGTCCCCTTCCAGGTGGACCATGCCGGACCAGCATGGCGACACACGAAGAGCCCGTCGAGCGAACACCCGGGCAGTGTCGGCTTCTGCCCCCTCGGGGTCGGTGTGGCGCCGCCACTCCCCCAACACCGCCGGCAGGCGGCGGGAGGACACCGACACCGCCTGGGACACCAGCTGGGACTCGTCGCGGGCGAACTGCTCCGGGGCCAGCTGGCGCGCCTCCGCCAGCAGTCGCACCCGCGGCTCTGACACTTCCCCGGCGGCGAACGCCACCCGGGTCGCCGGCATCTCTTGCAGCGAGGTGGCCACCGCCAGGCGGCTGCGGCACACCACCGCCGGATCTCCCGACATAGCCATCAGCCAGGCCGTCGTCGAGCCGAACCCCTGCCGGCGGGCCACCCCCCGCCCGTCCGCTTCGGCGATGAATTCCGCCCGGCGGGCCTCCACCCGGGAGGACAGGCGGCCCAGCTGCCGCAGACCCTCAGCCAGCTCGGTATCCGACAAACCCCCCAGCGGGAACCCGAACGCCGCCGACAAGTCCGGCAGCTCCACCGAGGACAGCGTTCCGACGCTCACACCCCCTATCTATCAGGTGCCTATGACATCAACGGCCGCGCCAGAGCGGAGCCCTTTCCCCCCTCCGTGCCGCGGGATTGACCCCTGCCTTGTTCGGGGCTTCTGGGGCAGCAGGCCCGTCACGCGATCGACAGGAAGGAGCTGGCCACGGCGGCGCAGCAGGAGGTCACTTGCCCAGGCCGTGGGCCGGTGAGCGAGGCGAATCTCCCCGGGTCATACAGAGCCGAACCCGCTACCGAGGTAGGGGCGTGGCTGCGCGAGGCCTACGAGGTCGCCGGCTGACCCGGTCGCTCAGCGGTCCCGGACCAGGGCATCGAGGAAGGCCCGGATCGCCCGGTACTGGCCCTCGCCGTCGAGGCCGGCCTCGTGGATGACCCGTTCCCCCGAGCCACTCCCCAGGTAGTGGCCCTGGTGGAACGGGTGCAGGGTGTGGGCCCGGCCCAGCTCGCTGGTGACCCAGCGATACATGGTGGGCAGGGTGAAGCCGGTGATCCCCATGGCCCGCCGGGCCAGCGACTCCGGGTAGATCGCCCGGCGCTCGGCGGCCGGGAGCAGGTCGAACAGCTCCGCTCCGGCCACGTAGAGGACCGTCAGGTCGATGCCTGCCGCGCGCAGCCGGGGGAGCACCTCCTGGATGAAGACGTAGGCCACCTCGGAGCCCTGTAG
>CAYGYX010000110.1:0-2951 GCA_964354255.1 uncultured Acidimicrobiia bacterium | reverse complement strand
GGGAACCGCAAGCTCTCCGAGTACCGCCGGGCCCTCGAGCCCAAGGGGATGTACCTAGCCTCCCACGGGCAGGCGGAGAACCGGTGGCTGGGGCCGGTGGGGTTCCTCGCCAGGATGACGGTGGTCTCCCCGTTCGTGAGCCAGAGGCTGGCCTCGTTCGTCTCCCAGCCGAGCCAGGCGGACCTGCTCGCCCTGAAGGAACTCATCGAGGCGGGCAGCCTCAAACCGGTAGTCGACCGGGCCTACCCGCTCAGCCAGACTGCCGATGCGTTCCGCCACCTGGAGCAATGGCACACCCGGGGCAAGGTGGTCATCACTGTCTGACGGGGCGCTCCGGCCACCGCCGGAGCATGATTCGCGTTTGCTCGATCCAAGGGGCCAACGGCACTACTGAGGCCGACCGGCCCTGCTAGCTTCCGCTGATTCGATCTTGGGGAGGCACCAGGCATGGATACCAGGCAAAGGCTCTCGACGCTATGGATAGTCGTGATGTTCAACATGGCCTTCGCCGACATCCTCTCGTTCTTCTTGGAGTATTCGAACGGAATCACCCCTGAAACCAAAGCCACTCGAATACTGATGCTGGTGGCCGCAGCGTTGATCGAGATTTCAATCGCGATGATCTTCCTATCCCGGGCGTTGCCCTATAGGACGAACCGATGGGCGAACATCATCGCTGGCGTGATCACCATCGCGTGGGTTGTGGGTGTCGGATCCACATACCCTCACTACATCTTCCTCGCAACGGTCGAAGTCGTCTGTCTGTCGGCAATCATCTGGATCGCGTGGAAGTGGTCTGAGCCGATCGGTCAGTCGCCTCAGGCGGCGGCGTCGAAGTAGTCAACGCGCCGCACCCTGGGCGAGGGTGATCACATCTGACTCCCTGCGCCCGCTTCCGCTGCCAGCCCGGGACTCGAATCCCGTCGTACCCGGGCGATAGGGTGAGGCATGACCTGCGGAGCCCTGCTCGACACGGCTGCGACCGCCGCCGGCTGTGGCGACAAGGCCGACTGGCTGTCGGTCGATCTGCTTGACGACGCCGAGGTAGGACGGGAGTTGCGTCGGGTGCGTCGCCTGGCCGCCGCGGTCGAGGCTCGCTCGGCGGAGCTGGTTGCCGAGGCGGCGCGGCGGGGGATCCCTGAAGCCGAGGGGTTCGGTTCGACTACCGGCTGGCTGGTGGCGCTGACCGGGGATCCGCCATCGGTCTGCCGCTCCCGGGTGCAGACGGCCCGGGAACTGCGAGGGATGCCTGCAACCCGGGAGGCGTTCGCTGCGGGTGAGTTGTCTGAGCCGCGGGTGCGGCTGCTCGTCTCCGCCTGCCAGTTCGCCCCCCGGGTGTTCTCCCGGGACGAGGGGCTGCTCGTCGGCCAGGCCCGGTCGCTTCCCGCCCGGTTGTTCCCCCAGGCGCTGGCCCACTGGCGGCGGCTGGCAGATGCGGATGGCGCCCTCGCCGAGGCCGAGCAAGCCTTGGAACGGCGTCGGCTGCACGTATCGGCCACCTGGGGTGGAATGGTGCGCCTGGACGGTGATCTAGACCCCGAATCCGGAGCCGTCGTCATCACCGCCCTCGGCTCCCTGACCGAACCCCGGGCGCTGGATCCACAGGATGGGCGGTCCCCCGCCCAGCGGCGGGCCGACGCCCTGGTCGAGATCTGCCGCCGCCACCTCGACACCTCGGACCGGCCCCGGATCGGTGGGGAAAAACCCCACCTCACCGTCACCATCAGCATCGACCAGCTCACCAGCCCAGGCCTCACCGACCTGGACACCGGCCCCATCACCCTGGAAACCGTCCGCCGCCTCGCCTGCGATGCCACCCTCACTCCCATCGTCACCGGGAAGAGCGGCCAACCCCTCACCGCCGGCCACCGCAGCCGGGTCATCCCCCCGGCCGTGCGCCGCCTCCTCCACCAGCGGGACCAGCACTGCACCCACCCCGGCTGCACCATCCCCGCCCGCTGGTGCGACGCCCACCACATCACCCACTGGGCCCACGGCGGCCCAACCCAAGCCAACAACCTCCAACTCCTTTGCCGACGCCACCACCGCATGGCCCACCACCAGCAGGAATGAAGACGCCGCCAGCTAGTCAGACCCCCGATCCCCGGAACATGAACCGCTCCAGGTAGGCGACGGCGTCCTCTGCCGGGAGGAACCGTCCCACCGCCGTCTCCCGGCCGGGCATGCCGACGAACAACTCCTCGATCCCACGGGTGAGGATCGGGATCAGCGGCGCCAGGTCGGGGACCGCCTCCCCCACCGGCACGGCGAGCACGTTGTTGTCCACCACCCTGGCCTCCCACTGCTCCATGAGGGCGAAGGGCTCGCAGTCCACCAGGTCACCCGTGCGCAGCGGCCGATCGGTAATCACGAAGCAGTCCACGCAGTCACCGTCGGGGCCGCGGGTGCCGGGGATGAAGCCGTAGGGGTACGGGTAGGCCCCGCTCACCTGCTCCACCCTCAACAGTTCGAGCCTCTCCTCGTCGTGGACGTGCTTGAGGCAAGAGCGGGCCGTGTTCTCAATGAACACCCGGATGGTGGGCACGGCGACACCCTAGGCAGGGCGGGCGGCCACCGGGACCTCCGAAGCGGCAGGAGGGTGTACGGTGCGGGGCATGGCCGGCATGACCGATGAAGAGCAGCGCGAGGTGTTCGGGGACTTCGACCCCTCCCGGTACGAGCAAGAGGTCCGGGAGCGCTGGGGCGACACCGAGGCGTATCGGGAGTCGGCCCGCCGCACCGCCCGCCGCACCAAGGCCGACTGGCAGCAGATCGGGCGGGAGGGCGCCGAGATCAACGAGGCCTTCCTAGCCCTGATGGCGGCCGGCATCCCGGCCACGGACCCGGCCGCCGGGGAGGTGGCCGAGCGCCATCGCGCCTACATCTCCAAGTGGTTCTACGAGTGCTCGACGCAAATCCACGCCGCCCTCGGGCAGATGTACGTGGCCGAC
>CAYGYX010000109.1:0-3063 GCA_964354255.1 uncultured Acidimicrobiia bacterium | reverse complement strand
CCCCCTCCGCGGCCGACTTCGTCGGCCGCGCCTCCCCCGCACCCGCGGGGGAGGCGCGGAGCCCCCGGGGTGGCCGGGGGTTCTCCCGTTCGGGGTGATGGGGGTCAGAGGACCTCGCCGGCCAGCGACCGGAAGCCCGCCCGGATGTGGGCCTGCGCCGAGTGGGCAGCCCGGTGGGCGACGTGGATCTGGGCCACAGCCTCCTCCCCCGTAGTGCCGGGATCGATGCCGGCCAGGACCGATGCGGCGGTGGTCAGGTCGACGCGGGCGGCGCTTGCCTCGGCCACGGCCCGGCCCGTGTCGAGCCCCGCCTCCTCGGCCCGGGCGATCGCCCGCTCGAGCAGCTCTGCCCGGTGGGTGAATGTGGCCAGGTCGTTCTGGACGTGCGCATACCCGAGGCGAACCCGGGCGTCGGCGGCGAACTCGCGCCGGGCGTCTCGGATGAGCCCGCCGATCTCGGCGGCGCCGGCCGCCTCCTCCACGTCCGTCCGCAACTGCTCCGCGAGGGCGATGCCCTCGGTGAAGAGGGCCTGCAGCTGCTCGACCATCGAACCGTCGCGCCCGGCCAGTTGGTCGAGTTGGTCCTCGAAGACCCGGATCCTGGCCTCGATGCGCTCGACCACCCGCACCTTGAGAGTGGCGAGGTCGAGCCCTTCGGCCTCGTCGGTTTCGGCGGCGAAGGCGGTGCCCACCGTCGCCAGGACCAGGGCCACCGCCAGGGCGGCCACCGTCATAGTCCTTCGAAGCATCCGCATGGCGACCTCCTGTGCTCGTCGGCCTGCGGTCACCATCAGCCTCGGGCCGGGGTGTGCGAGGGGCGCGAGCGGGAGGTAAGGAGTCTGTGGGCCGGCCTTGTTCAGGCGACCCTCGCCTGCCCCGCAGGCAGGGCGGTCTTCTCTTCAGGCCTGGTAGCGGATGGTGACCCCGTAGAACTTGTAGTTTGCGCCGGCCGGCAGGAATACCAGTTGGAGGGTGGCCGCGTGGTGCGTGCTGTTCACTGTCCCGGAGGTGATGGCGGTCGTGGTGAAAGACCGGGGGTCGGTGGCCGACTGCCCGGTGGAGCAGGCGCTGCCCATTATGACCTGGGCCCCGGTGGCCGGGCGGGCCCGCCCAGCCCAGAGGCACATGTCGACGGGGCCGTTGTCGTAGGCGTGGAGGGTGACCCGCTTGATGGTCACCTCCGGGTAGGGGAACTGGAGCGGGGCGATGAAGCTGCTGAACCCGGTGAGGGTGGTCAGATAGTACGCGGCGTTGAGGTACTCGATCTGGTCATTGGAGGGGACGAAGGCCGCGGCGGGCACGGTCATGGTGTGCAGGGTGCGGGGGCGGGGCGCGGCG
The DNA here is from genome assembly GCA_964354255.1 of uncultured Acidimicrobiia bacterium. Classification (GTDB taxonomy): domain Bacteria; phylum Actinomycetota; class Acidimicrobiia; order Spongiisociales; family UBA11373; genus VGBK01. The sequence continues at coordinate 1,725 of CAYGYX010000109.1, read as the reverse complement.
GCGGCCTCCGGCCCGGACGCGGTTGGCCACAGGGCCATGGCCAGGACCAGGCAGGCCACCGGCAGGGCGGTCCAGAGACGGCGAGGGGTGCGGGACATGGATCCTCCTCGGGCGGGTCTTTTCCATTGTGCTCTTCGATTGGCCCGCCGGCCACGAGATGCCAGCACCGTGGCGGGGGATTGGGCAGAATCCGCGCCGGGATGACCGGCGCTGCCGACGATGCCGTGGCGCCTGCCGAGCAGGCCGGCTCTGCCGCGCCCCGGCCCGGGCCCCTGGCTCGCCTCCTGCGCCGCGCCGGCACCCGCCTGGGCCGGGTGACCCTGGCCGAGTGGGCCTTGCTCGTCGCGGTGGCCCTCTTCACCTGGTACTTCACCCGCCTCAGCCTGCGCATCCACCACGGCCTGGGGACCGCGGCCTTCGACTTCGGGCTGTACGACCAGGGGATGTGGCTGCTGTCGCGGTTGAAGGCGCCCTTCGTCACCTTGATGGGCCGCAACCTGTTCGGCGACCACACCTCCTTCATCCTCCTGCCCCTGGTGCCCTTGTACTGGGTGCACTCCGGCGCCGGGACCCTGTTCCTCGTTCAGAGCGCGGCGATCGCCGCGGGGGCGATACCCGTCTTCCTGTACGCCCGCCGCCGTTTGGGCAACGAGGCGGCCGCCCTGCTCCTGGCCGTGGCTTTCCTGTTCAACCCCGCCCTCAACTGGGCGAACCTGGAGGGGTTCCACCCCGACGCCTTCCTGAGCGTGTTCCTGGGCTTCGCCATCTACGCCGCCCTCACCGAGCGCTGGCGCATGTACGTCCTCTTCGTGGTGCTGGTGGCCCTCGTCAAGGAGGACACCTGGCTGGTGCTGATGCCCCTGGGAGCCTGGGTAGCGTGGCGGCGCCGCCCCGAGATCGGGCTGCTCACCATTGGAGCGAGCGCCGTCTACCCGTTGGCGCTGGCCCCCATTCTGATGGGGGCCCTCACCGGAGTCGGCACGCCCAACGCCTGGCGCGTCCCCTTTGGTGGCCCGACGGGGCTGCTCACCGAGGTGGTGAGACGGCCGGGCAACGTGGCTTCCTACCTGGCCGGCGAGGGGCGCCCCTGGTACCTGTGGCAGATGACCGCCCCCTTCGCCTGGGCCTTCCTCCGTCTTCCCGAAGTCGCCCTGATCGGGGCGGTGGTGCTGGGCACCAACCTCCTCAGCACTTTCGCCTACCAGCATCAGATTGGCTACCACTACTCCGTGGTGGTGGTCCCGGCTCTCGCCCTGGGGACGGTGCATGCCCTGGGGGCGATGAAGACCCCGTGGCGGGGGCGGATGCTCGCGGCGGTGGCAATCATGAGCGTGTGGGCGGCGCTGCTGTGGGGGCCGCTCCCCTTCGCCCGCACCCCGCCCGCCTACTGGGCGCCCGACTATTCGGCGGCAGTGGCGGCCCGCGAGGTCATCGCGGGCATCCCCGCCGACGCCTCGGTGTCGGCCCACTACGGCATCGCCGCCCACCTCACCCATCGGGAGCAGATCTACATGTTCCCCACTCCTTTCCGGGCAGTGCTCTACGGGCCGGGAACGACGTTGGAAGGGCAGCGCCTCCCCGCCGCCGACACCGTGGAGTACGTCGTCCTTCCGGTCAATCGCGAGGAGGATGTGGAGAAGGCCTGGGCAGCGCTGTCCCACGACTTCACGTTGGCCCAATCCAACCAGTGGTGGGAGCTGTACCGGCGGGCCGATGCGGGGTGAG
>CAYGYX010000108.1:0-3179 GCA_964354255.1 uncultured Acidimicrobiia bacterium | reverse complement strand
CGAGGATGATGGTGTCGATCTCCTGCGCGCGCAGCACCGCCGACAGATCCGTGGTGGAGAAGGCCCCGGTACGGCGCTTGGTGACGACCACCTCGTCGGGGAGGGGAGCCAGCTCGGGCACGATCTCCGCCCCGGATGACCCTTCCCGGAGTTGCCCGGTGCGCCGGATGTCCTTCCTCCAGAAGTCCCGGCGGCCCACCTCCGGGTAGCCCGCCCGGAAGCGGACGACCACGTACCCCACCATGAGCCGCCGCCGGCGGGCCGCGGTTAGGACGCCGCCGACGCGAGCTACCAACTCGGCCCGCCGGGCGCCGGGGAGGTTGCGTTCCAGCACGTCGTGCTGGAAGTCCAGCAAGAGCAAGGCCGCCGCCCCGGGGTCGATGGTCAGGGTCATCCTCGGGCGCGTCCCGGCCCGCCCGCTCCGGCCGGGCTCATGGGATCACCCGGGCGGGCGGGGTATCCGGAGTCACCGCGCGCTCGGGTCGGGGAGAGAAGAGCACCACCACGCCCGCCGCGGCCATCATCGCCCCGGCGACGATCCACGCCGCTCGGAACGAAGCGGCCTCGACGACGGCGCCGAAGGTAGTCGGGCCGACGACGGCCCCTATGGAGAGCCCCGTCTGGGTCACCCCCGTGGCCCGGGCCGGGGCCGACGGGCTCAGCTGCACAGTCTCGTGGTGGAACATCCCCTGCCAGCCCCAGCCGGCCACGAAGGCCGGGAAGGTCGCGGCGACCCGCAGGGGCCAGGAGTCGGCGAAGCCAAGCAGCAGGTAGCCCACGGCTCCGAGCCCGAAGAAGGCGGCCAGGCACAGGGAGAGGGGGGGACGGCGCCTCCAGCCGTCGGCCAGCCAGGCCCCCAAGAAGCGGCCGGCGATGGCGGCCATCCCGGCGCAGGCGAACCAGATGCCCGCCGCCGCCTTGCCGACGCCGCCGGTCTGGGCCGAATCCACGAAGAAGGCGATCATGCCGGTGCTGGCAGCGGCACCACAGACCCCGGCCACGGTCAGCGGGAGGAGCGGGCGCAGCGGAGCCGCGCCGCGCCGTGCCGCCCGGCGGGACACACGGCCCTCGGCGGGGATGGTCACCCGGGCCATGACCAGCACCCCAGCGGCGAGCAGGGCACACAGGGCGATGGTCCACCGCCAGCCCAGGAGGAGGCCGAAGGTGGGCACGGCCAGCCCCCCGATCATCGACGCGATGGGAATGGACGACTGCTTCAGGGCGAAGGCGAGCCCGAGCCGGCGCGTCGGCAGCGCCCGAGCGAGGGCCAGGTTGCCCGCCGGCTGGGTCAGGGTGTTGGCGATCCCGCCGATGAGGATGGCGATGGCCAGGTGGATACCGGTGCGCGCCAGGCCCACGCCGAGCAGGGAGGCGGCGACCCCGACGGCGGCCACCGACATGGTCCAGGCCGGGCCGCGCGTCTCCCCCAGCTGGCCGGCGGGGAAGGAGAGGAGCATGGCGGCCACGAAGTAGGCGGCGAAGACGGCGCCGAAGCGGACCTCGCTCAGGTCGAGCGCCTCTTGGATGTCGGGGGAGAAGGCCCCGAGCAGGAAGATGGGCAAAGAGCCCAGGGTCATCGAGAGCATGACGGTGGCCACCACCCACCGGGAGCGAATCCTGCGAGACGGGACGGGTGATTCGATCACCGGCCGTTGCCTTGGGAGGCGAGGGCGGTCGCCGGCCTGGGCCCGCGGGCCTGCCTCGTGGTTGAGTTGCCGCACACCGCTGCCGCGTGCATGAACGACGCCCTCCGTGCCGCCCTCCGCCGAGCCCCGCGCGCCGATCTCGGCGGGTCCTCTGATAGAGGGATGCCACCGCCCGGGCTCTTTTGATGATCCCGGGCGGGGGGAGCATACTGCCCGTCATGATGACCGAAGCACGCGCTGTCGACTCCGCCCCGGGCCCCCTCGCCGGGATCCGGGTCCTCGATTTCACCGAGCGGATGCAGGGCCCGTACGGGACCCAGATCCTGGCCGACTTCGGGGCAGACGTCCTCAAGGTCGAGCGGGCACAGGCGCTGACCCCCGACGGGCGGCCGGACGAGAGGTACGGGTCGCGCTTCCTCTACGGCAAGGACCCGGAGGACTCCCGGTTCTACACCGCCGGCTTCCTGGCGGCCAACCGGAACAAGCGCAGCATCGCCATCGACCTCAAGTCGGAGCAGGGCCGGGAGGTTGCCCACCGCCTGGTCGGGATCAGCGACGTGGTCTACGAGAACTTCCGCCCCGGGGTCATGGAGCGCCTCGGCCTGGGCTACGACGCTTGCCGGGCGATCAACCCGTCCGTCATCTACGCCTCGGCGTCCGGCTACGGCCAGTCCGGTCCCTACGTCGACCTCCCCGGCCAGGACATCCTGGCCCAGGCAGTGGCCGGCTTCGGGGCCATGAACGCCGACGCCGAGGGGCGCCCGGTGCCGGTGGGCATGTCGATCACCGATGTCATGGGAGGGATGAACGGGGCGATCGGGGTACTTGCCGCCCTGGTGCATCGGGCGCTGACCGGAGAGGGCCAGCGGGTGGCGGTGTCGCTGCTGGAGAGTGCCATCGCTGCCCAGTCGGAGCAGGCGGTCCACTTCCTCAACACCCGGGCGGGAGAGATGCGGCGCCGGACCCCGGGGCACGGGCTGGCCTACATCCCCGCGCCCTACGGCTTCTTTGCCACCAAGGATGGGTACATCGCCCTCTCCAGCGGCCGCCAGCTCGCCCAGTACTCCCGGATCCTGGGCATCCCCGACCTGAGCAAGGATCCCCGCTACAACGAGTACTGGGCCCGGGAGGCCAATCGCGAGGAGTTCGAGGCGACGCTCGAGGCGGCCCTGCAGGCCAAGACCACGGGCGAGTGGGTGGCGCTGATGCGCGCCGAGGACCTGTTCTGCGCCCCGGTCAACACCTTCGAGAGGGCCTTCTCCGATCCCCAGGTGCGGCACACCGAGATGGTCGTCGAGGTCGACAGCCCGATCGGGCCCCTAAGGCTGATCGGCGTGCCCTGGAAGCTGTCTCGGACGCCCGCCACCGTCCGCCGCCCGCCGCCGCTCCACGGCCAGCACCTGTACGAGATCCTGGAACTGGCCGGCTACGGCCGCGACGAGGTGGTGGCCCTGGTCGAGAGCGGGGCGGTAACCCTGCCCGCCGGGACGGCCTGAGCAGCGCCCGGTCGGGGTGCCTACCCGGGTCAGAGCC
>CAYGYX010000107.1:0-3280 GCA_964354255.1 uncultured Acidimicrobiia bacterium | reverse complement strand
GGTCGGCGCCGCGGCCGGCGCAGTCGCCGACGTTGTCGCCCACCAGGTCGGCGATCACCGCCGGGTTGCGGGGATCGTCCTCGGGGATGCCCGCCTCGACCTTGCCCACCAGGTCGGCGCCGACGTCGGCCGCCTTGGTGTAGATCCCGCCGCCCAGCTGGGCGAAAAGCGCCACGAAGGAGGCCCCGAAGCCGTAACCGACGATGAGCAGGGGGATGTCCCCCGGCTCGTTGATGCTGCCGAAGGCGTTGACCAGGGCGTAGAGGCCGGCGACGCCGAGCAGGCTCATCGCCACCACCAGCAGGCCGGAGACCGCCCCGCCGCGCAGGGCGATGCGGAGGGCCTTGTTGATGCTCGAGAGAGCCGCATGGGCGGTGCGGGAGTTGCTGCGGATGGAGATCCACATCCCCACGTAACCGGCGAACATCGAGCAGGCGGCGCCGAACAGGAAGGAGATGGTGATCCACATCGCCATTTCCAGCGACGACCCCACGGGGTCGAAGTCGCGGTGGTTCCTGAGCACCCCGTAGCCGAGGAAGATCAGGCCCGCGACCACTACCGCCAGCACCGCGATCGTTCGGTTCTGCCGCCGCAGGAACGCCTCGGCACCCTGGCGGATGGCACTCGAGATCTTCTGCATCGCCTCGCTGCCCCGGTCGCGGCGTAGCACCCACATGGCGAGCAGCGCGGCTACGACCAGCCCTAACAGGCTGACGCCGATGACGATGCCGATCAGGGTCGCATAATCGGTCACGCCCACCTTCCTTCCCGCGTCTCCTGCCGGGAGACCCCCGTTGATGGCTCGAACCTGCGGCCGGGCCGCCCGGTGGTGGGACCTCAGGGGGCCCCGGCGCGGGCGCCGCGGCGTGCTTGCGGGAGCCAACCTAGCGTATGACCGGGGGGCCTCCGTCGCGCCGCGGGCGACTGCGGCCCTCCCCGTTGCCGGAGACGCCGGGTAGCCTCGCCCCGACCGCCGGGAGGTTCGATGCGCCGATACGTTGTCCTGGCAGTGGCCGCCCTGCTGGCCGCCGCCTGCTCCGTCGGCGACGGGGTCCCGGGAGGGACGGTGAGCAGCACCACCACGGCGGCGACCACGACCACCACCACCGAGCCGGCCCCGGTGCTCTGTGCCTCGACGACGCTGCTGCCCGTTGCCGGCAGTGGGGGCAATGAGGTGCGGCGCCTCTCCGGCGCCAATCCGGTGGCGACGGCCGTCGCCTTCTCCTCCGAGGTGTACGAGTGCGCCGCGGACGTGGTGTTGGTCTCCACGGCCGACCTTGATCGGGTAGCCCTGGCCGCCCGCCTGGCGGCGGCCCTGGACGGCCCCCTGCTCTTCGGGCGTTCCGCGGCCACTCCGGCCCTCGCAACCGAGCTGGCGCGCCTCATCCCCCAGCGGGTGTGGCTGGTGGGCAACGACGTCGAGGTGGGAGGGCTGCCCGAAGGCACCGAGCTCGAGACGCTGAGCGGGAACCTGGAACGCCTCGCCGAGGAGGTCGGCCGGCAGGTGGTCGGGGGCAGCGCCCTCGCTCTCCCCGAGGAGGGCGGGCCGTCGACCGTGGCCGTGGCGGTGCAGGCGATGGCCGAGGGCAGCGCGCTCGAGCCTCCTCCACCCCCCTCGACCACCACGACCGCCACCGGCACTTCGACGACGGTGCCCTCCGGCGATGAGTCCCCGCCCCCGGCCGAGCCGCTGCCCGTGGTGCTGGCCGGGACCGGGGAGAGGGGGGTGGCCTGGCTGGTGGAGGCCGGGGAGCCCGAGCTGGCACTGGCCGCGGCGGCGGCTGCCATGTCCTCAGGAGGCTTGATGGCGCTGGTGGACGGCACCGACCTGCGGCGCCTCCCGGAAGTGGGGCGGGCGCTGCGCTCCGCCCCGGCGGGGCTGGAGCGGGTGCACCTGGTGGGGGAGATCACCGCCGACGCCTCCTGGCAGGTGCCGTTGCTGCTCGAAGGGGAGGAGCTGCCGGGCGGTGGCTACCTGCTGTTCCCGGGGCGGCGGCTGGTGGCCCTCTACGGCCACGCCTGGGCGGCCGAACTGGGGGCGCTGGGGGAGCAAGGGCCGCCGGAGGCAGTGGAGCGCATCCGCCCCATTGCCCTTCAATACGGCGAAGAGGGGCTGGTGATAGTCCCCGCCTTCGAGATCATTGCCACGGTGGCCGACGCCCGGGCCGGGGCCGATGGCAACTACTCCAACGAGACCCCCCTCGACGACCTGCGCCCGCTGATCGAGGCCGCCGGCGCCGGGGGGCTGTATGTGCTCCTCGACCTGCAGCCGGGCCGCACCGACTTCCTCACCCAGGCTCGCCTCTACGAGGAGTTCCTCCGCCTCCCCTACGTCGGCCTGGCCCTGGACCCGGAGTGGCGCCTCGGGCCCGACCAGTTCCACCTGCAGCAGTACGGCAGCGTGCCGGCCGCCGAGGTCAACGAGGTGTCGGACTGGCTGGCCGGCCTCGTCCGCGAGGAGCGGCTGCCGCAGAAGATGCTGCTCCTCCACCAGTTCCGGCTCTCCATGCTCCCCGACCGGGAGCAGGTCGTCATCCCGCCGGAGCTGGCGGTGGTGATCCAGATGGATGGGCAGGGAAGCCTCGACGACAAGTACGAGACGTGGGCGGCGGTCACCGCCGGCACGGAGGGCGCCGGTTGGTTCTGGGGCTGGAAGAACTTCTACGACGAGGACGCGCCGATGGCCACCCCCGAGCAGGTGCTCGAACTGGACCCCCCGGTGGTGTACGTCAGCTACCAGTAGCGGGCCGGCCTGCCCTGGGGCAGTGCCTCAGGTGCCGGGCGGGCGGTAGCGGACGGCCTTGCGCACGGCCTCGTCGATCTCGCTGGCGTCGAGCAGGGTGTGAGCCTTCACCCTGGCCCCGGCAGTCGAGTTGATTGCCAGGGAGACGGCGGCCAGGTCGCTGTTGGCGGGCAGGGTGGCGATGATGTAGAGGTCGTCGTCGCCGAAGGCGTAATAGAAGGCCTTCAGTTCCCCGCCCCGGCTGGTGATGAGGGCCTCGATGGCCTCCTGGCGGCCGGTGCCGCCGTCCTTGAGCAGCCCGCGCGTGCCTTCGGCTGTGTAGGTCGCCTTGATCAGGAACGTGGGCATAGGTCTCCAATCCGCTTCGGTGCGCCGCGGGGGCGGCGCACCACCGTGCACCTGAGCGCGACCCTAACACCTTGCGGCAGTGGGGTATGCGTCCGCCTCCCGCCCCGCCCCCAGCCCCGCCCCCCTTTTGCGGGGTATAGCTGTGTGCCGAACCCGGACACGGCAACCCGAACGGCATGTGTGACGGGC
>CAYGYX010000106.1:0-3286 GCA_964354255.1 uncultured Acidimicrobiia bacterium | reverse complement strand
GGGCGCTCCATGCCCTCGCCGCCGCCGACCAACCCACCCTCGAGGGCATGCTGATCACGGCCGACCGGTTCGTCGCCGCCGGGGTGGGGCCGCTCACCATGGAGATCCGCCACGCGCTGCTGCGGCGGATGGGGCTCTTTGGCGTCCGCTTCGCCATCGACCGGATCCGTTCCGGGGCGATCTCCGGTTCGCCCGGCCTGGCGGCGGCGATGGTGGAAGCCTCCGGGATCACCGAGTTGCGCAGCCTGCTCGTCGAGCGGTTCCTTCCTCGCGCCCGCATCCTCCAGTCGCGGGCCGTGCTGGCCGGGCTGCAACGGGTCGCCCGCCAACTGGCGGGGGGCGCCGGCGACCTCTCCCGCTGGCTCGACGACCGGGTGGAGCGGATCGAAGCGGCCGCTCCCGAGCTGGGCGATCTGCGGCTTCTGCATCTGGCCACGATCGGGTCGGCGTTCGCAGACGAGGAGCGGGAGGAAATCAGGCGGCTGGTGCTGGCCCCGACCGCTGAAGCCGGCATCAGGCCCGGCGATGCCGGCGCCGCCCCGGCCCGGGCCGCCGCTATAGCTGGAGTGGAGCGGTGGCGAGTCCGGGCCTCGGACCCCCGCAACGACCCGGAGACCATCGAGGCCTGCGAGCTGACCGCCCGAGCGTACGAACGCATCGCCGCCGCGGTCGCCGGGTAGGAGGAGGAGCCAGCCCGATCGGGCCGGTGACCTGCTGACCGATCAGAACGCCTGGTCGCCTGCTCCCACCCGGCCGCGTGGGACTGGTGCCGAACCCCAGACCCCCAGGTCAGGTGCAGCTGAGGTCTGTCCGAAGATCACCTGTCACGGCCTCTAGTCACCCCTGACCGGCCTCGCGGCCCAGCCGCAAGGCTTCCCAGTGTCTGGGGTGGGGGACATCCTCCCTGGCCTTCAACAGCGAAGCCCCCAGCAGATCGCCGACGCCACCGGGCTCTCCCGCCCCTACTGCGCCATGATCCGCCGAGGCGAATACGTACCCCACCCCCGACACTGGGGCCCTCTGCGTTCGTTCAGCGAACCCTGACTGGCCCACCGCGAGGCACGACGGCTGAACCTCCTGGAGGGGTAAGGGGGGTTTCCGACTTGAATGAGTGTGAGAGGCGGAGTCCGTCGGGAGGGGTGCCGATGCCGTTGCGGCGCTTTTTCCCCCGTTGCGCCTCTTCGGTGTGCGGGGCAGTTCCCGTACCGCAACTTCCTGGAGAGAATGCTCGATGATCACCATGGGCCCGGTGCAGGGCGACCAGGCGACGCAGGACCGCCAGGAGCCGCGGGTGCTCTTCCTGAGCACCTACCCGCCGACTATCTGTGGTCTGGCCACCTTCACCGAGGCGCTGATGGGAGGGCTCACCGCCCATCGGGGGACCTCCTTGGGCATGGGCGTGGTCGGGGTGGCGGCCTACGGCGACAGCCCCGAGGTCGAGGGCGATTCGGCCGTTGCCCGGGTCGTACCTGGGGCGCCCGGGTGGGTCGATATCGTGGCCGCGGTCTCCGTCGACTACGACGTCCTGGTGATCCAGCACGAGTACGGCATCTACGGCGCCGACGACGGGATTGCCCTGCTTGACCTGCTGAAAGCGGTCACCATCCCGGTCGTGATAGTCATCCACAGCGTCCCGATCGAGCCGACGCCACGGCAGCGGGTCATTCTCGAGAGCCTCGTTGAGCGTTCGGCGGTCGCAGTGCTGATAAGCACTGCCGCTCGGCGGTTCCTGATCGAGGGTTACTGGGTCGACCCGTCCAAACTGACGGTCATTCCGCATGGCGCTCACGTCTTCGCCGAGCCTCTGGTGTCGCCGGGCCCGCGGCCTCTGGTGTTGACCTGGGGCCTGTTGGGACCGGGCAAGGGCATCGAGTGGGGGATCCTGGCGATGGACCGGCTCCGTCATCTGCGTCCCCAGCCTCGGTACCTAGTACAGGGCGAGACCCACCCGGCAGTGCTTCGCCGGGAGGGCGAGGCCTACCGGAATCGGCTCCGCGCTCTGGTGGCAGATAACAGCCTGGAAGACATGGTGCGCATCCAGGGCGGCTATCTCAGCGTCCCGGAGCTGGCGAAGGTCGTCAGTTCCGCCAACATCGTCTTGCTTCCCTACGACTCCCGGGACCAGGTGGCCTCCGGGGTGCTGGTGGAGGCCATCGCCGCCGGCAAACCCGTTGTTGCCACCTCCTTTCCCCATGCCGTGGAGCTGCTCGCCGGAGGGGCCGGGCGGGTGGTGCGGCACAAGGATCCCGACTCGATCGCCGAGGGACTGCTGTCCTTGCTCGAGGATCCGCAGGCTGTCGCCGCCGCTGCCGAGGCCGCCCGCCAGCTGACTCCGGTGTTGGCCTGGGAGACCGTTGCCCGGACCTACGACGAAACCTTCCGAACGGTGGCTGCCCGGGACCGGTCAAAGCGAGAACGGTCGAGGCCGGCGTGACGCTCCCTGAGCCGTCGTTCGCCCACCTGCTCGGGCTCACCGATGACACCGGCCTGTTTGAACACGCCCGCCACCTGCTGCCTTCGCGCGATCGCGGCTACACCACCGACGACGTCGCCCGAGCCTTGATAGCCGTGTGCCGCCAGCCCGACCCGGAACCAGGACTGGTGCGGGCATCGCTCACCTATGCCGGGTTCCTCGACCACGCCCGTCGCCCGGACGGCAGTTTCCACAACCGGCTTTCGTTCGACCGGCGTTTCACGGATGCCGTGGGCTCCGAGGACAGCCAGGGTCGGGCGCTGTGGGCCCTGGGGACGGCCACTCGGCTCGCCTCACAGCCGTGGCTTCGGGAGCTGGGTGCCGGCTTTCTCCGGCACACCCCCGATCTGCACTGGAGTTCCCCCCGGGCCAACGCCTTCGCCACCCTGGGCTTCGTGGAGGCTCTAGCCTCCGACCTCTCGGACCCCCACTTCGCCGGGCTGCTCCAGGGGGTGGCTCGCCGGCTTCCGAGACCGTCACCGGGGAGCTGGCCCTGGCCGGAGAAGCGACTCGCCTATGACAACGCCCGCCTCCCCGAGGCGCTGCTGGCTGCCGGCCTTGCCCTCGGGGACCGCTCGATGCTCGACGACGGTCTCCGCCTGCTGGCGTGGCTGGTCGAGGTCGAAACCTCGGGGGGGCACTTCAGCTTCACGCCCACCGCAGGCTGGGAGGAAGGCGAGCCCCGGCCCGGCTTCGACCAGCAGCCGGTGGAAGCGGCGGCCATGGCCGATGCCGCCGCCCGAGCGTGGCGCATTACGGGCGACCCGGACTGGGCGAACAAGGTGGTGATGGCGGCGGAGTGGCTGCTGGGCA
>CAYGYX010000105.1:0-3402 GCA_964354255.1 uncultured Acidimicrobiia bacterium | reverse complement strand
ACGCGTCGGGTCTGGGAAACACGCGACCTGCCCCCTCTGCCCTTCGGGCATCTCCCCCGCTGTCGCGGGGGAGAGACACTCACCCTCCCAGCAGGTCCACCGCCTCGGCGATCAGCGCCTGCGCCTCGGCCACCTTCTCGGCATAGCCGGCCAGGTCCCCGCTGCGCAAGGCGGTGTCGGCCTCGATGAAGGCCGCTTGCGCCTGGTTGAGCAGGTCCCGCACCTCATCGCTCACCTCTCCCCCGCCACCGGGGATGGTCGTCGAGGTAGTAGTGGTGGTGGTCGGGGCGGTCCCCTCCCCGAACACCTCGGCGAGGGCCTCGGCCAGGGTCTCCCGCATGATGATCTGGTTGCCGAACACCACCACCACCCGTTTGAACTCGGGCACGGCGGTCGTGTTCAGGCCCCCGCCTTCCTGGCGGGCGCTGATGTAGATGGGCTGCACGTAGAGGATCGACTCCTCGATGGGCACCACCAGCATGTTGCCCTGCACCACCTCGGAGCCCTCCTGCCCGAGCAGGGTGAACTCCTTGGAGACCTCGGCATCCTGGTTGATGCGGGCCCCCACCTGGCCGGGCCCGTCGACGAAGGACCCCTGCGGCAGCTGGAAGCTGACCAGCTCCCCGTACTCCTCCGGGTCGCTCTTGGCCACCAGGAACGACACCATGTTGGGGCGGGCGGCGGCGGTGAACGACTGGAGCGCCAGGTAGGAGAGGTCCTCCTCGTCGGGTAGGCGCATCAGCAGGTAGTAGGGCACCAGCGGCCGGTTGTCGGCCGTGTAGGCCACGCGGAAGGCCTCGAGGGGGGTGGTCGACGGGTCGCGAGCGATCTGCCAGGCCAGGGTGTTGTTGAAGAACACCCGCGGGTCGGTGACGTGGTACAGCTGGTACATGTCGCCCTGCACCCGGAGGAGGTCCTCCGGGTAGCGCAGGTGCTCGCGCAGCGTCACCGGCATCTCCGCCATCGGGGTGAACAGGCTGGGGAAGATGCCCCGGTAGGTGCGCAGCAGCGGGTCGGTCTCGTCCACCATGTAGAAGGTCACCGTGCCGTCGTAGGCGTCGACGGTGGCCTTCACCGAATTGCGGATGTAGTTGAAGTCGTCGGGCAGGTCGGAACGGGCGGCGTTGAGCCGGCCGGTGGAGGCCGGGGTCGAGTAGGGGTAGCGGTCGGTGGTGGTGTAGAGGTCGATGACCCACACCAGGCGGCCGTCGACGATGACGGTGTAGGGGTCGGCGTCGGCGTGCAGGAACGGGGCCGCCTTCTCGACGACGTCGCGGATGTTGCGCACCATCAAGATCCGGCTGTCCCCGGTGATCTGGCCGCTGATCAGCGTGTTCAGGTCGGCGAAGCGCAGGGCAAAGGCGGCCCGCCGGAAGAACGACCCCATGCGGATGCCGCCTTCGCCGTCGTAGGAGTTGAAGGCGAAGGTGGCCTCGCCCTCGCTTGACTCCAGGGGGTAGTCGACCTCCTGCTCCTTGGTGCCGACGACGACGAAGTTGCTCGAGCTGACCGCCTCCCCAAAGTAGATCCGGGGCTGGGTGATGTCGAGCACGTCGTCGATGCCGGCGGGAGGGGTGATGTCCTTGACCAGGAAGGCGGGCTGACCTTCGCGGGTGACGCTGTTGGCCGGGCTGACCACCGCCCCGAAGCCGTGGGTGAACACCAGGTGGCGGTTCACCCAGCCCGAACCGGGCAGGTCGGCCTCATCTAGCTCGCGGGAGGCCAGCATCACCTGGGTGATCTGGCCGTCCAACGGGTAGCGGTCCACGTCGACGTCGTAGAACTGGTAGAAGGGCCGCAGCTCCTGCAGCTGGCGATAGGTGGTGAGCAGGACGGTGGGGTCCCACAGGCGCACGTTGTCGATGGTCGGTGAGTTGGCCAGGAGGTCGTCGGCGTCGAGCGTCTCGTCGGCGGCGAAGTCGCGCACCTCCACGCTGCCTAAGCCGAAGGCGTCGCGGGTGAACTCGATATTCCGCTGGATGTAGGGCAGCTCCTTGTTGATCTCGTCGGGCTGCACCGAGAAGCGCTGCACCGCGGCCGGCCAGATGCCGCCCAGGGCGATGGAGGTCACCAGCCACAGCCCGACCGCCGTCGCCGGCAGGATCCAGCCTCGCATCCGGATGCCCACCAGCAGCAGGAGGGCGGCGAACAGGGAGATGAAGAACAGCAGGCGCAGGGCCGGGAGCCGGGCGTGGATGTCGGTGTAGGAGGCCCCGACCACGGCCCCCCGCCCGCTGTAGAGCAGGTCGAACTGGTCCAGCCAGTACCCCAGCGCCTTGAGCACGGCGAGCACCGCCAGCAGCACCGAGAGGTGCACCTTCACCCCCGGCGCCGCCCGCAGCCCCCGGGAGTGCACCCGGATGTTGCCGCTCAGGTAGTGGAAGGCGGTCACCACCAGCAGCGTCACGATCACGAACTGGAAAGCCCAACCGAGCAAGTCGCGCCAGAACGGCACCTGGAACACGTAGAAGCCGACGTCACGGTTGAACGCCGGGTCGGCCACCCCGAACGACTGGTGGTTGACCAAGAGCAGCCAGTCCTCCCACCATCCCGCCGCCCCGAGGCCGAGCACCAGGCCGAAGAAGCCGGACACTCCGAGCAGCACCCACCAGCCGCGTGAGCGCATCCAGCGCCGGTAGCGGAGGACGATCTCCTCCCCCGGCCCCGGCTCGCCCAGTGCGGGGCTGACCCGGCTGGCCAGCCACAAGTTGGCGAGCATCAGGCCGAACGCGACCGCGATCCCGATCACAGCCAGCACGATCTTGGTGAACAGCAAGGTTCGCCACACCCCGGCGAAGCCCACCGAGTCGAACCACAGGTAGTCCGTCCAGAAGTTGGCCAGGCCGCGCAGGCTGAACAGCAGCGCCACCAGCACCAGCACCACCACCACCAGCACCCGCCGGCCGGCCGAGAAACGCTGGGGTCGGATGGGAATGGGGCCGGATTCGTGTTCGATCATGAGGGGAGCATTCTAAGGCTTCTCCCCCGCCTGGTTTCGCCGAGAAGGTGGCGGGACAGGGAGCGCGACGGGCGCAGCCGGCCGAGGGAGAACAATCACCTCTCCCGCGACAGCGCGAGCTCCGTGCCGGGCGCAGCCCGGCACGGAGGGGGCTGGTCCTTCTCCCCGGCGGGTGCGGGGAGATGTCGACGCCCTCCCCCTCCGCCCCCCCACTGGTGCCAAGAGGGGGGACCCGAAGGGCCGAACCCAGAGGGGGAAGACGGGGTTCTCCCCCTCCGCGGCCGACTGCGTCGGCCGCGCCTCCCCCGTCCCCACGGGGGAGGCAGACAGCCACCCCTCCCCCGCCCCCGCGCCTCAGAGAGCCTTCCCCCTCCCCACGGCTGCTGCCCAGCCCCGGCCCCCTCTCCCGCGCCAGCGGGAGAGGGCGGGGGGTGAGGGCATCC
>CAYGYX010000104.1:0-3530 GCA_964354255.1 uncultured Acidimicrobiia bacterium | reverse complement strand
GAGGGTTTCGATCTCCTGCCAGAGGGCGAGGCGGTGCTCCTCGCTCCACACCGCCCCCATCTCGGGCAGGCAGTAGCGCTCGATCATCTCGACGCCTCCTGGGTCGGCCGGCTCACTGGCGCAGGAAGGTGGCGCTCCGCTCGGGGCCCACCGAGACGATGGTCACCGGGGCCCCGGCCAGCTGCTCCACCCGCTCGACGTAGGCCCGGGCGGCCTTGGGCAGGTCCGCCAGGCGGCGCACCTCGGTGATGTCGGTTCTCCACCCGGGCAGGTCCTCGTAGATGGGAGAGCAGTTGTAGAGGACCCGTTGCTGGCGGGGGAACTCGTCGTAGCGCTCTCCGAGTGAGGAGTAACCAACGGCGATGCGCACGGTGGGGAAGGCCGACAGCACGTCCAGCTTCATGAGCGCCAGCTCGGTGATGCCGCTCACCCGCACGGCGTAGCGCAAGGCCACCGAGTCCAGCCAGCCGCAGCGACGCCGCCGGCCGGTGACGGTGCCGTACTCCCCGCCGATCTGCACCATCTGCTCGCCGACTTCGTCGTGCAGTTCTGTGGGGAACGGCCCACTGCCCACCCGGGAGACGTAGGCCTTGGTGATGCCCAGGACCCGGTCGATGTCCCGGGGGCCGACGCCGGCGCCGGTGAGGGCCCCGCCCGCCACCGGGTTCGATGAGGTGACGAAGGGGTAGGTGCCGTGGTCGATGTCGAGCAGGACGCCCTGCGCCCCCTCGAAGATGACGTTGCGCCCCGCCCGGATCGCCTCCCAGACGAGCAGGGAGGTGTCGGCCACGTGGGGCAGCAGCCGGGCGCCGTAACCCAGGTACTCCTCGACGATCTCCCCCGGGTCCATGGGCAGGTGGTTGAAGACCTTGGTGAGGATGCGGTTCTTCTCCTTGAGGACCACCTCGACCTTGTCGCGGAAGATCTTGGGGTCGAACAGGTCCTGCACCCGGATGCCGAGGCGAGAGAACTTGTCCTGATAGGCCGGGCCGATGCCCCGCTTGGTGGTGCCGATGCGCTGCCGGCCCAGGAAGCGCTCCCGCAGCGCGTCCAGCTTGCGGTGGTAGGGCATGATCAGGTGGGCGTTCCCCGACAGGCGCAAGTGGGAGGGGTCGACGCCGCGCTTGCGCAGGGCGTCCATCTCGGCGAGGAGCACCGCCGGGTCGACCACGCAGCCGTTGCCGATGACCGGGACCACCTCGGGGTAGATGACGCCGCTGGGGATGAGGCTGAGGGCGAAGGTCTCGTTGCCGATCACCACGGTGTGGCCGGCGTTGTTGCCCCCCTGATAGCGGACCACCATGTCCGCCTCCCGGGCGAGCAGGTTGGCGATCTTGCCCTTACCCTCGTCGCCCCACTGGGCCCCGACGACGATGGTGGCCGGCACGCTCGGTCCTTCCGTTGTCCGGGGTCATGATATCGGGTGGGCTTATCGTCTCCCCCGGCTCCGCCGGGGGAGACGCGAGGGCCGGCAGGCCCGAGCAGAGGGGGTGACACCGCGCATCAGCTCAGCCGCGGGCTTGCCCTCCCCCTCCGCCTCCTCCCATTGCCATGGGAGGGGGAACGCGCCCTGCGCCGCAGGCGCGGCGCGGCGCGGGCGAAGCGCTGGGCCTGGCCCCCTCCCCAGCCTTCTCCCGCCGAGGGGAGAAGGAGGAGGCTGCTCACCCCGCCGGCGGCTGGGGTGGGGTCTCGTTGCCGGTCAGGGTGGTGGCGATGGCCTCGTAGTTGGGGCCGTCGACGAGTCGGGCGAAGACGATCAGCCGCTCGCGGGCGCTGTAGCGCGGGTTGCAGGTGGTCAGGGTGAGCCAGGCGCCGTCCACCTGGTTGGTGACCCAGACGTCGGTGGGGGCGACGATGCGCACTTCGACCACCTCGTAGAGGTGCACGCCGATGAGGGTCTCGATCTGGATGGTGTCGCCCGGTTGCAGGGCGTCGATGTTGAAGAAGGGGGCGCCGTAGGTGGTTCGATGTCCGCTGACGACGGCGTTGCCCGGCTGGCCCGGCAGGGCGGTGCCGGGCATGTGGCCCGGTCCCCCGTTGAGGGCCTCGGTGGTCACCCCCTCGACCATGATCCAGTCGACCCCGGCCGCTGGTATGAGGATGCGGCCCAGGGCCTCGGTCGGCGGGGGTGGGTCCTCGCTGATGATGGGCGGGAGGTCGACGTGGATGTCCGGCCGGGAGACGTCGTCTGCCGGATTGGTGGTGGTCGTGGGGACGGTGGATCCTACGGTGGGATCGTCGTCCTCGACCAAGGTAGTAGTGGTCGTGGTGGTGGTGGTGGTGGTTTCCTGCGCGGCGGCGAAGTCGGCGGCCAGCTGCTGCTGGGCACGGTCGGCCCGGGCTCCGCTGATCCACACCGCGTTCACCACATACGCGACGGCTGCCGCCCCGGCCAGCATCACGACCAGGCCCCCGATGCGCAGTAGGCGTACCTTCATGTCGCGCTTCGCCCGGTGTATCGGCACGTCCGTCCAGAGGCCGGCTGGGCTCGCCGTGCGGGAGGGCCAGGGTTGCGCGTCGGGGGGCGCCCCGGCCCGGCCGAAGGGCAGCTCCGGGCCGCGGCCCTTGGAGCCCGCTGCCGGCGAGAGGCCGGGGTTGGGCCGGAAGAGGGGATGCCAGGGACCGGTCGGGGAGGCCATTGCCTCCATGACGGTAGTCCGCGTCGGCCTGTAGCGGGATGGGGTGCCGCTCCCGGGCGACGGGTGAGCAATCCCACGCCGGCCCCGCCGGCGGGAGTCACGCCGACTCGCAGCCCGAAGTCCGCTCGCCCTCCCGGCAGCGGTCGGAGAGGCCGTTCCCCCCGATGAGGATGTCGCTCCCGGTCCCTCCGGTCAGCGTGTCGTTCCCCCGGCCGCCGCAGATCGTGTCGTTGCCGCCGCCGCCGTTGATAGTGTCGTTGCCGGCACCACCGATGATGACGTCATCGCCCGAAGTGCCCTCAATGACATCCCGGGCGCCGGTGCCGAGGATGGTGGGCTTGCGGCCGTCGCAGGTCTCGTAGGCGTACACCTGGGTCCTCGGCAGGGCGGCGCGCGCCGCGGTGGAGATGAAGTCGACCTCGACGTTGAACTGGTCTACCCACACGGCGACGGTGGATTCCCCGGCGAAGGATCCGCCCGAGGCCGACACCTGGTAACGACCAGCCGTCACCGGCAGCGACCAGCCGCCGCCGGCGTTGGTGAGGGTGGACCCGCTGCCGGCAGTCACGGTGACCCCGGGCAGGCCCTCCCCCAGGTCCATGCGCCGGTTGCCGTTCCCGTCGGCGTACACCGCCCCGGTGAGGAACAGGGTGTTAGTGCCTTCGGTGGCGGTGAGGATGGTCCAGACGCGGTCGCCCAGGTGGGCCCCCACCCCGATCTCCTCGTGGGTGGCGAACCATCCCTGTCCCATCACGTGGACTCGGTGGACGGGGGAGTCGACGAAGCTCTGCAGGACGCCGAGGATGGTGGGGTTGCCGCGGTGGATCGACTCGATGTTGTTGGCCGCGTTCGGCCAGTAGGTCGGCAGCCGGTACCCGTGGTCCCGGGCGA
>CAYGYX010000103.1:0-3790 GCA_964354255.1 uncultured Acidimicrobiia bacterium | reverse complement strand
GCACCCACCCCGGGTGCGACATCCCCGCCCGCTGGTGCGACAGCCACCACCTCGTTCACTGGGCCGACGGCGGCCCCACCGACCTGGGCAACCCGAGCAGTTGATAGTTACACCTCCAGGTGGTAGGTTCCCCACCGGGAGGTGCCCTGATGGAGCGTGCGCCGAAGGCGGCGGGGATCTACGCCCGCATCTCCCTGGACAAGTCCGGGGAGGGGCTGGGGGTTGCCCGGCAGGTGGAGTTGTGCCGGAAGTTGGCCGCCCAGCGGGGTTGGCCGGTGGCCGAGGTGTACCGGGACGACTCGATCTCGGCCCATTCGGGCCGCCGCCGCCCCGCCTACCAACAGATGCTCGGCGACATTGAGGCGGGTCGGGTTGACGCGGTGGTCTGTGTGGACCTGGACCGGCTGGTGAGAAGGCCGGCCGAACTGGAGACGTTCATGGCCCTGGCCGATGCTCGGGGGGTGCTCCTGGCGAATGTGTCGGGGGACACGGACCTGTCCACCGCCGACGGCCGGCTGAAGGCCAGGCTGTTGGGGGCGGTGGCTGCCCAGGAGTCGGAGCGTAAGGCGGAGCGGGTGGCCCGGGAGGCGGAGCAGGCGGCCCGGCGGGGGGTGGCCCGGTGGGCTAACCGGCCGTTCGGCTGGCAGCCGGACAAGGCCACCCTGAACCCGGATGAGGCTGCCCTGATCCGGGAGGCGGCGGGCCGGGTCCTGGCCGGGGAGACGACCCCGGCGATCGCGGCGGACTGGAACCGTCGTGGCATCCCCAGCCCGCAGCAAGCCCGGCACGGCTGGTCGGGACCCACCCTCAAGGGGATTCTGCGCTCGCCCCGGCTGTGTGGGCTGCGCACCTACCACGGGGAGGTGGTGGCCGAGGGCCGGTGGGAGCCGCTCCTGGACCGGCAGACCTGGGAGACCCTCCAGGCCCGGCTCCCCAAGGGCTCCCCTCCCGGCCGGCCCGGTGGCCGCCTGTTGACCGGCATCGCCCGCTGTGGCAACTGTGGGGGGCCCCTGTGGGCTTCCTGGCAGCATGACAAGGGCCGGCGGCGGGAACGCTACGCCTGTGTGCGCCGCCCCGGCGCGGCGGGCTGCGGCAACCTCACCGTGATCAGCGCCCCGCTGGACACCCTGGTGCGGGAGGCGGTGCTCCACGCCCTGGCCGGCCCCGGCCTGGCCCGAGCCCGCCGTCAGTTGGCCGGGGATGATCGCCAGCAGGCCCAGGCGGCGCGGGACCTGGCCGACGCCGAGGACCGCAAAGAGCAGGCCGCCGCCCTGTTCGCCGCCGGGGAGATCTCCCGCCGGGAATGGATGGCCGCCCGGACCAAAGCCGAAGAGCGGGCACAAGCCGCCCGGCGCGTCCTCGACCGGCACGCCGGCCCCCTCGCCGACCTCCCCTCATCCGAGACCGCCCTCCGGCAAGCCTGGGAGGCGGGCAGCATCGCCTGGCGGCGAGCCCTCATCAGCGCCGTCATCGACCGGATCACCGTCCACCCCTCGGCGGGACACGCCAACCGGTTCGACCCCAACCGGGTCAGCATCAACTGGCGGGCCTAACCCGGCCCGAAACCCCGGAATCGACGGCCTAGGCCGGCGGATCGGCGATCGGATGGGTGAACAGATGGCAACTTCCGGGCCCACACCGGTCCGAAAGCCCGGTTTGGCCCGCCATGCCGGCCCGTTTTCGACCCCGGGCAGATTCGCCCGCCGTGACCGCCCGTTCCCCGGTGTTCGCCCCACCTAGGCGCCCGTTTCCTGCTCCTGGGGCGGCGCTGGCCGGTTGAGGCTTCCCAGGGCCCGCCGGTGGGGGGCTTCTGACCGGGGCTGGCGGCTGGGGCCACCGACCCGGCGGACCCAGAGACGCACCTCGTTGCGCCCCCAGCGGAGCAGCGCTCCCCGGCCGCCGCCCAGGGGGTTGGGGTCCTCGACCACTGCCTCGTAGATGGGGGGGAGACGGTCAGCCAACTTGTAGCAGAGGCGCCGACCCAGCAGGTCGTAGTCGTAGAACTGGGCCTGGCCGTAACGGTCGACGATGTCCTGTATCTTCCGCAACTGCCGTCCGGCCGGCTGGCCCCGGTGGAGCCGGAACCTGGGGGCGGGTGTCCCGAAGCTCTCCAGTGGCGAGCGGGGTCGACCCTGTGCCGGAAGACCCTCTTCCCCAAATGACATGATTGTGAGATAGTAGGGGCAACCTAGGTCCCGAGTCCTGGGCCGGCTCCCCCAAGGGATGCGCGCTTGCCAGTCGGGACATGAGCACCAGGAGTGCCCGTGTCCTGCTTTGGCCAGCAGAGCATCCTTTCTTTCGTCTTGAAGTCTCGACGCGCTCAGGACCTGCCCGAGCACGTTGAGGATTCTGCCGCTCTCAACCGGGTGGCCACGCTGCTGCGTGCCGCCCGGGAGCGGCAGGTGCCCGAGGGTGGCCGGCAGCAGGCTGCCGGCCGGGCCGCGGCGTCGTAGTCACTCCTGGGCGGCGCCGTGGCCTCCCCCCGGGATTCGGTCCCTGCTGTCGGTGTTGCGCCGGCTTCTGCCCCGGCGAGGTTCCGGCCGACTGAGTGCCGCCGGCCGATTCTGCTCGGCTACCTGCGCAGCGGGCCCGGGCCCGGTGACCGGGAGGCCGGCGTGGTCAAGGTCCGCTGTGGTTGCTGGTCAGAGCAGGGTTGTGGCCGGCGTCTGCGCCAACTCCACGGCCAGCTGATCGAGGCGGGTTTCACCGAGCACCTCGGCCGGCGCGGCGAACCCTTCGCCCGGTTCGTCACCATCACCATGCCCACCGACACCGGCGCCCGCCTCGACTCAGCCGCCGATTGCGCCAACGTCACCCGCAGGTTCCGCCTCTGGGTCGAGGACGTGCGCCGCCACTACGCGCCCCGCCTGGAGTACTACGCGCTGAAAGAGCCCACCCGGCGGGGCCGGCTCCACCAGCACGCCCTCACCTTCGGCCCCTACCTACCCAAGTGCTCGGCTCGCCGCCTGCCCCCCGGCTGTGTGCTGGGCTGCGGACCCGACTGCACCAGAGCCTGCCACCGGGCCGGCGGCTGCGTGGCGGAAAGCCGCCGCCCCTGCGTCCAGACCCTCGCCTGGCGGCGCGGGCTCGGCTTCCTAGATATCCAGGCAGTGCGGGGTAAGCGCCACGCCGCCGCCTACATCGCCAAGTATCTGGGCAAACACCACGTCGGTCACCCCTGGCCCCGCTACTCCCGGCGAGCGTCCTACTCCCGGGACTTCGCCCCCACCACCATCGGCCGCCTTGCCAAAGAGTGGTCGGTCCGCGCCTATGCGGCCGGGGTAGCCGCCGGCCACATCAAACCCCGCCCCCCCGCACCCGAAGGCGCGGTAACCACCTGGTTCCTGCTCGACGCGATCATCCGCCGGGGCCCACCCCCTGCCTTCATCGGCTGGCCGGCCGGCCAAGGCTGGACCCTCGACCTGGAACAGGGAACCGTCCGCCACCTGGGCAGCACCCAAACCGCCGACTTGGACACCGGCGAAGTGATCGAACGGCCCTGGGTCGACCTGAGCGAGACCGCCTGGCTGCGCCGCATGAGCCGCCGCATCGAAGAAGCCGCCGCGGCCATCCTCAGCCCCACCGACCCCATCCTCCAGGACCCCACCCTGGCCCGGCTGGTCCACACAGAAGCCCGCCGCAGGGCCTACACCGACGCCGGCATGACCGGCGCCCTCCGCTAGCCCGCGCCCCCACCCAGCCGCCCAGGGCGACTACACGGGCTCTCCCAGCCCCCACCCCCCCCCCCCGCCCACCCCCCCCCCCCCTTAAAACCCCTCCCACCCCCCCC
>CAYGYX010000102.1:2394-3816 GCA_964354255.1 uncultured Acidimicrobiia bacterium | reverse complement strand
CCCGTAGACCAGCCCCCAGTTGTGCGAGCGGGGGGCCGCCTCGCGGAGGGGGCCGCTTGGGACCGTCGTTGACATCGAACACCTGTTCGCTCTAGGGTCCGGGCCGTGGCCCTCGCGGTGCAGCGCAGCTTCGAAGACATGGGTATCCCCCTGGCCGAGGTCCCCTTCTGCGTCGTCGACCTGGAGACGACCGGCGGGTCACCCAGCGGGTGCGGCATCACCGAGATCGGCGCCCTCCGCTTTCACGGCGGCGAGCCCGACGGTGAGTTCCACACCCTGGTGAACCCGCACAGCGAGATCCCCGCCTTCATCACCGTGCTCACCGGCATCACCCAGGCCATGGTGATCGAGGCCCCCGCCATCGAGACCGCTCTGCCCTCCTTCCTCGAGTTCCTCGGCGAGGCGGTGGTGGTCGGCCACAACGTGCGCTTCGACCTCTCCTTCCTCAACGCCGCCGCCGAGCGGCTCGGCTACGGGCGGCTGCCCAACCGGGCGGTGGACACCGCCGCCCTGGCCCGGCGCCTCGTCCGTTCGGAGGTGCGCGACCTGCGCCTCGGTTCGCTGGCCGCCCACTTCCGGTCCCCGGTCACCCCCAACCATCGGGCCCTGGAGGATGCCCGGGCCACCGCCCACGTGCTCTGGGGCCTCCTCGAGCGGGCCGGCACCCTCGGCATCACCCACCTGGAGGACCTGCTGCAGTTGCCCACCGCCCGGGGCTCCCCCCACTACGGCAAGATCCGCCTGGCCGACTCCCTCCCCCGCCGCCCCGGGGTGTACCTGTTCCGCGACCGGGCCGGCGAGGTCTTCTACGTGGGCAAGGCGGCCAACCTGCGCACCAGGGTGCGGGCCTACTTCTACGGGGACGACCGGCGCCGGGCCGACCAGATGCTGCGGGAGCTGGCGGCGGTCGAGCATCGGGTGTGCGCCACCGAACTGGAGGCCGAGGTGGCCGAGCTGCGCCTCATCCTGGCCCACAACCCGCGCCACAACCGCCGCTCCCGTCCCGGCCCCTCCCCGCACTGGGTCCGGCTCACCGACGAAGCCTTCCCCCGGCTCTCGCTGGTGCGCTCCAACCGCACCGGGGGCCTGCTCCACCTCGGGCCTTTCCGGGGCCAGAACGCCGCCCGCCTGGTGGCCGAGGCCATCTGGGATGCCGTGCCGGTGCGGCGCTGCTCGGGGCTCCCCGGGCGGCGCGGCGGCCCGTGCGCCCCCGCCCAGCTGGGGGTGGCGCTCTGCCCCTGCGACGGGCACCTCGACCCGGCGGCCTACCGCCCGGTGGTCGAGCGGCTGCTGGAAGGCGTGGAGCGCGAACCGGCGCTGCTGCTCGATCCCCTCGCCACCCGGGTGGCCGGCCTGGCCCGGGAGGGCCGCTTCGAGGAGGCGGGATGGGTGCGCGACCGCCACCACGCCCTGGCCCGGGCG
>CAYGYX010000102.1:0-2294 GCA_964354255.1 uncultured Acidimicrobiia bacterium | reverse complement strand
CGCCGAGCACCCCGAGGGCGGCGGGGCGCTCATCGAGCGGGGCCGTCTGGTGGCCGCCTGGGAGGCGGGCTCGCGCCCGCCTCTGCTGCCGCTGCCCGCCTGCTCTGCGGATGCGCCTCCCGAGGCCCCGGCCGACCTGGGTGACGCCGAAGAAGCGGAGATCCTGTGGCGCTGGCTGGGGCGGCCCGGGGTCCGTCTGCTGGAGGCTTCGGGGACCCTGGCCCTGCCGGCGCGTCCCGTCCGCCGCCTCGACCGGATCGAGGTCTAGGCCGCCGGCCCGAAGGCCACCCGCACCCCGTGGCGGCGCAGGCCGGCGCGGAAGAGCAGCACGGAGGCGACCACCGCCGCCCCCTTCACCCCGGCGGCGACGGCGGTGCGATACCCGACGTAGGCGGCCGTGCCGTTGTGGGCCAGCAGCCACCAGCTGAAGAAGGCGAGGAAGAAGAAGACGGCCGCCCACAGCACGGTGATCCCGTAGAACACCCGTCGCAGGCGGGCGGCGGGAGCCAGGCCGTCCAGGGAGACGAAATCGTCGGCGAGGCGATGGGCCAGCGACCGCCCGGCCGGCAGGGAGGCGAGGAAGACGAGGCCCAGGACCGCCTCTCCGGCCAGCGGTTGCATGAAGTACATGTCGGAGTTGCCCGACAGCCCGGTGATGATCGCCCGCGCCGACAGCGTCGCCACCGCCAGCAGCAGCAGGCCGCTCACCCCGCCGACCAGCAAGCGCCGGCCCAGGGCGGCGTAGGACCAGACCAGGGCAGCGGTGATGCCTCCCCAGACCCCACCCAGCCACAGCCCCAGGTAGAACAGGCCGGTCGGCATCAGTACCCCTTCCAGCAGCGCCGGGGCGGCCCGGCGCAGCAGAACGGCCACTGCGGGCAGCCGAAGGACCAGGTGGGAACGGGAAGCGACCGGCGTCTGGGCGGTCTGGGGACTGGCAGGCACGAAGGCTTCTATCGGTCGACGAGCGGAGGACTCACGGGAGCCGCACCCCGAAGAGGGCGGGATGCCGTCCCAAGGGCCAGGGCCAGGATAGCCGCGGGCCGAGGGACCCAGTCGCATCGTCTGTGCTCCCCACAGTGGAGACAGATCGGCATTCCTCCGATGCGCCGTAGGGCCCTATTGCTCATTTCTCCCCCGCCCCAGCGGGGGGAAGTCGATCGGCTTGGACGCCCGGTTAGGCCATGACCAGGGGTCTGGGAAGGTGCCTTCTACGAGTCCAAGCCGTGTCTGAGACCCAGCTCAATTGTCTTCATCGGGAGGAACAACGGCGTGGTGGGACCCATCGCTCCTTCGATCTGGCCTGCTACTGCCTCGAAGGCCGAGAACCCGAACGATGCGTAGTACCCAAGGGCTTCCGACTTGGCGTCGACAACGACGCCTACGCACCCGTGCTGATCACTGAGCGACATGGCCTGCCGGAGGGCGTTGCGGATGAGCAGCCACCCCACCCCGCGGCCCTGATGGCCTGTCGCCACGGCGAGCCGGGCCAGTCGCAGTACTGGCAGCGGGTATCGGGGAAGGCGCCGGGCGAGTTCTGCCGGCAGGTCGGTGGCTTCGATGTGTCCGGGGGCCGATGCTGAATAGCCGATGATCTCTTCCTCGAGGCAGGCCACATCGATGCGTGCGATTCCCCGGCGAGCGTGCTGACCGGCGAACTGACGGAAGTAGCGGTCCAGGTCCTCCTGCCCGCAGGCGAAGCGGCGCCGATCGTCGGCCGCGCTGAGCTGGCGGATCGTCACCTCGCGCGAGTCCGGCGAAGCCACAGGTCTGTCTAGCCGGGCTGTGGCCGACGTACGTATCCGGCATCACCCATCGCTCAACTCCCGCAGCTTCTTGGTCGGCCGTGGCGCCTTCTCGATGAGGTCGGCCAGCTGGCTCAGAGTGCTGGGGCTCACCACCATGCTCGAAGGTGCCAGCAGTTGGGCGACACGGTGCATACCTTCGTCGAGCTCGGGGGTTTTCTGCTCCACGTAGGCACGCACGGCTTCGGCAACGAACGTCTTCTTGCTGACGCCCATGAGCCGAGCCGCGTGGGTGATGCGGTCGTCTGTCGTCTTGTCGACCCTGATGGGGGAAGTCATCGGGAACCTCCAGCCGTCCTCCGAGGGGAGCCCGCTGTAGCTTCCGCTACAACGCGACAGCACCATACTCTCGGCCCGCCTCCGGATCAACGACGACCTCTGGCCCGCCAGGGCCAGGGGGGGTCTTCGAACTCCCCCTCCGCGAGGCGGCCCCACCACCCGCACAACTCCGGGCTTCTCTACAGGCAGGCCGCCTCGCGCCTCCCCCGT
>CAYGYX010000101.1:0-4011 GCA_964354255.1 uncultured Acidimicrobiia bacterium | reverse complement strand
GATGATGATCGAGTAGTCGCGCGTGAGCTGGATCATCAACTCTTCGATGCGCAGGGTGGCGATGGGGTCCAGCGAGGAGCAGGGCTCGTCCATGAGCAGCACATCGGGGCTGGTGGCGATGGCCCGGGCGATGCACAGGCGCTGCTGCTGGCCGCCGGAAAGAGCGTAAGCCGAGTCGCGCAGCTTGTCCTTGACCTCATCCCACAGAGCGGCCCGGATCAGTGACTCCTGGACAAGGTCGTCCATGTTCCCCTTGTAACCGGCGATGCGGGGACCGAAGGCGATGTTGTCGTAGACCGATTTGGGGAAGGGATTGGGCTTCTGGAAGACCATGCCGATGCGGCGCCGCACCTCCACCGGATCCACTTCGCCCCCGTAGATGTCCACCCCGTGGTAGTTGACGGTGCCCTCGACCCGAGCCACATCGATGAGGTCGTTCATCCGGTTGAAGCAGCGCAGCACGGTCGTCTTCCCGCACCCGGAGGGGCCGATGAGGGCGGTGATCTCGTGCTCCCGGATCGCCATGGTGGCGTCGGCCACGGCCTGGAAGTCGCCGTAGAAGACCCTCAGCCCCCGAACGTCGAAGATGATGCTCTCCGGTGAGCCGGTCTCGGCGGGCCGCCGGTTCCCCCGGATCACGGAGGCGACGGAGACGCCGTGGGTGGGGCGTCCTTCCTCGGGGCCCAGGGGCAGGGCCCCGGTCGTGGTTGTCGTTGCCTGAGGCTCCTCGTTCATGTCACCACTTCCGCTCGAACCGGTTGCGCAGGATGACGGCGGCGGCGTTGGCGGTCAGCAGCACCACCAGCAGCACCACAATGGCCGCCGCGGTCAGGGACCGGAACTCGGCCCCGGGCTGACGGGCCCAGGAGAAGATGGTCACCGGCAGGGCGGTGTAGGGCCCGGTGGCCCGCTCCAGGAACCCGGCGTTGCCCAGGGTGAAGAAACCGGTGGCCGCCCCCACCAGCAAGAGCGGGGCGGTCTCCCCGAAGGCCCGGGCCAGGGTGAGCACGGTGCCGGTGAGGATCCCCGGGGCGGCGTAGGGCACCACGTGGTAGCGGATCACCTCCCAGCGGGTGGCCCCCACCCCGAAGCCGGCCTCGCGGATGGCGGCCGGGACGGCTCGCAGCGCCTCGGCGGTGGTGATGATCACGATGGGGAGCACCAGGGCGGCCAGGGTGAGCCCGCCGGCGATCAGGTTCTTCCCCGACACCCCACCCTCGGCTCCCACCGCCCGGACGAAGCGCACGAAGATGGTGAACCCGAGGATCCCGTAGACGATGGAGGGCACCCCGGCCAGGTTGCGGATGTTGGTATTGATCAACCGGGTGAAGCGGTTGTCCCGGGCATACTCCTCCAGGTAGATGGCGGCCCCGATGCCGATGGGGAAGGCGAGCACCGCCACCACCGCGGTGAGCGCCAGCGAGCCCATGATGCTCTGCCACAGCCCGGCGGTCTCGGCGTTCAGGGAGAGTGGGTTGGTCACCACCGAGAGGCCGCGGCCGGCGAACGCCTCCCAGGCCTTGACGAAGATGTCGACCAGCAGCGTGGCCAGGAAGAGCAGGGCGAGCAGAAGGGAGAGGAGCAGAGCCACAGGGAAGGCGAAGTCGCCCCAGCCGAAGCGGCGGCCCTGGATGGCCTGGCGCACCAGGTCGCTGGTGGTGGGGGTGGCGGTGCGGGCGACCATCAGTACTTCTCCCGCACCCGGCGCACGAAGCGGTCGCTGATCAGGTTCAGGGCCAGGGTCATCAGGAAGAGGAGCAGGCCCAGGAAGAAGAGGCTCTGGAAGGCGTTGGTCGACCCGGCCACCTGGTCGGAGCCGATGGCCAGGGCGGTCATGGCCGCGGTCATCGTCTGGCCCGGCTGGAAGACGTTCGTCTGGAAGAGGGAGCCGCCCACCGCCCCGGCCGCCATGGCCACCACCATGGTCTCCCCGATCGCCCGGGAGAGGCCGAGGATAAGCGAGGCGACGATCCCGGAAATGGCGGCGGGGAAGACCACCCGCGTCACCGTGGTGGCCTTCTTGGCTCCCAGCCCGTAGGAGGCCTCGCGCAGGGCGTGGGGCACCGCCCGCATGGCGTCCTCGGAGACGGAGGCGACCAGAGGGGTAGTCAGGACGCCCACCGCGATGCCCGCCGACATCATGCTGAACACGCCGGCGTGGGGGTTGAGACGCATGACGATGTTGGGGCTGATCCAGGTGAGGGCGAAATAGCCGAGGACCACGCTGGGGATGCCGGCGAGCACCTCGAGGATGGGCTTGAGCCAGCGGCGGGCCCGGGGATTGGCGTACTCGGAGAGGTAGATGGCCGCCCCCAGCCCCAGCGGGGTGGCGACGACCATAGCGATGAAGGCGATGAGCAAGGTCCCCATCACCACGGTCTTCACGTCGAACATGTCCCGCCGGGGGAACCAGCCCAGGTCCCAGAGGCTGGAGAGATCGATCTTGGTGAGGAAGCTCCAGGCCTCGCCCACCAGGGAGCCCACGATGAGCAGGCTGATGAGGATCGAGGTGATCGCCGCGCCGGTGAAGAGGCGCCGCACTCGCCGCTCCCGTCGCAGGCGGGGCCGGGAGCCGCTGAGGTCGATCGCGGGGGTGGTGGCTTCGCTGGTCACGACTGTCATCCGGTTTCTAGCAGTCTCTGCGGGGGGGTGGGGGGCCGGGAAGCCGGCCCCCCACCCTTGGGGAGGAGCGCTGTGATGGGGAGGGGCGCTCTCCCGGCAGGCCGGGGTTACCGGTTCTGCCAGGCCTCAACAACGGCGCCGTAGTCGGCCAGGGGGATGTAGCCGGTCTCGGACACGGTCGCCAGCCCGTCGGCCGAGAGGTAGTAGTCCACGAAGGCCGCGATCTCGGGCCGCATCGCCGCCTCCAGGTTCACGTAGATGAACAGGGGACGGGAGTACGGGTAGGTGCCGTCGGCGATGGTCCCGTCGGTCGGGGCCACGCAGCCGTCGCCACCGTCGATGGCCAGGGCCCTCACCCGGTCCTGGTTCTCCAGGTAGAAGGCATAGCCCACGAAGCCCAGGGAGGTCGGGCTGCCGGCGATGCCCTCGATGATCACGTTGTCGTTGGGCGACGCCACGTAATCGGGCCGCATCACCATGTCCTGCTCGCGCTCGCCCGAGATCGACTTGAAGGCGAACTCGACGAACGTGTCGTAGGTGCCCGACTCCTCGCCGGGGGCGGTGATCACCAGGTCGGCGTCCGGGTAGGGGGCGTTGGGGGCCCCGAGCTCGGCGGCCAGGTCGTTGGCATCGGCCCAGGTGGAGAAGCCGGTGGACTCCGGCCCCATCAGGGCGTAGAGGTCGGCGTTGGCCAGGCACTCGAAGGCGTTGTTCTCGAGGCTGGTGAGCACCGACAAGCCGTCTATGGCCACCTGCAGTTCGACGAACTCGATCCCGTTCTCCTGACAGAGGGCGATCTCCTCGTCCTTGAAGTGACGGGAGGCGTCGGCGATGTCGATCTCGCCGGCGCAGAAGAGCTGGGCGCCGTCGCCAGTGCCCGGGCCCTCGACCGAGATCGCCACGTCCGGGTTCACGGCGGAGAACTGCTCCGCCACTCGGGAGCTGATCGGCTCCACCGTCGACGAGCCGGAGATGGCGATGGTCCCCGACAGGGGCGCCGCGGTGGTGGTGGGGGCGGCCGTCGTGGTAGGCGCCGCCGTGGTCGTGGGACCGGCGGTGGTGCTGGGAGCGGCGGTGGTCGTGGCTGCCGCGGTAGTCGTGGTTTCGCCTTCGTCGTCGCCGCAGGCGGCGAAGACGAGCGCCATCACCAGCAGCAGGGCGATGAGGCCCATCTTGCGGGTCATGATCCTGTGTCCTCCTGGTTGATTCGGTGGATGGCCGCCCGGGAGCCCGGTGACCATCACCGACCAAGGTACGGGGCCCGGATGACGGCGGAGGGGCCCCGATGTGAACCCGAGGTGAATTCTCGGGCGGGCCCAAGGCCCCCCGCGGTGCCGTCCCTATAGTCCCCGGTGCCGTGTCCACCGCCGCCATTGCCCTGAGCGCGGT
>CAYGYX010000100.1:0-4068 GCA_964354255.1 uncultured Acidimicrobiia bacterium | reverse complement strand
ACCGCGGTGGGGCAACTCACCTTCGCGGCGGTGCCGCCGGTGCTGCCCGAACTGGCCGATGCCCTCGGGGTGTCCCGGGGCGCCATCGGCCTGGTGCACGGCATCGTGGCCGTGGCCGGCATCTTCCTCTCGGCCTACCTCGGGTACCTGGCCGACCGCTTCGGGCGGCGGCGGGTGGTGCGCTTCGCCCTGCTGGTGCACGGCGTCTTCGGCAGCGCCTGTTTCTTCGCCGGCGACTTCTGGGTGCTGCTCGCCCTCCGCCTGGCGCAGGGGGTGGGGGCCACCGTGCTGATGTCGATCGGCATCGTGCTCATCGGCGACCACTTCACCGGCTACCGGCGGCGCTGGGCGATGGGCCTCAACGTGGGGGCGATCACCGTCACCGGCACCCTCGGGCCCATCGTGGCCGGGTTGCTGGGGGCGGGGGGCGCCTTCCGTCCCTTCCTGCTCTACCTGCTGGCCTTCCCTGCCTGGGTGGCCGCCCGGGGCC
The DNA here is from genome assembly GCA_964354255.1 of uncultured Acidimicrobiia bacterium. GTDB lineage: Bacteria > Actinomycetota > Acidimicrobiia > Spongiisociales > UBA11373 > VGBK01. Next base: position 3,578 of record CAYGYX010000100.1, on the reverse strand, counting down.
TCCCCGGCCCGGTGGCCGAGGCGTCGCCGGCCCGTCCGGGTGCCCACCTGCGGGAGGCCCTGGCCGACCTGCGGCAGCGGGGGACGCTCTCGGACTACCTGGGGATCCTCCCCCTGTCGATGATCAGCCTGGCCGTCTTCATGGGCCTCACCCAGGCAGTGGCCCCCCTGTTCCTGGAGCGGGAGTTCGCCCTCAGCACCACCCAGCGGGGCCTGGTGCTGGCCATCGGGGCCGGGGTCAGCAGCCTGGCCTCCCTGCTGTCGGGCCGGATGGGCAACCGGGTCCACCCCGCCCCGGTCATCGCCGCCGCCCTGGGGATGATGGTGGCCGGGTACGTGGCGGTGGGCCTGGCCCCCACCCTGTGGGTGGTGGGCCTGGGCTTGGCCCTGGTCGGCGGCGGTTACGGGTCGATGACCCCCCTGTTCCAGGCCTTCGCCACCTCGGCGGGGGCTCCCCGCTACCGGGGGTTGCTGGTGGGCACCTGGGTCACCGGCAACCGGGTGGGCATGGTGGCCGGGCCGGCGGGGGCCACGGCTATCGCCGCGGCCCTGGGCGAGCGGGACTCCTACCTGCTGGGGGCGCTGGTGGTGGGGGCGGTGGCGGTGGGCTGGGTGCCGTTGCGGCGCCTGGCGGCCGCCCGGATGCGGTGAGGAGCCGGGCGGAGGCAAGCCCGATGCACGCCGGCGGCGACGCGCCCGGGCGGGCCTACCCGGCCTCGCCGGCCTGGAGGAGCACGATCTCGTCGGCCTCTATGCCGAAGCAGTCGGGGTCGTCCCCGGCGCAGTCGTTCACGTAGCCGGTCACCTCGACCAGGTCGCCGTCGTGGATGTCCGGGCCCTCGGTGCCCTGCACGTATTGCACGCCGGTGGTGATGCTGCCCTCGATCATCTCGTAGGGCACCCACAGCCCCAGGTCGAGGTCGGAGGGTTTCGCGGCAGCGATGCCCAGGTTGCAGTGCTCGCCGATCATGCAGCGCACGGTGCTGCCCCAGTAGATCTCCCCGGTGACGATCACGTGCGTGCCGTCCATCTGCCTGGTCAGCTCGGTCAGTTCGTAGCGGGTGGCCGGGCGGTTGAGCTGAATCAGGACGAACGCCCCCACCGCCGAACACGCCACGATCACCACCAGCCCCACTGCCACCACCACCCGCCGGCCCGGGGAGGTCTTCCTCAGGGTGGGCGCCGGCGCGGCAGGGAGCGTGGGCCCCGCCGCCGGGGGCGGGGCCCCGGCCACCAGGTGCGATTCCACCCGGACGTCGATCAGGGGCGTGGCGCACACCGAGCAGGTACCTTCGGCAGTGGCTGCCGCCATCAGGCGGCAGTGGGGGCAGTAGCCGCGGCTCACCACTTCGAACGTGGCGCGGCAGAAGCGGCAGACGACCGCCTCGGCCTTGATGGTCTCGGCGCACTGCGGGCAGACCCTGGTGTCGGCAGGCGGATCTGGCATCTCCCCCACTCCTCGAAGGCGGTTCCAGTGGAAACCTGCACGCGGACTCGGGGGGTGAGGCGCGAATCGGGAGGTCCGGGCGCGGGTCCTGCGCAGGTGCTGGGGCGGGAGAGGGAGATAGGGCCCTCACCCCAACCCTCTCCCGCTGGGGCGGGAGAGGGAGTAGGAGCCCTCACCCCGGCCCTACCCGCCGGTGCCGCCTGACAGCCGCACCATCTCCTCGGCCTCTATGCCGAAGCAGTCGGGGTCGTCCCCGGCGCAGTCGTTCACGTAGCCGGTCACCTCGACCAGGTCGCCGTCGTGGATGTCCGGGCCCTCGGTGCCCTGCACGTATTGCACGCCGGTGGTGATGCTGCCCTCGATCATCTCGTAGGGCACCCACAGCCCCAGGTCGAGGTCGGAGGGTTTCGCGGCAGCGATGCCCAGGTTGCAGTGCTCGCCGATCATGCAGCGCACGGTGCTGCCCCAGTAGATCTCCCCGGTGACGATCACGTGCGTGCCGTCCATCTGCCTGGTCAGCTCGGTCAGTTCGTAGCGGGTGGCCGGGCGGTTGAGCTGAATCAGGACGAACGCCCCCACCGCCGAACACGCCACGATCACCACCAGCCCCACTGCCACCACCACCCGCCGGCCCGGGGAGGTCTTCCTCAGGGTGGGCGCCGGCGCGGCAGGGAGCGTGGGCCCCGCCGCCGGGGGCGGGGCCCCGGCCACCAGGTGCGATTCCACCCGGACGTCGATCAGGGGCGTGGCGCACACCGAGCAGGTACCTTCGGCAGTGGCTGCCGCCATCAGGCGGCAGTGGGGGCAGTAGCCGCGGCTCACCACTTCGAACGTGGCGCGGCAGAAGCGGCAGACGACCGCCTCGGCCTTGATGGTCTCGGCGCACTGCGGGCAGACCCTGGTGTCGGCAGGCGGATCTGGCATCTCCCCCACTCCTCGAAGGCGGTTCCAGTGGAAACCTGCACGCGGACTCGGGGGGTGAGGCGCGAATCGGGAGGTCCGGGCGCGGGTCCTGCGCAGGTGCTGGGGCGGGAGAGTGGGATAGGGCCCTCACCCCAACCCTTCCCCGCTGGGGCGGCGTCTGGCGGCGGCGCTGAGGCGGCCCTCACCCCAACCCTCTCCCGCGGGGGCGGGAGAGGGAGATAGGGCCCTCACCCCAACCCTCTCCCGCGGGGGCGGAGAGGGGGCAGAAGCCCTCAGTCCACGAACTTGGCCAGGTTGTCCCGGGTGACCTCGAAGGTCTTCTCCAGGATGTCGGCGGGGCTGAACTTGACCAGTTCGGTGTCGGCCGCCAGCCAGGCCGTGTGGCCGGGCGGGGCGTAGTAGGCCTGGCCGGCGGTGATCACGTCCTCCCCGTCTTCGTAGCGGTAGATGAGCTTGCCCTTGAGGAGCACTCCCCAGTGGGGGCAGGGGCAGCGGTCGCCGGGGAGGCCCTTCACCAGCTCGGCGTAGTCGTGTTCCTCCGTGTAGCTCTCGAAGGTCACGATGTAGCCGTCGAGCTCGCCGAAGTGGCGCTCCATGCCGGCTATCCGCTCGACCCGGTCGGCCTGATCCTTGGAGATGGCGGGCATTCGATCCTCCATTCGTGTTCGCACCTGCACCGTATGCGGGGGCCGGTCGCTAACGGGAGGGGTGGCGGGCGGCCCGCCCGGCAGGACTAGTCGGCCCTTACGGGGTGGGGAGGCCCGGCCGGCCCGGGGGACGGCAACTCACTCGTCGGGCACCAGGCACGTGGCTTCCCAGTCGGCTTGGGTCGCCTGCCCCTCGGCCAGCAGGCGCATGAAGGAGTCGTCGCATTCCCAGACCGGGGCCTCCACCTTGAGCCAGAAGCCCGGCCACCGGAGATGGTTCGCCGTGCCGGACACCGACCAGATCCCGTCGCGCTCCCAGAACGCAGCCAGCCTCTGCGTGAGCTCCCACGCCTGGCCGTACACCTCCTCGTCCGTCGCGTCCTCCGGCTCGATCTCCACGTACAGCACCAGGGGTTCGCCCAGGCCGCCGTTCATGTCGACGTCGACGTACCAGACGTTGGGCAGGCCCTCCAGCAGTTCGATCAACCCGTCCCGCGTGGAGTCCTCCCACACCCAGAGGATCCCGAGGTCGTAGTCGTCCTGGGTGAGAAGGGTGGTGGT
>CAYGYX010000099.1:0-4165 GCA_964354255.1 uncultured Acidimicrobiia bacterium | reverse complement strand
CGCCAGGGCCGGCCGGCGCGGGCAACGGCCAGGAGGGCAGCCAGCCCGACGGTGGCCGCCGCTCCCGCCTGTCCTACCCGCTGCCGCCGGGCCGTCTCGGCCGGTCCGATGTTGCAGACCCCGGCCGTGTACTCATCAGCCATCGAGTCCTCCTGCGAAGGGATGGTAGGTTCCTCACCGCCGAGCGACCCGGTCCGAGCCGATGGGGATGCCTTGGGGATCGGATGGGGACCGGGACCGACCCAGTCTGCGCGGCCTGCCCTGGGCGGCGATGTGGCTTGGGCCAGGGCAATGCCGGTGGCAACATGGGGCTCGCTCGGGCGGCTTCGGTAGGTCGGCGCTCGCGGGTAGCCCGGGCTTGCCGACCGCCCGGAGCCCTGGCAGATCGGGGATCACATGCTGGGGAAGCTCTATCTGATCGCACTGCCGGTGTTCTTCGCCATCGACATGGTCTGGCTGGGACTGGTGGCGAAGGGCTTCTACCGGCAGCAGATCGGCTCCCTGATGCGGAGCCCGGTCAACTGGCCGGCAGCCATCGTCTTCTACCTGCTCTTCATCCTGGGCCTGGTGGTGTTCGTGATCGCCCCGGCCATGGATCGTGACTCCTGGGCCCGGGCTCTGCTCTATGGGGCCCTCTTCGGGCTCATCACCTATGCCACCTACGACCTGACCAACCTGGCGACGATCCGGGACTGGCCGTTGCTCCTGACCGTCGTGGATCTCATCTGGGGCATGGTGCTGGCGGCCGCAGTATCCGTGATCACCTACGGGATCGGGACGAGGCTCGGCTTGTGAAGGAAGGCTGAGCGCAGCGCAAGGGGGGTTCCGCTGGTGGTCAGGCCCGGGATCGGACCGGTGACCTCGCGTCTTTCGGTCCGGTGGGGCCGTGTCAGGCCGTATCAGCGTGAGCAGAACCCTCCGGCGCCACGACGCGAGCCCTCGGTAGCGGCCAGGGAGTCCTCGAGCACCTGCCGATACCGTGGCGGGTCCGCGTTCCAGGCTCTCACGTGCCCGGCCCCTTCGAAGGGCACCAGGGTGACCAGGCCGGGCGGCGCAGCAGCCGCGAACCTCTCTGACACTGAGAAGGGCACGGTGTCGTCGTCGGTGCCGTGGATGATCAGCGTCGGGGTGACGAACTCCCCGGCCCGAGCCACGAAGTCGACCTCATCCAAATCCACTCCGCAGCGTTCTTGAGCCGCCGGCGGGGGCCTTTTCGTCGTGTTGGGGGCGCTTCTGCCCGCGACACCGTTGACGGATAGTGGTCATATCGTGTACGCTGAGTCACGAGGAAGAGGGGGTGCCGTCCCATCTATGTCCCGAGCGACAGCGGGGACGCACTCCGAGCTATCGGGTAGTGAGGGGTTGCGGGAGGCCGAGGTGGAGGAGCAACTTCGTCGCAGTGCAGCCTCCTGTCGGCGGGTGGCAGTAGGCGCTTTGGTGCTCGGGGTTATCGGCTCGATCGTGATCGCCGGTGCCTTCGGCCGCGGCTCCTACGGGGACGGTTGGGACCCTGTGGCCTTTCTCACCGTCATGTTCGCCTCGATGCTGGGGCTGGTGCTGGCCCTCTGCCTCTTGTTGATGGTCGCCCTGACGATGGAGGGGTTGGCCGATCTGATCGTTCACACCGCCCGGCTCTCGGCTGCTCCCCCTGCTCCGGCAGCAACCTGGGCGAATGGCTCGAAGAGCAGCGGATGGCGCAGCCGCCCCCCCAATGGGCCGGGGCCGGCGACTCTCGCCCAACCCGTAGCGGAGGCGGTGATCGGCCAACTGGCCACCATTACTGAGGTGGTGGAACATATTCGGTTGGGCCCTTTCGTCAAGGTGACCACCTCCGACGGTGTGACCGGCTGGGTCCGAGATACCGATCTCCCGCCAACCTCCCCCGGGCACCACTCCCCACTCTCGTAGGCGACAGCCCGGCCGGGTCCGAGTGGGGCCATGGGCCTGTGCTGGTGGTGTCCAGGGCGGCGTAACCGGCGCAATCGGCCCTATCACAGCGACGGGGCGGTCGCTGGCCGGGCCGCCGCCCGCCGCCCCTGCTGCCAGGCCCACCATGGGACCCGGCGGTGCTGCGCCTGCCTCTTGGCCGGTCTTGCTCGGTCCTAGGCCTGGAAGTGCAGCGACCACGATTCCAGGAAGCCGTGATCGAGGGTGGCTTCGTCATAGACCGTCAAGCGCCAGGTGCCGCCGAGGTCCTCACCGTCGAAGGCACTCAGCGGGTTGTTGGGCCTGACGGAGCCGGAGATGGTCGGCGTAGCGGCCAGGCACTGGTTCTCCACCGGTAGGGAAGCTTCGTCGTCGAGGGTGGCGTCGATGTTGTTCCCCGAGCAGCCGAAGGTCGTGGCCGGCCGGCCGGGGTTGTCGATGATGGTGACAACCGTGCCGGTGTCTACATGGGTGAGGACGACCTCGAGGTCACCGACATATGTGTGGGTGATCTCAATGCCGACATCGAGGTCGATGATGGTCCCGGAACCACCGACGCTGATGACACTGATCGCATCATCGGTGGTGGAGACCGCCAGGTGAACAGTGCCCGACTCGAAGTTGAAGCTGCCTGGAAGCTCGCAGGTGGCCTTGGTCTCGCCGTAGCAGGTGTCGGTGCCCAGGCCGCCGGTCACCGTGTCCGTCCCGGTGTCCCCGTTGAGGGTGTCGTTACCTGCCTCCCCGAAGAGGCTGTCGTTCCCGGCGTTGCCTTCGATGTTGTCGGCGCCCGCCCCGCCCTTGAGGATGTCGGCCCCTAGGCCACCCGTGATCGTGTCGTTACCCGCATTCCCCTGCACCTGATCGTTGCCCGGTCCGCCGTTGATGGTGTCGTTGCCGAGACCACCGCAGATCCGGTCATTGCCGCCCAGGCCGTTGATGGTGTCGTTGCCGCCTAGGCCGACGATCACATCCGCCCCGGCCGTGCCGTTGATCGTGTCCGCCCCGGCGGTGCCCACCCTGGTCGCCTCCAGGCCGAGACACATCACCGCCCTGCCCGTGGCGCCAGCGGCGGCGGCCGGTGAGACCCAGCCACCAGCCGCCAGCGTCACCCCGCACACCACCATCACCAGAACAGCGACCCCCCAGTGCCTCGCGTTCGCAACCCGCATCACGGAATCTCCCCTCAGCGCAACTCGTCCGGAAGGTGAGGGTACTCCGTCGAGGGCAGGGTGTCCGGCCCTCAGCATGACCCAGGCAGCGGCCCCTCCGCGCTCATGAGGGTGGCGTCGACCCCGCCCATCCTGCCGTGCCTCGACTGCCGGGACCTCGACGGGTCGACCCCCCTCCACAGGACGGGCCGGTCGCTGGCCGGGCCGCCGCCCGGGTCCCGCGCCGCCCGGCTCGCCCGGGGCCGCGTCGGCGAAGGCCGGCTCATTCGGTTGGGAGACCCACCCCCGCCGCCGGATCCTCCCCTGCGTACCCGCCGCCCACCACGTCCGGACCGCGAACCGCTGCCGTCGACATCGCCTGTTCGCCGGAGCCGCCGAACACCTCGTCGTCGTGGGAGACCCGGGACCACCTCAGCCCGTCGGCCGAAGTCCACACTGTCGCGTCCGCATCCCCACCCGAGGCGTCACGGCCGACGGCGACCAGGCCCCGGCCGCCCGCCAGCAGCCCGGTCATCCGCCGGTCGCCGGGACCTCCGAAGAGCCACCAGTCGGCGGCGACCCGGGACAACAGACCGTGCCCGACACGAGGGGGATCGTGGTGGTGGTTGGGGCCCGACTCGTGGAGGTGGTGGCCTCCCCGAAGCTCGCGGAGGTCGCCTGGCTGGTGACGGTCGGCTAGCCCGCGGTGGTGGACTGACCCCCGGTGTAGGCCGCAGCCGTCAGGGCGAGGGCGAGGGCGATGGGTGCGTGGGCTCGCATGGGTCGCCCCTTGGAATGAGTCGTCTGCGAGGCTACTCCGGGCTATGGACGACGGTCCGTGTCGGGATTGCCGACGCGGCCGGTGCCTTGGCATGAACCCCGGCCCCGGCGCCCGGGCTCTTCCGGTCCTCTCGACCCCGTTCTTCGAGTCGGTCGCCTGCCGGGTGGGAGGACTGCGGGGATGGGCAGGTGATCCGCGACCCGGACGCCTTTGGCGCGATCCGCTCCACCTCCCCCGGAACGCCGAAAACCCTTGCCGGGCAGGGGGCTCCTGTCGTGGTCAGGGCGGGGATCGGACCGGCTACCTCCGG
>CAYGYX010000098.1:0-4166 GCA_964354255.1 uncultured Acidimicrobiia bacterium | reverse complement strand
GGGCCGAGGAGATCCCATGAGGTACTACACGTTCGCCGTCGCATCCCCCCTCGGGCCCGCCACCAGGATCGGGGCAGAGGCCGGCGGGCGGCTGATAGACCTGAACGCCGCCTGCGCCGCCGTGTTGGCGGATCGGGGAGAGCCCGACCCGGTCGAGTACGCCGACTTCCTGGTGCCGCCCGACATGGTCGGGTACCTGTCGCGGGGCGAGAAGGCGCAGCGGGTGGCGGTGGAGGGCCTGCGCTTCGCCGCCGATCGCGCAAGCGAGGGTCAGATGCTCGGTCCCGGTGGGGGGCGGGTGACCTACGGCTTCGACGAGGTGAGCCTGCTGGCGCCGGTGCCCCGGCCCCCGGTCATCCGAGATGCGAGCGCCTTCCTGGGGCACGTCCGCTTCGGCAAGGAGTGCGTGTCGGGGGATCGCGACATCGCCGAGGTGCCGTCCGACGCTCCGGGCCCCGCGATGTTCTACGAGCTGCCTCCCTACTTCCACCAAAGCGGGGCCACGGTGGCCGGGCCCTACGACCCGATCGTCAAGCCGCGCTTCACCCAGCAGCTCGACTTCGAGTTCGAGTTCGGTGTCTACATCGGCCGCAAGGGCATCAACATCCCCGCGGAAGAGGCCGAGGCCTACATCGCCGGCTTCACCATCTACAACGACGTGTCGGCCCGGGACGTCCAGTTCCGCGAGATGCAGCTCTACCTGGGCCCGGCCAAGGGCAAGAACTTCGAGGGGGCCAACATCATGGGCCCTTGCCTGGTCACCCCAGACGAGCTGGACCCCTACGGCCTCCGCATGGTGGCCCGGGTGAACGGCCAGGTGGTGGTCGACGACCACTCCTCCGGGATGTACCACCAGTTCCCTCGCATCATCGAGTTCGTCTCGCAAGAGGAGTACCTGTGCCCCGGCGACTTCATTGCCTCGGGCACCTGCGACCACGGCACCTGCATGACCTCGACCCTGCAGCGCTGGTTGCAGGTCGGGGACGTGGTGGAACTGGAGATGGAAGGCATCGGGGTCATCCGCAACGAGGTCGTCGCGAGCCCCCGGGGCCGCTGATCGGGCGGGATGAGGTACGGCGGGCCGGGCCGACACGGAAGGGAGAGGCAGGGCATGGCCAACAAGAAACGCCTGTCCCTGCTGCACACGATGCCGTTCGTGATGAACGACATCAGTGCCCCTCTCGAGCGGGAGTTCCTGGTGGCTCATCCGGACGTGGAGATCCAGACCATGCTGGACACCAGCCTGCTCGCCGACACGATGGCGGCGGGCCGGGTCACTCCGCAAACCGCCGCCCGGCTCTTCAGCTACGTCCGCTAGGCGGAGCAGGCGGGGGCCGCCCTGCTGCTGCTCACCTGCACCTCGCTGGGCGAGGGCATGGCTTACGTCAGGCATCTCACCAGCCTGCCGACCCTGTGCATCACCGAGCCCCTCGTGCGGGAAGCCCTGGACCTGGGCACCCGCCTCGGGATCATCGGCACCCTGCCGACCAGCCCGGCGCAGATCATCGAGCCGCTGCTGGCCGAGGCCGGCCGGCGCGGCCTGCGGCCGGACGACCTGTCCACCTCGATCGAGGTCGTCGAGGCCGCCTTCCGGGCGCGGGGGCGCGGCGACACCGGGGCGCACGACCGGCTGGTGTCCGAGGCGGTGCTCACGCTGGCCCGCGAACACGAGCTCGACTCGATCATCTTCGCCCAGGCGTCCATGAGCGGCACCGGTCACGAGGATCCGGGGATCCCCGTCCTCAAGCTCGGCCCCTCCGCCTTCCGGGCGGCGGGGGAGATGATCGAGAACCTGTGATCGGCACCGTCCGCGCGGTTGGTGCGCACCGTCGGCGCGGGGCGCCCACGGGCCGCTGAAGGGGGTTTTCTTCGGGGGTGACGCCGGCCCTCCGGGCCGGCTCTGGGGGAGAGGGGGCCCGGCGCCCGCCGGGTAGCATCTGCCCGCCCCGCATCCGTGTCGGGAGCCCGCAGGAGTATGGGATGGAGAGGATGACCCGTATCTACGCGTTCGACCAGGACCACGGCCTGCTGTTGGCGGAGATGAGGAAGATCATCGGCAGCAAGGCGGCCAACATCGCCGCCATGGCCAACGACCTGCACCTGCCGGTACCCCCCGGCTTCGCCATCTCGACCGCCACCTGCCTGGAGTACCTATCCCGGGGATGGCCGGAGGGGCTCGACGAGGAGATCCGGGACCACGTCGGGCGTCTCGAGGCCACCCTCGGGCGCCGCTTCGGTGACCCGGCCGACCCCCTGCTGGTGAGCGTGCGCTCCGGGGCCCCCGTCTCGATGCCCGGGATGATGGACACGATCCTCAACCTGGGGCTCAACGAGTCGACGGCACGGGGATTGGCCGCACTGTCCGGCGACGCCTCATTCGTCGAGGCCTGCCGGCAGCGGCTGGCTACCAGCTACCCCGCGATCGTGGGCATCGCGGTGCCCGACGATCCCTGGGAGCAGCTGCGGGGGGCGGTGGAAGCCGTGTTCCGCTCCTGGAACGGCGACCGGGCGCGCAGCTACCGGGCCCGGGAGGGCATTCCCGACGACCTCGGGACGGGGGTCATCGTCCAGGCCATGGTGTTCGGCAACTGGAGTGCCGACTCGGCCACCGGCGTCCTCTTCACCCGCAACCCGGCCACCGGGGAGAACGTGCTGTACGGCGACGTCATGTTCCGAGCGCAGGGCGAGGACGTCGTCGCCGGGACGCACCAGACCGAGCCCATCGCAGTGCTCGACGAGCGGATGCCCGCCATCGGCGCCGAGTTGCGTGGCTATGCCGCTGCGCTGGAGCGCCATTACGCCGACGTGTGCGACATCGAGTTCACCATCGAACGGGGGCGCCTCTGGATGCTGCAGACCCGCATCGGCAAGCGCAGCCCGCAGGCGGCGGTGCGCATCGCGGTGGAGATGGCCGAAGACGGGAGCTTCCCGCTGTCCCGTGCCGACGCGGTGAACCGGGTGGCCCACCTGCTGGCCGATCCTCCCAAGATCACCGGCGAGCGGGGGAGCGAGGCGACCGCGCTGACCACCGGTCTGCCGGCCTCTCCGGGGTTGGCCTCCGGCGAGATCGCCCTGACTCCCGAGGCCGCCATCGCGGTGGCCGAGGCGGGCCGGCCGGTGATCCTGGTGCGGGCCGAGACTTCGCCCGACGACGTCCACGGCATGGCCCGGGCGGCCGGCATCCTCACCGCCACCGGTGGCCTTGCCAGCCACGCGGCGGTGGTGGCCCGGGGGTGGGGGATCCCTGCCGTCGTCGGGGCCTCGGCCGTGCAGGTGAGCGAGGGGACGGTCTCCATTTGCGGGCACACCCTGGCAGTGGGCGACCTGCTCACCGTCGATGGGAGCCGCGGCGAGGTCTTCCTCGGGGCGGTCGGTGGCGAGGCGACCATCGTCCCCCAGGCGGCCACTCTCCTGTCGTGGGCTCGTGAGCTGGGGATCGAGATCCCCGGGTCCCCGGCCGCCGAGGCAGCCGCCGCGCCGGGTGAGGCGGCCGCGGTGGGCCTCACCCCCCAGATGGCGCTGCGGGCCCTCCTCATCAAGGGCTTCACCACTCCGGAGGGGCTGGCCCCCGTCTTCCAGACCACTCCGGAGGAGGCCGGCTCCGTCCTCGAGCAGATCGCGGGCGACGGGCTGGCCGGGCTCTCCGGCGGCATGTTCAAGCTCACCCCCGACGGCACCGCAGTCGCTCACGGGCTCATCGACGCCGACCGGGCGCACTGGGGGGCGGAGAACGCCACGCAGGCGCTGGACGGCTTCCTGCCTCTCGACCACCGGATGAAGACGGTGGTGACCGGTTGGCAGATGCGCGCGGTCGACGGCCAGCAGGTGCTCAACGACCATTCGGATGCGGCCTACGACGCTTCCGTCCTGGCCGACCTCGCCTCGCTCCATGCAGACGCCGCCGCCTGGCTCGGGCTGCTGGGCGGCGGGCTGCCCAGGCTCGGCGAGTACGGGGCGAGGCTGGAGCGGGCGGCCGGTTGCGTGCGGGACGGCGACCACCGCTACATCGCCTCTCCCCGGGTCGACAGCTACCACAGCATCTGGTTCGAGCTCCACGAGGACCTGATCCTCCTCGCCGGCCGCAGCCGGGCCGACGAGGTGGCCGCCGGCCGGGCCTGATCGCGCTCCCTCTCCCGCGCCAGCGGGAGAGGGCGGGGGGTGAGGGC
>CAYGYX010000097.1:0-4326 GCA_964354255.1 uncultured Acidimicrobiia bacterium | reverse complement strand
CATAGATGACAACACGGCTGTCTCACCGGATCGACGTGAGAGTGAACTCAACTGCCGCGAACTCCCGACAGAGTCCCCGAGGGGCTGCTGACATCACCCCACCGTGGGGAGCGGTCTGAACATGTCACTAGAGGGCCACGCCCCGGGACTACTGCGCCCAGACGGTCAGGTTCACGACTCGGCGTGGACCAGGTCAGCCGGGGGGCGGGCTCACCCACACCGCCACGCCTGCGTAGTCCTCCGACCAGTTGCTGCCGGTCGCGACCAAGCCCGACCCGGTCGCAACCACCGACCTGATCGCCTGGAAACCGGGCCCGCCAAAGACGGCTTCGTCGTGAGGAGCCCGCGTCCAGGTGTATCCGTCGGCTGACACCCAGACCACTGCCCTGGTGTCCCAATCCTCGGCATCGGCCGGCTGCTCACCGCCGACAGCGACCAGGCCGGGGCCCCCTACCACCACCGAGCTGATGTCCTGGCCACCCGGCCCGCCGAAGACGACCTCATCCTCGATGCGGGTCCAGGCGTACCCATCGGCCGACACCCACACCGCCGCATCCGTCGCCCCATCGTCCCCGGTAGCCCACCCGACGGCGACAAGGCCCGGCCCCCCTGCCACCACTGCCAGCCCCTCGTCCTGCTGCGGCCCGCTGAAGGCGACCTGATCCTCGATGCGAGTCCAGGTGTACCCATCGGGGGACAGCCACACCGCCGCATCCCAACCGCGTGAATCGGACAGATGATCGCCGACAGCGACCAGGCCTGGCCCCCCCGCCGTCACCGAGTGCAGCTGTTGGCTGTCCGGTGAATCGGACACAGGCTCGTCCAGCCGAGTCCACGAGTAGGCGTCCGCCGACACCCACACCACCGGATCCGCCCCGGTGCCGACACCCTCCTCATAACCCACGGCCACCAGGCCGGGGCCCCCCGCCGTCACCGACAAGACCCACTGGCTGCCCGCACCCCCGAACACGGCCTCATCCTCGACGCGGGTCCACGTGTACCCGTCAGCCGAAACCCACACCGCCCCGTCCGTGCCACCATCCGATGGCACAGTTCCGACGGCCACCAGCCCTGGGCCTCCCCTCGTCACCGAGATCACCAACGCGCCATACCCCCCGCCCCCTTCGACGCTGAAGGCCTCATCGTCCACCCGGGTCCAGGAAGAGCCGTCGGCCGATACCCACACCGCCGGACTCGTCGCATTCGCCTCGCCCGCCTCCATAGCGCCCACCGCCACCAGACCCGGTCCGCCCACCGTCATCGAGGTGATCGTCGTGTTGACCCCGCCGAACACAGCCTCGTCACACGGCGTCCGGGCCCAGACCAACCCGACATCCGGGTTCGGAGCCCCCGTCGTCGCGACAGTGGAGGCAATCTCGTCTCCCCCACAGCCCACGAGCAGCACCACCAGCAGCAGAATCACAGCGGAACGGCCCCACATGGCCCGACCTCCCCCTCAGTGGATGCGTCGCGGAGAACGCTGGGCCTCGCCTGCTCGGCAGGGCCCGACGGAAGGCTACGCCGTTGGAACCGGCACCGCAGCAACCACACCCGAGCAATCAGGCCTCAGGTACAAGCGCGCCACCCTAGGATGCCACTATCTCACCCGACGGCCCCGGCCGCGCGCAAAGCGGCGACCTCGGCGTCCTCGAACCCGAACTCGGCCAGGATCTGGGCAGTGTGCTCTCCCGGCGCGGCGGGTGGCGCCGGCACCGCCGCCGGGGTCCGGGTGAACCGCGGCGCCGGGCCGGGCTGGGTGATCCCCCCCACCTCCACGAAGGTGCCCCGCGCTGTGTTATGCGGATGGTGGGTCGCCTCCTCCATCGTCAGTACCGGGGCGACACAGGCGTCCACGCCTCCAAAGACCCGCTCCCACTCATCCCGGGTGCGAGTGCGGAAGGCGGCGGCGAGGCGCTCCCGCAGGGCCGGCCATCCCGAGGGGTCGTACTGCGTGGGCAGACCATTCGGGTCGATCCCCAGACCGGCCAGGAGCCCCATGAAGAACTGCGGCTCCAGGGCGCCGACCGCCATGAAGCGCCCGTCGGCGGTCTCGTAGCAGTCGTAGAAGGGAGCGCCGGAGTCGAGCAGGTTGGCTCCTCGCTCATCACTCCACAGGCCGGCCGCCCGCATGCCGTGGAACATGGCGGTCAGTAGGGCGGAGCCATCCACCATGGCGGCATCGACCACTTGCCCCCGTCCCGACTGCTGCCGCTCCCACAAAGCGGCGAGCACTCCCAGGGCTGCCAGCATGCCGCCGCCCCCGAAGTCGGCGAGCAGGTTGAGGGGCGGCACCGGGGGGCCGCCGGCCCGCCCGATCGGGTACAAGGCACCCACCAGGGCGATGTAGTCGATGTCGTGGCCGGCCCGCGCCGCCAGCGGCCCGTCCTGGCCCCACCCGGTCACCCGCCCGTAGACGAGGCGGGAGTTGCGCGCCAGGCAGGTGTCGGGGCCGAGGCCGAGACGCTCGGCCACTCCCGGGCGGAAGCCCTCCACCAGCACGTCGGACCGCTCCACCAGGCGCAGCACCACCTCGGCGGCCTCGGGACGTTTGAGGTCGAGGACGATGGACCGCCGGCCACGGTTGAGCGGGTCCATGGCGAGCGGCAGCCCGGCCGCCCCTTCCCTCCGATCCACCCTGATGACCTTCGCCCCCAGGTCGGCCAGGACCATGGCGCAGAACGGCCCCGGCCCCAACGAGGCGATCTCGATGACGGTCATGCCCTCAAGCGGACCCACGGCACCTCCCTGTGTATCGTGCCCGACCCTAGCCGGGAGGCGGCCCATTTCCACCGGCTCGCGCGGGCTCCTATCCGCCCGGCGTCGCCCCGGCGAGCACCACCGTGTCGCCGGTGAGCTCGGCCTTGTCGAGGACGATCAGGTTCTCGCCCCGCTCCCGCATGGCGGCGGCGTGGCTCACCACTGCCAGGCGGTCGGCTCGGCCACCGGGGGCCCGCAAAGGCCGCGGAGGGGTGACGAAGCGGCGGGGAAGAAGTGAAGGCCGAGCCGGTATCCTGGCGGGAGCGATCGGACCGCCGTCCCCGCGGGCGGCGACAGCGGGGGTCCTGCATGGTCAGATTCATCCACACGGGGGACTGGCAGCTGGGGATGACCCGGCACTTCCTGGCCGGGGAGGCACAGGGGCGCTTCGCCGAGGCCCGCCTCGACGCCGTCCGGACCATTGCCCGGCTCGCGAGCGACGAGCACTGCGACTTCGTGGTGGCCTGCGGGGACGTCTTCGAGTCGAATCAGGTGGACCGCCGGGTGGTGGCCCGGGCCCTGGACGCCCTGGCGGCCTTCGGCGTCCCCGTCTACCTACTGCCCGGGAACCACGATCCCATCAACGCCGCCTCCGTCTACCGCTCCCCGGCCTTCACCGCCCACTGCCCGCCCAACGTCGTGGTGCTCGAGGAAGCCGGCGCCCGGCGCGTCCCGGGCCTGGATGTAGAGGTGGTCGCCGCCCCCTGGGACAGCAAGGAGCCCCTGGAGGACCTGGCCGCCAAAGCCTGTACCGGCCTGGCCCAGGACGACGGGGTACGGCGGGTGCTGGTGGCCCATGGCGCGGTCGATGCGATCTCCCCCGACCCCAACAACCCGAACCTGATCCGCCTGGCCGCCCTCGAGCAGGCCGTCGGCTCCGGGCTGGTCCACTATGTGGCCCTCGGCGATCGCCATTCGGCTACCGAGGTCGGCAACACCGGCCGCGTCTGGTACGCCGGCAGCCCCCTCGCCACCGACTACGGCGAGGCCGAGCCCACCCACGTGCTGCTGGTCGAACTGGAGGGCGGATCGGTCGAGGTGGACCGGCGCCGCATCGGCTCCTGGCAGTTCCTCCGCGAGCGCTTCGACGTCAACCACCGCTCGGAGGTCGACGGGGTCGAGGCATGGCTGAAGGCGGTGACGGAGAAGCGGTCCACGGTGGTGAAGCTGAGCTTTGTGGGGACGCTGAACCTGGCCGATCAGGCGCGCCTCGACGAGATCCTCGAGCACCACGCCGACCTGTTCGCCGCTCTGGAGGTCTGGGACCGGCACACCGAACTGGTGGTGCGCCCCGACGACGACGACCTGCGCGACCTCGGCCTGGTCGGCTTCGCCGCCGATGCCCTCGACGAGCTGCGGGTACTGGCGGCGGCACCGGGGCCGGAGACGGCGGCCGCCCAGGACGCCCTGAGCCTGCTGTACCGGCTGGTGGGGAGGCCGGCATGAGGATCCTGCATATCACCCTGCGCAACTTCCGGGGCGTCACCTTCCGGGAGATCCCCATCCCCCCGGAGGGGGTGACGGTCGTCGAGGGGCCCAACGAAATCGGCAAGTCGAGCCTGGCCGAGG
>CAYGYX010000096.1:0-4484 GCA_964354255.1 uncultured Acidimicrobiia bacterium | reverse complement strand
ACGCCGTCGACCCGGTGCGGGTCACCGAGGAGCTCGACATCGCCGACAGCCTGCGTCGTGCGATCTCGCGGCTCCCCGGTCGTGAGACCCGCATCCTGTCGCTCCGCTACGGCTTCCTCGACGGGGTGCCCCGCACCCTCGAGGAGATCGGCGAGGAGTTCGACCTGACCCGGGAGCGGATCCGGCAGCTCGAGAAGCTCGCCCTGTGCCGGCTCCGCCACCCCTCCTTCGGAATCAGGGAACAGGACCTCATCTAGATCGACTGCTCCTGCCGACCCGCCTGCGCGACGAGTCCCAGCACTGGTCGAAGAAGCCGGGGTTCCACCTCATCCACCTCGACGGTCTGGGCGGGACCTGCGACAGCGGGCAGGCCGGAGGGTCAGAAGTAAGTCGCCCACCAGAAGACCGCTGGGGGAATACGGGAAAAGGGCCTGCTACCTGGCCTTATGCCCCCCCCACCCCGCCGCCAAGGCCGAACCACCCCCCGTTGCTGGTCCCCTGTCCAGCCCGGGCCCGCCGCCAGGGTCGGCGGGCCGCCTCACGCTCGGCCCGGGGAAGGTCGCACTCCTCCCGGGAGTGGGTCCCTGCCCTGCCTATAGGTGCAGTATGGGACAGGTCAGGGTACGGGTGACTCCGGCGATGGCCTGGATTCTGGAGACCACCAGCCTCCCGAGGGAGTCAACGTCGTCTGCCGCGACACGGACAATCAGGTCGTAGGGACCGGCAATGACAGCGGCGGTGGCGACCCGGCCGATCCGGCTCGCCTCCGCAGCGACCAACTCCAGCTTCCCGATCTTGGTCTGGACAAGAACGTAGGCTTCGATCACTTCCGCTCCAGGGTCTGCTCGATGCGCCGGAGGAGGCGCCCGGCGCCTCTGGCCTCCGAGCGGAGAGGCCACGGCACTAAGCGACTGGGGTCCCAGGAGATCAGGACCACCACCCGCCCGGGACCGCTGTCGGTCACAGCGAGGTCGTAGCGACGCGACCACCCACGCTGGCCCCGGGGTTGGCTGAGATACAGGTGACCGGCGGCACGATCGGCCATGGAGACCTTGAAGCCCAGCTGCGCCGCCGCCTCAAGGGCAGCATCGAACACCTGTGGCGGTGACCCTGCCAGGGTCCCGATTCGGCAGTGTGCCATGCAACCAAGCCCGGTTTGGGGAGCCGAGCATTGATAGTACCTGCCAAGCCCTCAGCCATTTCGCCCAAGGAGCCCCATCATCCCAAGAGCACCCGGGCCAAGCCTCCTGTCGGCTCGTCCAGGGGGCGCCGGGGTCTGGTGGGGTCGTGCAGGCAGCAGCCAGATGCGGCGCCGCACCAGGCTGCCGGGCTGCATCTCCCGGCGACACGCCCGGGTCGCGGTGCTAGCCGGACTCTCCTTTCGCCGGTTCCTCGGATGGCCCGGTCTTCTTCGGGCCCCGCCCGACCAGTTTCTTCCCGAACACGACAAGGCCCGCACCCAGGGCGGCGAGGCCCAGCCACTTCTTCTTCGCCATAGTCTCCGGTTCCCCTTTCTGGTCCTCGGATGGTTCCGTCCGTCCTGGCAGCCTTCCTGCGGCCGCCGGCAGGCGTGCCCTTCGGTCAGTGGGTGTCAACGACCGGATCGTCACCGCCGAGCGGGCTGGGGACCAGGACGTCGGCTATCCGGCCACACCCAGCGACTTGTGGAAGTGGACGAGGACCCAGCCAGCGTCACGCTTCTCGGCCACCCAAGTGCAGCGCAAAGGCAGTTCGAGTTCCTCGCCCCCCATCCTCGCCTTGAAGACCCAGCGGTTGGTGGCCCAGGCGACTTGCTCGGAGGGGGACAGGTGGATGGTCTCCTCGCTCACCGAGATCCGGATGTACTGCAGAGCCTCGTTCTGGGCCCTCATGACCTCCTTCAGAGCCTCATAGCCGACAATCCAGTCGCTTTCTTCCGTGCCGATCCACACGAGGCCGGGATCTTGGGCGACCACGCCGGGCAGCCTGTCGAGGTTCCTCCCTTCAACGCTTTGAATCCAAGCGTCGATGACGGCCTTGACCAGAGCTCGCTCGGTCTCACTCGATGCAGTCACCTGTTGTCTCCTTCCCTCGGTCGACCACCCCCAGCTCACATCAGCCCGACCTCGGAGCCGACACTCGCCCACAGTCCCATCTGGCTCACCGCATCGTTGCCGGTGAGCATGATCTCGTAGGTCAGGTCCGACACCGCGTACCCGGCCTTGAGGAACGTGCGGCTCAAGTCCTCCCCGGCGGCCATCTCGGTCAGGCCGGCGCGCTCACCGCCAATGATGAGCGAGCCTCCCCCGGATGGTCCCACATGGGGGGACCGGTGCCTGGCAGAGACCGTCGGTGGCCTTCTTCCCGGAGAAGCCGAGTGCCTCCCCGAACGCCGCGAACGCCAGCTTCTCGCGTCCCGCGACGGGCCGGCCATAGCGGAACACAATGGCAGCTTCCTTTTCGACACCCCCCTTCGTGCCACAGACTGCAGCGGCCCAAGCCGCCTTACCCCCAGTCTGGTCCCTTTCCAGCGACCGCGCGCAGGGGAAGGGCGGGGGTGTCCCGGCGGGGTCGCAGCCGGTTCGTGGCCCGGGCGGGATCTCGGAATCAGGGCGACGGGCAGTTGGCCATGCCGCCGACCTTGGTGGAGATGAGCCCTGTGCGCGGTACCCATTCCCAGCCGGGGAGCGTCTCAAGGCGGGTGACCCTTTCCGGTAGGAGACGCCCTGCCCGGCGTTGCCCGCGCGGTAGTCACGCCGGGGAGCTGACGATCCACAGACACAGGCTTGAACCGCCCCGGGCAACACTGAGAGGCCTCCACTTTCGTGAAGGCCTCTCAGCAAGGCCTTCACGAAAGGGTCCGACCTGGGCCTACGCGGCCATCTTGACGCGCTACTTCCAGATTAAGGAGGCGGTTACTTCCACCCTGTCCGCTGCAAGGGGTGAGGTCACGCTCGCCCAGGCAGACCAAGGGTGATCGATCACGCTGTGGCCCTGTTCTCGGTCGAGCGACACCGACAGAGCCCGAGCCGGAGGGACTCCTCCCTAGGACGGCTGGCTAGTGTCGGCCCTGCCTCGCCGGCGAAAGGCCGAACGATGTCATCGAAGCGGGTACGGGTTCCTCCGCGATGGTTTGTCCGACTCGCCTGGTCCACGCATCGTGGGCTGTATCGGATCACCCGCGGCAGGATTGGCCTGTGGCGCCCCAAGCCGGGCCGCTGGGGTGCCATGCGCCTCACCACCATCGGGCGCCGCACCGGTAAGGAGCGCAGCGTCATCCTTGGCTACTTCGACGACGGTCCGAAGTTGGTGACGATGGCGATGAATGGCTGGTCGGATGGCGAACCGGCGTGGTGGCTCAATCTTCAGGCCCATCCCGAGGCGCGGGTCGACGTCGCCGGCGGTGGATATCCGGTTCGAGGGCGGGCCGCCCAGGGGGAAGAGCGGTTGCGGCTATGGGCCCGCTGGCAGGAGATCGACAAGGATCTCGATGCCTACGCGGCGCTGCGATCCACGGAGACCGCCGTCGTGGTCCTCGAGCCCACAGCCGAACTCGGCTGAGCGCCGACACAAGGGCTCTCGGATCTGGCCCCAGCTCCGCCACTACGACTGAGCGGCGATGGCGGCGTCCCAATCGATGGCCACCGAGTTGGGCTCGCCGGCCATCACCTTGCCCGGAACCTTCGAACCCGGGTAGAGCAGCGGCAGGGCCTCGGCTGGAGCCGGGTTGCCGATCTGCACCTGATAGGGGGCCTGGCCCGGCACCGACACCGTCAGCGTGAACAGGTGCACGTCGTGGCCCAGGTAGTTCCGGACACCGAGCGGCGCGTTGGCCACGATCACCAGGTCGGCGGGCAACCCCATCTTCAGGATCCGCTCTGCACCACCGTCGGGCGCCTTGGCCATGGTGACCACGGGAGCCTCGGACTGGAAGTCGATGGCGATCTGCTGGGGATCTGCCGGGTCGACACGCACCGCGACCAGAGCACCGCCCTGGGAGAGTTGCGGGATCTGATACTCGAGGATGCGCTGGCGGGCCTGCGCGATGTAGGGCTGCTCGCCGTCGAGGAACACCTGCACCGCGACCTGGCAGACGCGGTACTCGTCGACGCCCAGGCTGACCGCCGTCCCCGTCAACTCCAGGCCGACGACGACACCCCGGCCCAGCCGGCCCTTCTCGAGCAGTTCGCTGTCTACGCCACCCGCCATCGACTTGACCTTCTTGAAGAATCCCATCGTGTGCTCCTCACAGCATGCGTCGGCACCCGGTTGGCGCCTGTCCTGGGTTCATGATCGTCGTTCGGCGTGATTCGTGCCTGAGCAAGTGCTTGACCGGCGCGCCGCGCATCACCCGGCGGGCCGCATCGAGGATCACCTGCTCAACGTCGCAGGTGGTCATCGCTCCCCCTCCCCTACATCATTGAACAGCGCACCCGCCGACTGGTCGAACAGGGAGCGGGGTCTCGCGTACACGCTCAACATCGCGTCGGAGGCGTGGCCGGTGA
>CAYGYX010000095.1:0-4568 GCA_964354255.1 uncultured Acidimicrobiia bacterium | reverse complement strand
ACCCGCGGGGGAGACACAACTTGGCTCTAGAACTCCGCCAGGTCCACGGCCCGGGCGACGATCCCCTCCATCGAGGGCATCACCTGGGCTTCCAGCGCCGGGGCGAAGGGGAAAGCGGGTACCTCGGGGGCGGCGTAGCGGCGGACCGGAGCGTCCAGCCACTCGAAGGCCCTCTCGCCGATCTGGGCGGCCACCTCGGCGCCGAACCCGGCGAATTCGTTGTCCTCATGGACGATGAGCACCTTGCCGGTGCGCTTGACCGCCGCCTCCACCGACACCCAGTCGAACGGCCGGATGCTGCGCAAGTCGAGCACCTCGGCTTCGATGCCCCGAGCGGCCAGCAGGTCGGCCGCCTCGACCGCGTAGTGGGCCATGGTGCCGTAGGCGATGATCGTCAGGTCGTCGCCGGTGCGGCGCAGCGCCGCCCGTCCCAGCGGCACCCGGTAGGGCCCGGCCGGCACCGGCCCCTTGCCCAGGCGGTACAGCTTCTTCGGCTCCAGGAAGAGCACCGGGTCGGGATCTTCCACCGCCGCCCGCAGCAGGCCCTTGGCGTCGGCCGGGGTGGAGGGGATCACCACCTTGAGGCCGGGGACGTGGGCGTAGAAGCCCTCGATCGACTGGCTGTGATACAGCGCGCCGTGGATGCCGCCCCCGTAGGGGGCGCGGATGACCAGCGGGCACGACCAACCCCCGCGGGAGCGGTAGTGGAGGCGGGCCGCCTCGGAAACGATCTGGTTGAAGGCGGGGTGGATGAAGTCGGCGAACTGGATCTCGGCGATGGGCCGGGCCCCGGCGGCGGCCATGCCGATGGCCACGCCGACGATCGACGACTCGGCCAGGGGGGTGTTGAAGCAGCGGTCCGGCCCGAAGGCGTCGGTGAGGCCCACCGTCGCCTTGAACACGCCGCCCTTGGGGTCGGCCACGTCCTCCCCGAGCACCACCGTCTCGGGGTGGTCGGCCATGACCTCGTGGAGGGCCCGGTTGACGGCGGTGATCAGGTTGATCTCCTCGCCGGCCGGGGCCGCCTCGATGGCCTCCGCCGGGTGAGTGTTGCTCACCGGCCGGGCGTAGACCAGGGAAAGGGCGTCGGTGGGGTCGGGGGCCTGCTCGGCCGTGGCCACCGCCGCCGCCACCGCCGCGCTCGCCTCCTCATCGACCGCTTCCTCCTCCGCCTCGGTGAGCAGGCGGTGCTCCACCAGGTAGGCACGAAGCAGGGTGATGGGATCGCGCCGCCGCCACTCCGCTAACTCCTCGGCGGTGCGGTAGAGGCGGTCGTCGTCGTCGGAGGTGTGGGCGTAGTAGCGGTAGGTGCGGGCCTCTATGAAGGTGGGCCCCTCCCCGGCCCGGGCGCGGCCTGCCGCCCGAGAGACCTCCCCGTAGACGGCGAGGACGTGGTTGCCGTCGATCGAGGCCGCGGCCATGCCGTAGGCCCGGGCCCGCTCCGCCAGGTCGCCGGCCACCTGCTGGCGGGCCGGCACCGAGATGGCGTACTGGTTGTTCTGGATGAGGAAGATCACCGGCAGGCGGTGCAGGGCGGTGAAGTTGAGCGCCTCGTGAAGGTCGCCCTGGGAGGTGGCCCCCTCGCCCCCGGTGACCAGCACCACCCCCGGGCGGCCGGTGCGGCGCAACTCGTAGGCGATGCCGGCGGCGTGGGGGAACTGGGTGCCGATCACCGAGGAGTGGCTGAACACCCGCCGGCGGGGCAGCGACCAGTGGTTGGGCATCTGCCGCCCGCCGCTGCCCGGGTCGCCCTCCTTGGCGAACAGGCCGAGGAACAGCTCCTCGGGGGTCATCCCCATGGCCACCATGAAGGCCAGGTCGCGGTAGTAGGGCACCGACCAATCGACCTCGGAGTCCAGGGCGAAGGCGGCCCCCACCTGGGCGGCCTCGTGGCCGGAAGAGGAGACCACGAAGGGCACCCGCCCCTGGCGGTTGAGGGACCACATGCGGTCGTCGAGGCGGCGGGCGAGCACCATCAGCCGATGCATCTCGAGCACCGCCGCGTCGCTCAGCCCCAGCACCTGGTGGCTCTCTACCGGGTCTATGCCGATGGCCACGCGGTCCCTTTCCGCCGAGGCCTGCCGCCCCCGGCCCGGCGAGTGGGGTAGGGGGCCGACGCAGGATGCCGCAGACTAGGCGCGGTCGTCGCCGCCACGCCCGAAGAGGCGCAGGTTGCCGATGCTGCGCACCCGCTCCTCGGCCAGTTCGACGGCGGCGTGGTGGGGCGACATGTTGCGCTCGTGAGCGGTGTGCAGGACCCGGAGGGTGCTGTCGTAGATGCGCTCGACGCGGGCGGCCGCCCGCTCCGCGCTGTAGCCGCGGAGCTCCTCGGTCACGTTGATGAGGCCGCCGGCGTTGACCAGGAAGTCGGGCGCATACAGGATGCCGCGGCTCATCAGGCGCTTGGCGTCCTCATCGGTGGCCAGCTGGTTGTTGGCCGCCCCGCACACGGCCGAGCAGCGCAGCCGCGAGATCGACTCGGCGTTGAGCGCCCCGCCCAGCGAGTTGGGCGAGAAGATGTCGCATTGGGCCGCGCAGATCTCCTCGCCGGGGACGACCTTCACCGCCGGGTACTTCTCCTTGATGGCGGCGAGGGCCGGCGGGAAGGTGTCGCACACCAGGCACCTCGCCCCGGCCTCGACCAGCCGGCCCACCAGGCTCGAGCCCACCTTGCCCACCCCCATGACCGCCACCGTGCGCCCCGCCAGGTCGTCGGTCTCCCACAGGAAGCGGGAGACGGCCCGCATGGCGGCGAAGACGCCGCGGGCGGTGTAGGGCGACGGGTCGCCCGAGCCGCCCTCCTCGAGGGGGATGCCCACTACCCAGCGGGTCTCCCGGCGGATCATGTCCATGTCGCTGGCGTCGGTGCCGACGTCTTCGGCGGTGATGTAGCGGCCCTGGAGTGAGTCGACCACCCGCCCGTAGGTTCGCCACAGCCGCTCCGACTTGCGGGTGCGCGGGTCGCCGATGACCACCGCCTTGCCGCCCCCCAGGTCGAGGCCGGCGGCCGCGGCCTTCAGGGTCATCCCCATGGAGAGCCGGAGGACGTCCTCCAGCGCCTCCTCTTCTGACGGGTACGGATAAAAGCGAGTCCCGCCGAGGGCGGGACCGAGAGCCGTGGAGTGGATGGCGATGATGGACTTGAGGCCCGAGGCCGGGTCGTAGCCGAAGACCAGTTCCTCGTGGCCCCGGCTACCTATTGCTTCGAATACCCCCAACGCAGTGCTCCTTTCCCGCTGATGGAGCCAACCCTGCCGCCACCCTACCAAAACCCCCGGCCGTGCACCCGGGGCCTCGGACCCTGCCGCCGGTAGCATTCGACCCCGTGGCCCCGGCTGCTTACCTGCGCGTCTACGTTCCCGAGGAGGCGGGGCCGGTGGTGGAGCACGTGCCCGCCTCCGGCGCTCGCCGGGTGCTGGTGCGCGGCGCCTATGGGGTCTGGTTCGAGTCGCTGCGCGACGACGCCTTCGTCATCGAGCAGCGGGGCCGCCGCCTGGTCTGCCCCCGTCATCCCCGGCTGCGCATGCTGGAGGGCCTGCTCGCCTTCCGCCACGCCTACCCGCCCGGCATCGGCGAGTCCCTGGTGCCGGAGACCCTGGCCCGGCGGGCGGCGGCCGAGCTCGCCCTTCTCCAGGCCGGACACCCCGAGGCCCGGTCCCACATCCTCACTTCCCCATTCCACGTGCCGCTGCGCTGGTTCGTCGCCTTCGAGGGGAAGGAGCGGGCATTGCTGTCCGGGCCGGGCGGCCCGGGGGTGCGCTATCGGACCTCGCGGCGCTGGGCGCTGCGCCGCCTGGAGCGGGCCGGCCGGGTGCTGGAAGCGGTCGGCTTCGACGAGGGCACCGTCGGCCTGGTGCGGGACCTGGCCGATTGGCTGCGCCCCTTCCCTGCCGACTCCCTGGTGGAACTGGACTACGGCGGGGTGGCGAGCCTGTTCGGAGAGGATGAGCTGGCCGGTGACGAGTCGGCTGCCGACCTGGCCGCCAGCCTGGCCGCTCTGCAGCGCGGGGACCTCGAGGAGGCCGGAGAGCACTACGCCTTGGTGGCTGCCCGCTGGGCGCAGGCCCAGGCGCTCAGCTTCGCCAACTGAGGAGGGGTAGGCAGTCGATCGGGCCGTTAGCATCATTGGTCCGAGGCGATGCGTCGGGGGAGGCCCGTGGACCCAATCAAGTGCCCCAACTGCGGCGGCGGGGTGATCACCCGGGAGATGTGGGGCTGGGTGAACCCGGCCACCGGCCGCTACGTGAGCCGTTTCCTCGGGTTCCGCTTCGACACCCTGGGACTCTCGCTGGCCATGTTCGGGGCGGGCGTCCTCTACGTCGCCTGGTACCTGGTGGCCATCCCCGGCTATGCGGTGTGGCGCCTGTTCAGCCGGCGCCGGTACTCGGTGCGCCGCAACGAGTACATCTGCGAGGAGTGCAACCACCACTGGAACGTGGATCAGGAGCGGTAGAGACTGGGCTGAGGCGCTTCTGCCCCCTCTGCTCGGGCCTGGCGGGTTCCCCCCCGCCCGCGGCGGCGGGAGGGGCGGAGGGGGAGGGCTTCCTTAGCCCCCGCACCCGCCGGGG
>CAYGYX010000094.1:0-4607 GCA_964354255.1 uncultured Acidimicrobiia bacterium | reverse complement strand
GGGACGTCGGGTTGCCAGCCCGACGCCGGCTGGTTCAGTAAGCCAGCGGCAGATTCCTGTCGTTGAAGGGGGCGGCGTGCTCCGCCTCAGGCGAACCTCCGCTCCCCAAGCCCAACTGGATTGATCTTCTAGTGTGCCGTCTTGGCCAGCTCTCCCCAGTCGATCGCGTCAACCTGCATCAGGTCGACGGTGACGTAGTCGGCAAGGCCGCTGTCGCGAATCACGGTCATCACATCTTCAGGCTTCTCCGCTTCCCAGAGGCAGAAGACGTAGTCGCCCCGGCCGTAGGCGAACGGATTCCAAGTCGTGAGGGCTTTCGCCGGCATCTGGCCGGCCGCCATGGCGGCCGCCAGTGCAGGTGCCCCCTTGGTGAAGAACTCCCAACCAGCCGCCGGATCTCCTATAGGTGTGTGCAGAGCAAAGTACATCGCCATGACTCACATCCTTTCTGACCAGCCCGGCCAACGGAACGATCAAGAACAACCACGAAGAGAGCACGAGGCGAGTACCAGCGACCTCATGCCGAGCCCCCTTTCCGGGGCCAGGTACCGCCGCTGCCCGGGCGGCTCGACCTGAACCCCACCCAAGCATATGCGCCGCCGCGGCGGCATGACAGGCCGGGCGCCTTGCAGGAATCCCGCACCGTCGGGTTTCCACCCCGATGAGGTCCGTCGGGGTATCTGCCCGACGAGCGCGGCGGGGCTCCCGCATAGGCGGCCGGCCGAGGAGCCGGCGGGTTCACGCCCTCGGTGGGCCGATGCTGTGCGAGCGTCTGCTGACCCCAGTGCCGACGCGTCTTCCGACCCTCACCGCGGGCCCGACTCCTTGCTCACCTGCCCCCAGAAGAGGGTCTCGGTGAAGAAGGCGTAGTAGTCCGGGTGGTCGATGATGGACTCCGCCGACCCGGGATCGCACAGACGGCCGAAATCGGCCGCGTCCTCCCCGGACAGCTCGGCCTCCGCGCCGGGCCAGCGCATCGCCACCAGGGCGGCGAGGGCAGCCCGCACCGGCCCCGTGAGAGGGCCCTGCGCCTCCCCAACGAAGGTTCGGGCTCGAGTCCCCACCAGGCCGGCCGCGCGCAGCAGCCCGAGGCCGCGCAGGTGGTGCCGCTCCGGCGGCAAACCCTCGGCGAAGGGCGCCAGCCCCGGAGCCGTGGAGTTGAGCCGGGCCTCGAGCCGCGGGTAGCCGGGCAGCAGCGTCTGGGAAGACCAGACCAGCAGAGCCACCAGCCCGCCCGGCCGCACCACCCGGGCCAGTTCGCCGACGACCGCCACCGGGTCGGGAACGCCGTAGCCCACGCAGTTGGCGCTCCATGCCCAATCGAACTCGCCGGCGTCGTACGGGAGGCAGCGCACGTCGGCCACGTCGAAGCGCAGCCGATCCGACACGCCGGCCGCCTCCGCCAGGACCCTGGCCTCGGCAAGCAGCGCCGACCGGAGGTCCACTCCCACCACCCCACCCCCGGGGCCCACCACCCCCGCCAGCGCGACCGCCTGGCGACCGATCCCGCACCCGGCGTCCAGGCCCCGGCTCGCCGCCGGCAACTCCAGAGCAGCAATCGCGGCACGGTTGACCGGCGCCAGCAGCACGTCGGTGACCCTGAGCTGCTCGGCGTAGGACCGGTCGTCGTCGCCGCTCACACAGCCTCCCCCATCACACAACCCCAGGGTCCCCGATGAGAAACAGGGGCAGGTGGCAACCGGCATCACGCGCCGGCAGGGTCCCCTCCGGCGCCGGGCCGCTACCCGTCGCGGGGCCGTCGGGCCCCGAGTCCGATGAGGGCGCGCTGGTATTCAGCCCGAACACGCGGGATGCCTCACGCCAAGCACCACTGCCACCGGGAGCCAGACCCGGCGTGCCCAGTCCCTCTGTTTCGCTGAAGGCCTTGTTCCCAGATACGTGAAACCGTATCACTCTTGAGACAGATGAGAACCCGAAGGCCGGAATCGCCCATTACCACTCGGCGGCCAGACACGATCAGCGAGCTGTTGGCCTCGGTGACGCAGGCCATTCGGGCGCGCCTCCCGGGGACCTGAACAGTGGCCAAGGGGAAGCCGAGCTTCAGAGCGCTGGGCGGCAGGATTCCCCCACCGGCTCTGGTCCTCATGCTGACTGCTCCGGATGGTGCCGAGGTCCGAGTCGTGATCGAGGCGAAGTCGACCCGGAGCAGCCTCCCGGTAGTGCGATCGGCCGCCGAACAGGTCCGCCGATACATCGGGCAACTCGCGTCGGCGGGGATCCGGGCTGGCGAACTCGTCGCCATGCCCCATGTCAGCCCGGCCGGCCGGCGCTACCTGCGAGATCTCGGCCTCGGGTACGCCGACCCCACCGGCAACCTGCGGCTCCAGGCGGAAACGCCCGGCTCCTCCACACAATCCCTCGGAACGGACCGCGACCCCCGGCCGCAGTCGTCTGCGCTCCGGAACCTGAAGGGTCCCGCGCCGGCCGCGCCTTCACCGACTTCCGGCCGCCGTTGGGGATTCGCGAGTTGGCGAAGCGGGTAGTCGTGTCGGCGGCGACCCTCTCCCGGGTAGCCAGAGCCCTCGAAGGAGAGGGTCTCCTCGAGAGAGCGGGCCGGGGAGCCATCGCCACCGTCGACTGGGAGGGGGCGATCCGCCGATGGGTACAGGATTACGGTGTGATCAGGACGAACCGGGCGTCGAGCTTCCTGGACCCAAGGGGCATCGCCAGGCTCACCGCTGCCCTGCAGCGTTCGAACGTCAGCTACGCGGTGATGGGGCACCCTCGCCGTGCCGGACCAGGCAGTGATCGCGCCGCCCCGGCTGGCGCTGGTCTACTCGTCCGACGTGGCGGCGGTGGCCGCGCCGCCGGCCGGCACCTACCAATCGCGGCGCCAACGTCGTCTTGTCTGAGCCCTTCGGCAGTGTCATATTCGCCAGGACCCGCCGAGTACGGGGTCTGAGCGCGGCTGCTCTGCCCCAGGCCGCCGCCGACCTGCTCACCGCGCCTGGTCGCGCCCCATCCGAAGGTGAGGAGCTCGTCACCTGGATGCGTGGCAACGAGGGTGTCTGGCGTGCCTGAGATCGAGTACGGGCGGGCGCGGACGTCGCTGCTGGACGCCCTCGAGGCCCTACAACCCCATCTCGACGCCCTGGTGCTGGTGGGGGCACAGGCCATCCACCTGCGCACCGGAGCTGCCGATCTCGTCTGTAAGCCAGGTCTTGAGGTATCGAAGCCGGCGGCACCGGCCAGCACGATCAGAGCCAGGGCGGTCAATCACAAGGCTGCTCTGATGCCGCCGGTGCTGGAGCAAGTGCCTGTCCGGCTTCAGCCGGCCCAGCCCAACAGCTCGCCGTATCCCTCGGCCTCCATGTCATCCTGAGAGACGAACCGGAGAGCGGCGGAGTTGATGCAGTAGCGCAGTCCGCCCTGGTCGGCGGGGCCGTCGTCGAACACGTGCCCCAGGTGGGAGTCCCCGGCCCGGCTGCGCACCTCGGTCCGGACCGTCCCGTGGCTCGTGTCGGTGTGATAGGTGACCACGTAGTCGGCGATTGGTCTGGTGAAGCTAGGCCAGCCGCTGCCGGAGTCGTACTTGTCCCTGGAGGAGAACAGCGGCTCGCCCGTCACGATGTCCACATAGATGCCCGGCTCGAACTGCTCGTCGTACGGGTTGGTGAAGGGCGATTCCGTTGCGTGCTCCTGGGTGACACGGTATTGCTCGTCGGTCAGCATTCCCCTGATCTGGTTCGCCGGGGGTTTGGGGTAGTCACTTACCCGGATGACCGGCTCATCAGCCAGGCTGAGGTCGAGGTGGCAGTACCCGGTGGGATTCTTCTCCAGGTAGTCCTGGTGGTATTCCTCGGCTGCGAAGAACTGCTCGAGCGGTTCGACCTCGACCACCACCGGCTGTTCGTATTCCTTCTGGACCTCTTCGATCCGCTGGTCGATGACGGCCCGATCCGCCGGATCGACGTAGTAGATGCCGCTGCGGTACTGGGTGCCCACGTCGGGGCCCTGCCGGTTCACGCTGGTGGGGTCGATGATCCGGAAGAAGTAGAGCAGCACCTCGTCGAGTGAGATCCACCCGGTGTCGTAGCGCACCTGGACCGTTTCGGCGTGCCCGGAATTGCGGTGGGATACGTCCTCGTAGGTGGGGTTCTCCGTATCACCGTTGGCGTATCCGGATACGGCGTCCACGATGCCGTCGATCCGGGACATGTACGCCTCGAGGCCCCAGAAGCAGCCGCCCGCCAGGTAGATCTCCCGGACCCCGGCCGAATCGACCGGTTCCGGTGAGGCGCCGTCGCCCACCGCTAGGTTCGATGATGAAGAACCCGGTGACGGCGAAGCCTGACATGCGCTCAGGACAAGCACCCAGGCCAGCATCGCCACCACGGCCACACCCGATCTGAATGACCGCGCATAGGGCAACGGTTTCATTCGATCGCTCTCCGACGAAGGGTCCGCCCGGCATCCATTGCGGTAGGCACGGTACCCAGCCGCCTGCGCTACCCGACCACACCCCAGATGGCAGCCAATCACCCAGGTCAGCAGGACACAGCCGCGATCAGGCGACCAGACCAGTCTCCCACCGGACATGACGCCCGAAGGTCGCGACAAGGCCCGTTGCCCGATTGCCCATCGGG
>CAYGYX010000093.1:0-4776 GCA_964354255.1 uncultured Acidimicrobiia bacterium | reverse complement strand
TGGCCACCACCAGGCGCAGGTTGGCGGTCAGGAAGTCGTCCTTGGCCTGCCGGCCCAACCGCACCAGGCGCTTCAGCTCGACCTCTTCCACCTTGGACGAGGCCCCCTTCTCCTCGAGGCGGCGCTGCGCCTCTTCGCCCCCCTCGATCTTCTGGGCGAACTCCACCTCGAGCTCGGCGGTGAGCAGTTCGTACTCGCCGATGGCGGTCAGGTACTGGCTGACCAGGTCGGTGGTGAGCCGGCCGCGCTCATCGGTGAGCTTTGCCCGCTCTCGATCCCGCCGCGTCCGATTTCCTACCGTCATGGGGAAGGTCGCGTCCTCTCCTGTGGGCCCGGTGATGGAAGCCGCAGGCCTTGTGAAACGCTTCACAAGGCCTACCTACGACACACTATGTCACAAAGCCGGCAATTTGTGAACCCCCGAATAGGCCGCCCGATTACCGCGATTTCGCGTCCGGTGACTACCGCTCCTCGCCGGGCCGGCGGCGAGCGGGACAACACGAACCGATTCGCGCCCGCCGCTGCCATCCGGCAGCCGCGGCCCCTTAGCGAGGGGCGTTGCGTACCATCCCTCCCCGTGCCCGCAGCCCCTCGCAACCGCCTGGCCCGGGCCGCCAGCCCCTACCTACTCGAGCACGCCGGCAACCCCGTGGACTGGCTCGAATGGGGTGATGAGGTCTTCACCGAGGCACGACGACGCGATGTCCCCATCCTCCTATCGGTGGGCTACGCCTCGTGCCACTGGTGCCACGTCATGGCCGCCGAGTCCTTCGCCGACCCGGCCACCGCCGACCTGATGAACCGCTGGTTCGTCAACGTGAAGGTCGACCGGGAAGAGCGTCCCGATGTCGATCGTCACTACCTGGAGGCGGTGCAGATCCTCGCCGGGCGGGGTGGCTGGCCGCTGACCGCCTTCCTCACCCCGGCCGGTGAGCCCTTCTTCGGCGGTACCTACTTCCCCGCAGTGGAGCGACCCGGGCTCCCCGCCTTCACCCGCGTGCTCGCCACCGTCCACCAGGCGTGGCAAGGACGCCGGGAACAGACCACTTCGGCGGCCGCCGACCTCGCCGGGCGCCTCGCCGCCCCGCTGCCGCCGGCCGACGACCCACCGGGGCCGGCCGTCCTCGCGGCCGCCTATCGCTCTGTCGCCGATTCCTACGACCCCGGCCACGGCGGGTTCGGGGGCCCTCCCAAGTTCCCCCAGGCGGCCACCCTCGAGTTCCTGCTCCGCGCCTCGGGAGCCCCCTGGGCGCCCGCCGCCCGGCCCATGCTCCACCACACCCTGACCGCCATGGCCAACGGCGGCATCCACGACCACGTCGGCGGCGGCTTCGCCCGCTACGCCGTGGACGCGGGCTGGCAGGTGCCCCACTTCGAGAAGATGCTCGGGGACAACGCGCTGGCGGGCCGTCTCTACGCCCGGGCGTGGCAGCTGACTCGCGACGAACGGTTGGCCGTCGTGTCCCGCCGCACACTCGACTACCTGCTCGACGTGCTCGCCCTGCCCGGGGGTGGGTTCGCCTCGGCCGAGGATGCAGACAGCGAGGGCGAAGAGGGGGGCTTCTACACCTTCTCCTACGACGAGTTCCTCGCCGTTGTCGGCCCCTCGGCTCTCCTGGCCGCCGTCGCGCTCGGGGTCACCCCGGAAGGCAACCTCGACGGGAAGAACGTGCTGCGCCGCGACCGCACCCCCGCCGAGATCGCGGCCGCCGCCGGAACCACCGTCGCCGAGCTCGAGGAGGTGGTGGCCGCCGCGCTCACCGCCCTCGCCGGCCACCGCGCCGGGCGGGTACGCCCGCGCCTGGACGATAAGGTGGTCGCCGCCGGGAACGGCCTGGCGATCAGGGCCCTGGCCGAGGCGGGCACAGTGCTGGCCGAGCCCCGCTACCTGGCGGCGGCGGCGGGGGCCGCCCACTTCGTCCTCGGCGACCTGCGCCGCCCCGGCGGCCGCCTGCTGCGGTCCCGGCGCGCCGGCCGTGGCGACATCCCTGCCTTCTGTGAGGACTACGCCGCCGTCGCCCTCGGCCTGTTCGCTCTCTACCGGGCCACCGGCGACCTGTCCTGGTTCGAGGCGGCTTCCACCCTGGTGGAGGACATGGTGGACCTCTTCCGGGACCCGACGGACGGTGCCTTCTTCACCGCCGGCCGGGACGCCGGCCCCCTGCCCGCCCGCCGCAAGGACTTCGCCGACAACCCCGCTCCGTCGGACAACGCCCTGGCCGCCGAGGCACTGCTCACCCTGGCCGCCTACACCGGTGATGCGGAGAGCCGGGAGCAGGCCGACGGGGTGTTCCGGGCCGCCGGGCTCTGGATGGAGGGGGCCCCGTCTGCCGCCGGCCACCTGCTCGGGGCTCTCCTGGTGGCCCTGTCGCCGCCCCGACAGCTGGCGGTGATCGGGCCGCCGGGCCACCCCGGCACCCGCGCGCTCCTCGCCGTCGCCGAGGAGCACTACCGGCCCGAGCTGTTCGTCGCCCCCGGCGACGGCGTGTCCTGTGGAGGAGTCTCCCTCCTGGAGGATCGCCGGCTGCTCGATGGGCGCCCGGCCGCCTACCTGTGCCACGACTTCGCCTGCGCCCCGCCGACCGGTGACCCCACCGAGCTGCGCCGGCTGCTCGACTCGCCGTTTCTCGTTGTCCCGCCTCGGGCCTAGAGTCCGCTCGTGACCCTGGGGACTCACTTGCGCCGCAACCTCATCAGGGGCGGCATCATCCTGCTGGTCCTGACCGTGTCCTGGGCCGGCTGGCAGGCCTTCCGCGCATGGCGGGCGTGGAGCGACGTCGAGCGCATCCCCTTCCAGGTCAGCGACGCCCGCGAGGCCATGGGCGCAGCGGGCACCGCCGCGGTCGATGGAGGCCAGGCCACCGGCGAGGACCCCCCTACCGGGGAGGACGAGATGCCGGGGACGCTCCCGGCGGACATCACCATCCCCACCTCGCCCCGCCTCGAGCCGGAGGCTCTCCAGGCGTTCCTGGTGATCGGCAGCGACTACCGGCCCCAGCGGGGCACCTCGAGCCGGGCCGACGTCATCCTCCTGGTGATCCTCCCTGCCGACGGTGCCGACCCGGTAATGATCTCCATCCCCCGCGACCTCTACCTGCCCAACCCCTGCACCGGCGGCCTCACCCGGATCAACGCCACTCTCAACGGGTGCGGCGAGGTCGCCACCGGACCCGAGCTGCTCACCGTCGCCGTCGAGGACTTCACCGGGGTGCAGATCGACCACTTCGCTCTCTTCGACTTCGAGGGGTTCAAGGCCATCATCGACCGGGTGGGCGGGGTGGAGATCTGCGTCGACTACGCGGTCAGCGACTCCAAGACCGACCCGCCCCTGGACCTCCCCGCCGGCTGCACCGTGGCCGATGGGCCCATGACGCTGTCCTGGGTCCGTTCCCGCCACACGCGGGAGCTCGTCGACGGCGTGTGGCGGCGCATGGAGGGCATCAACGACCTGGCCCGCACCGAGCGTCAGCAAGAGCTACTGCTCGAGGCGCTCGGGCGCCTCAAGAGCTTCCGATCGGTGACGGAGTTCGGCGCCCTGGTAGAGGACCTCGGAGGTACCTTCACCATCGACGAAGGCCTCTCGCTGGGTGATGCCATCAACCTGGCCTGGGACATGCGGGGCATCGACGTGGGCTCCATCAAGAGGCCGACCATCCCGGTGGCCGACTACGTGACCTCCGGTGGCGCCTACGTGCTCCTCCCCCAGGCCTCCTTCGCCGAGGTGCTGGAGTCGGCGCACGCGGGAGCGGCTTCGATCTTGGCGGAGAGCTGAACCGGCAGGGCCTGTTCCCGACGAGAAGCGGCGGCGAGCCGTATGATTCGCCGACGGGAGATTGTGGGGAGGCGTGGACCAGCCACCGCGGAACACCAGAGGTGCCGAGCCCCCGGGCGACGAACCCTTCCCGCGGTTCGAGCCGGGGCACTCGCGAGGTTCGTCCGGGAGACGCGGGGGCGGCGGTTCCGGCGGCCCGGCCCAGGTCAATCCGTGGCTGGTGGGCCTGGCGGTGGCGGTAGTGCTGGCTGCCGTCAGCATCATCGCGTTCGGCCTGCTCTCCCCCGACGGCGAGACGGCCGCCTCAACGTCCACCAGCAGCACCGCCGCCGACGGCTCCACCAGCACCACACCTGGTGACGGCTCCACCAGCACCTCCGGCGGGGACGGCTCGACCAGCATCACCGACGGCAACGGCGCGGTGACCACCACCAGCCTGCCCGACGGCGGCACCCCACCCATCACCCCGGTGGGCGAGGCCATCCCCATCACCGAGCTGCAGATGACCACCGACGACATCGGCCCCCTGGACCTCGGCGACGACGGCGACCAGGTCCTCGGCCGTCTCGCCGCCACCTTCGGCGACCCCACCCAGGACACCGGGTTCATCGTCGGCTCGGGATCCTGGGGGGAGTGCGCCGGCGACCCGGTCCGGGTAGTGCAGTGGGGCCCCCTCAACATCGTGGTCGTCGGCGAGCCCGGCGACAGCCGGTTCGTCTCCTACCGCATAGACCTCCGCTACGGCGGCATCACCTCGCCCACCACCGACATCCAGACCAGGAGCGGCCTGCGGGTCGGCGACAACGTGGGGCAGCTAGAAGAGATCTACGCCGGGTTCGTCATCGAATTCGTCGTCGACCCCGACGTTGGCCTCGTGTTCGAACTGCGGGACCAGCTCGGCGGCGACAAGCTGCTGTGGGGCCCGGTGGAGTCGCAGGACGAGGACGCCCTGGTTACCGGGATCTACTCGCCGGATTCCTGCGGCCGGTTCTGACCGGTCGCGG
>CAYGYX010000092.1:2560-4816 GCA_964354255.1 uncultured Acidimicrobiia bacterium | reverse complement strand
ATGAGTGCACGCATCGACGGTGACCGGGTTCGGCATCTGACGGGGCAGATGGAGGAGCTGCTGCGGAAGAAGACGGCCCGCTCCGGCCGGTATGTGGAGGAGGCGAAGCAGGTGCTCCCCGCCGGGGTGGCATCTTCCTTCCAGGACGTTCCGCCGCATCCCGTGTTCATCACGAGAGGCCGGGGGTCGCGGGTCTGGGACCTGGATGGGAACGAGTACTCGGACTACCACAACGGGTTCGGGGTGATGGTGATGGGCCACGCTCATCCGGTGATCGCGGCGGCGATCGCCGAGGTGGCGGGCCGGGGGACCCACTTCGCGGCGCCGAATGAGAGTGCGGTGCGGCTGGCCCGGGAGCTGACGAGGCGCTTCCGCCTGCCCAAGGTGCGGTTCTCCAACAGCGGAACGGAGGCCACCCTGGATGCGGTGCGCCTGGGCCGTGCCTTCACCGGCAAGGACGGCCTGGTCAAGATCGAGGGCAGCTACCACGGGCACCACGACGCGGTGATGGTGTCGGTGAAGCCCAGCCCCGGGAAGATCGGGCCGAGAGCCCGGCCGGTGTCGGTCCCGCAGAGCGCCGGGATCCCCCAGGCCATCCTGGACATGACGGTGGTGGTGCCCTTCAACGACCCCGACGCCCTGGAGCGCACCCTGGCCGAGAACCCCGATGTGGGGACCATGATCATCGAGCCGATCATGCTGAACATCGGCGTCGTGGTCCCCAAGCCGGGCTACCTGGAAGCGGTTCGGGAGATCACCGCCAAGCACGGCGTCGTGCTCATCTTCGACGAGGTCAAGACGGGCAACGTCATCGCCGCCGGGGGGGTGGTGGAACGCTACGGGGTGGTCCCCGACCTGGTCTCACTGGGGAAGGCGACGGGGGGCGGCACGCCGATCGGGGCGGTGCTGGGCACCGAGGAGATCATGGCGCTCATCACCGATCACCGGGTGGCGCAGTTGGGGACCTTCAACGGGAACCCGCTCAGCATGGCGGCCGGCGAAGCCTGCCTTACCAAGGTGCTGGACCCCGCCGCCTACGCCCGCCTCGACGTGGCCGGTGAGCGGATCCTGGCAAGCTGTCAGGGGGTCTGCGACCGTTTCGGCTTGCCCGCCTATGCGGTCGGGGTGGCCGGCAAGGGATGCATCATGTTCTCCGAGCAGCCCGTGGTCGACTACCGCAGCTACGCCGAGCACTTCCGCGACGACCTCAACTACCTGGCCTGGCTGTACCACATGAACAACGGCGTCTACATGACGCCCGGGGCCGACGAGCAGTGGACCCTCTCCATCGCTCACAACGACGAGGAACTCGACCACTACGCCGCCGTCCTGGAGGAGTTCGCCCGCGACGTCACCACCACCGCCTGAGGGATGTCGGCCGGAAGAAGGGTCTGTGGCGCAAGGCGGGAGTACCCACCCGTGAGTAGCCGGCGGCTGGGGCGTGCCGATCCGAGTGGCGACGATGCCCGCACGAAACTGGAGGTGCCAGCCAGTGGCGAACATCGACCGTGACGGACTCGCCCGACTCACGGCTCGTGAGCAGAGGCGCTTCCGGCAGGACCACCCCCTTTCCGAGGCGCTCTTCGTGCGAGGCCAGGGCTCACTGCTGGCCGGTGTGCCCATGATCTGGATGACCCGGTGGGCGGGCGCTTTCCCGGTCTTCGTGGATAGCGCGAACGGCGCTCATTTCACCGACGTCGACGGGCATGAGTACGTCGACCTCTGCCTCGGGGACACCGGCGCGATGACGGGGCACACCCCGGCGCCGGCGATCGAGGCTGTGCGCCGGCAGATGGCCCGCGGGGTCACCCTGATGCTGCCCACCGAGGACGCAGTCTGGGTCGGGGAGGAACTGGCGCGGCGTTTCGGACTTCCCTATTGGCAGTTCACCCTCTCCGCCACCGATGCCAACCGGTTTGCCGTCCGCCTCTGCCGCCATGTCACCCGACGGCCCCGGATCCTCGTCTACAACGGCTGCTACCACGGCACCGTGGACGAGACGGTCATCGGCCTGGACGACGGCCGGGTGGTGCCCCGCCGGGGCAGCCTCGGGCCGCCGGTTGAGCCGGCGGTGACGACTCGGGTGGTGGAATGGAACGACGTGCCGGCCCTGGAGGCTGCCCTGCGGGCGGGCGACGTGGCCTGCGTGCTCGCCGAGCCGGTCATGACCAACGTCGGCATTGTCCATCCGGAGCCCGGCTACCACGACGAGCTGCGCCGGCTGACCCGCGACGCGGGGACGCTCCTGGTGATCGA
>CAYGYX010000092.1:0-2460 GCA_964354255.1 uncultured Acidimicrobiia bacterium | reverse complement strand
GTGCTCGAGGACTGCCGCCGCCGCCCGGGGGTTGGGCTGCAGGCCGCCCGGCTCGACCAGTTCGACCCCGACCATGAGGCCTTTGCCCCGCACCTCGGCCACGATGGGCGACCGGGAGGCCACCTCCTCGAGGCCGGCCCGCAGGTGCCGGCCCAGGCGGAGGGCGTTGCCCGGCAGGTCCTCGGCCAGCAGGTAGTCCAGGTTGGCCAGGGCGGCGGCCACCGCCAGCGGGTTGCCCCCGAAGGTGGAGATCGAGCTGGCCCCCAGGCAGTTCATGATCTCGGCCCGGGCCACCACCCCGCCCAGGGCCAAGCCGTTGGCGATGCCCTTGGCGAAAGTGATGATGTCCGGGGTGATGCCGTGCGCCTGGAAGCCCCAGAAGTGCTCCCCGGTGCGGCCCCACCCGGTCTGCACCTCGTCGGAGACGAACAGGATCCCGCGACGGTCGAGCACCTCCTTCAGGGCCCCGTACATGCCGTCGGGCGGGGTGGCGAAACCGCCCACCCCCTGGATGGGCTCGGCGATCAGGCAGGCCACGTCGCCGGCTGTGGCGGTGTCCAACAGGCCCTCCAGGTCGGCGACGCAGGCGGTGATGTACTCGGCGTCGGAGAGGTGGGAGAAGGGGCTGCGCAGCTTGTAGCCGCCGTGCAGATACGACACTTGGAAGGGCGAGAGGCTCGTCGCCGACCAGGAGCGGTTGCCGGTCACCGACACTGAGGAGAACGACCGCCCGTGGTAGGAGTTGCGCATCGCCAGCACCTGGTTGGAACGCCGGTAGGTGGTGGCCAGCAGCAGAGCCGTGTCGTTGGCCTCGGTGCCGCTGGTCGTGAAGAACACCCGGGCGTCGGGGATGGGAACCAGCGAGGCGATCCTCTCCGCCAACTCGACCTGCCCGGGGATCAGATACAGGGTGGAGGTGTGCAGCATCCGCTCCGCCTGCTCGCGGATCGCCTCCACCACCGCCGGCACCCGATAGCCGGTCATCGTCGTCAGGATCCCACCGAAGAAATCCAGGTACTCCCGGCCCTCCGCGTCGCGCACCCGCCGCCCTTCCCCATCCACCAGGGCTATCGGGTGCTCGTAGTACAAGGCCAGCCAGGCAGGCAACACCCGCCGGTGCCTGGCCGCCAGATCCTCATGCACGCCCATCGCTTGACCTCCGCCTGTGCCATCGGCCGGATCACCGTCGGCCGGATCGTGAGCGTAGCCCCGGCGAGCGGGCCGGCTGTGCCGTCCCGACCCGCGGGGGCGACTACCGATACGATTGGGCCGTGACGGGCTCCGTAGGGGCCCGAGCGGTGGCGAGCCGAGGAGTAGCCGATGCTGTACGGATACGCCGGCAAGGTGCTGCACGTCGACCTGGCCGAAGGTGCCCTGACGGTGGAGGAACCGCCGGAGGAGTTCTACCGTAAGTACCTGGGCGGCAGCGCTCTGGGCTTGTACTACCTGCTGCGGCACACCCCGGCGGGGGCGGATCCGTATGGGCCGGAGAACACGCTGACCTTGGCGGTGTCGGGTATGACGGGGGCGCCGATTTCGGGCCAGTCCCGTTGCTCGGCGGTGGCCCGCTCGCCGCTCACCGGCGGGGTGGGGAGCAGCGAGGCGGGCGGGTTCTGGCCGGCGGAGCTGAAGTTCGCCGGGTTCGACGCCATCGTGGTGCGGGGAGCGTCACCGCAGCCGGTGTACCTGTGGATCAAGGATGGGCAGTCCGAGCTGCGGGACGCCTCGCACCTGTGGGGCAAGACCACCTCCGAGGTGGACCGCTTGTTGGCCGAGGAGCTGGGGGAGGACCGCATCCAGGTTGCCCAGGTGGGGCCGGCCGGGGAGAAGTTGGTGCGCTTCGCCTCGATCATGAACATGGCCAACCGGGCCAACGGGCGGGGTGGCCTGGGTGGGGTGATGGGGGCCAAGCGGCTGAAGGCGATCGTGGTGCGGGGCTCCCGCAAGGGCCTGGCGATGGCCGATGCGGAGGCGCTGCGCCGGATCATGAAGGCCTCCCAGCCCAACATCATGGGCGACTCCGACATCGAGGACATGGCCCGCCACGGCACCTCCGGGATCGTCGTCGGCCAGGAGACCTCGGGGGGGCTGCCGACCCGCAACTGGCAGAGCGGGTCGATGGGCCTGGAGCGGGCGACGGCCATCTCCGGGCCCACCCTGTACGCCGAGCTGCTGCGGGGGGCGGCGGCCGGGACGCAGATGCGCGACGGCCGGGACACCTGCTACTCGTGCGGGGTGCGGTGCAAGCGGGTGGTGGAGGCGGAGTGGGAGGGCCGGGCGATCAACCCTGTGTCGGGGGGGCCGGAGTACGAGACGATCTCGGTGTTCGGCTCCTACTGCGACGTGACCGACCTGGGGGCCATCTCCTATGCCAACCAGTTGTGCAACGAGTGGGGGGTGGACACCATCTCCGCCGGAGCGACCATGGCCTTTGCCATCGAGTGCTTCGAGCGGGGCCTG
>CAYGYX010000091.1:2666-4881 GCA_964354255.1 uncultured Acidimicrobiia bacterium | reverse complement strand
GCGCTGGCCACGGACATCGGAGCCACGACCGCGGCAACGACCAGCGCCACGACGAGGAGGCGTCCTAGCTTCCTTGTCATAGATCACTCCCTCTTGCTTACTAGCGTTGCCGGACCGGCCGCGGGGCCCGCATCCAGCGCATTGCTCTGCGGCAGTATGGCACACGTCGGCGGTTTGTGTCCAACGCTGGCTTGCCCTCCTGCCGACCATCACACTAGCGGATCTTCGCGCCGCGCAAGTCATCACGCCGCAGCCGCCGCCGGCGCCACCAGGCCGAGCACCCGATTGGGCAGGCCCCCGACAGCCCACCCCCCTACCATCCCGGCGATGTTCGTGGGCACCATCACCAACGTGGCCACCGTGCTGGCCGGCACGGCGGCAGGGGCGATCGCCGGCCAGCGCTTCCCGGAGCGTCTCCGCCAGACGGTGATGGCCACCCTGGGCCTGCTCACCGCCGCCCTCGGGGTGCGGGAGATCCTGCCCACCGAGCACTTCACCCTGGTGCTGGCGGCGGTGCTGGCCGGGGCGGTGCTCGGCGAGGTGATCAACCTCGAGGGCGGCCTCACCCGCCTGGGCGACGCCCTGCAGCGGCGCCTCACCGGGCACCAGGTGCCCATCGAGGTGAGCGACCCCGAGGCCGGCGGGCCGGTGCCGCCCACCGCCCGCTTCGCCGAGGGATTCGTAGTGGCCTCGCTGGTGTTCTGCGTGGGGCCCCTGGCCCTGGTCGGCTCCATCCAGGACGGCCTCGGCGACCCGGAGATGCTGCTGGTGAAAGCCGGCCTCGACGGTTTCGCCTCGCTGGCCTTCGCCTCGGTGTACGGGTGGGGGGTAGGCCTGGCCGCCCTCACCGTGGGGGTGCTACAGGGGGGCATCGCCGCCGCCGGCCACCTGCTGGAGGGGGTGCTCAGCGACCCCATGCTCGACGCCCTCGGCGCGGCCGGGGGCATCCTGCTGCTGGGCATCGCCCTGCGCCTGCTCGAGGTGAAGAAGGTGCGGGCGGCCAACCTGCTGCCGGCGGTGGTGCTGGCCCCCCTGTTCGTGTGGCTCTGGGGCTGAGAGCCTCCTGAGTGGCGCGGGTTCGGCCCTCCGGGCAGGCCGTACACTCGCCGGTGCCATGCAACTGCTCTGGGACATCCTGCTCATCCTCGCCCTGCGCCTGGTCGACGTCTCCCTGGGGACGGTGCGCATCATCCTCCTCAGCCGCCGCTACCGGCTGATGCCGGCGCTGATCGGCTTCGTCGAGGTGTTCACCTGGCTGGTGGCGGCCACGGTGGTGTTCTCCAACCTCAACGACCTGCCCCGCATGCTGGCCTACGCCGCCGGGTTCGCCCTGGGCACCTACCTGGGCACTCTGCTCGAAGCGCGGCTGGCGGTGGGCAACACGATGATGCGGGTGGTGTCGCCGGTCGACAACCCCCAGGTGGCCGACCATCTGCGGCAGGCCGGGTTCGGGGTGACGGTGATCAACGCCGACGGGCGGGAGGGCGAGGTGCGCCTCGCCTTCACCATCATCCCCCGGCGGCGCCGCAAGGAGGCCGTGCGCATCGTCCACGACCTGAACCCGACCGCCTTCGTCACCCTGCAGGACATCGAGACGGTCGCCCCCCGGGAGCGACGGGCGGCCTGGCCCTTCAAGTAGATGCCGCCGGGGTGCCGATTCACGTGAGGCGGCGGCCTGGGCAACGGCCGGCGACTACCTTGTGACCGTCCGGACCGGCGAGGGAGCAAGACGATGAAGTTGTCCACCCGCAGCGAGTACGCCTGCCTGGCCCTCATCGACCTCGCCCAGCACCGCGACGAGGGCTACCTGACCACCGCCGCCATCGCCGAGCGGCAGGGGGTGCCCAAGCAATACCTGGAGCAGATCCTGCTCATCCTGAAACGGGCCGGCTACGTGCGCAGCCGGCGCGGCACCGGCGGGGGGTACCGCCTGACCGGCGACCCGGCGGCCATCTCCATGGCCGAGGTCATCCGCCTGCTCGACGGCGCCCTGGCCCCGGTGGAGTCGGTGAGCCGCTACTTCTACGAGCCCACCCCCATCAGCCGCAACCCGGAGCTGCTCGAGGTGTTCCGGGAGATCCGCGACTTCGTCTCGGACAAACTGGAGAGCACCACGTTCGCCGAGCTGGCGGGGGACCGACCGGCCGGGGCCGGGGAGCAGGCTGGAGTTCCCATCCCGTCCCCCGCCCCAGCGGGAGAGGGCTAGTTGGGGGCA
>CAYGYX010000091.1:0-2566 GCA_964354255.1 uncultured Acidimicrobiia bacterium | reverse complement strand
CACGGGAGAGGCAGGAGGCGCTCACCCCCCGAAGTAGGCGAGCAGCGAGCGCACCATCCGGGCCGTGGCCCCCCAGAGCATGCCCTCCGGGAAGGGATGGAACCAGAGGGTGTGCCCGGCCCACACCTCCTGGCGCCACGAGGACTCGTCGAGTAGCTCGCTCAGGCGCGGCTCGATGATCGCCTCCACCTCGTCCGGCGAGGGCACCAGCCGGGCCGGCCGCCGCACCCGGGCCACCACCGGCACGATCAGCATCTCCAGGGCGCGGGTGGTGACCGGTTCCAGGCCGCCGATCACCTCGACGTGGTCGGGAGGGAGGCCGATCTCCTCCCAGGCCTCCCGGCACGCCGCGTCCTCCGGCCCGGAGTCGCCGGCCTCGATCATGCCCCCGGGGAAGACCACGTCACCGCCGTGAGTTGGCATGTCCCCGTGGCGGCGGGTGAGGATGAGACGGAGATCGTCGCCGTCCTCGTACAGCGGCACCAGCACCGCCGCCCGCATGCCGACGGGACGGGCCACCGGGGGCAGAGCCTGCAAAGGGGCCCAGAGGTCCACGGGGCCATGGTAAGTACGTCGGCCGCCCGACCAACCTCGGCCCCACCTCGGGGCGGGAGCACTCCAGGAGGAGATAGGCTGGCGCCCGTGCCGAGGCCCCTCCCCACCGCGACGCGCCGCACGCCGCGGCTGGCGCTGGGCCCCTTCCACCGCCGGGACGCCGACGCCCTGGTCGAGGCGGTATGGGCCTCGCTGCCCGACCTGAGCCGGTGGCTACCCTGGCCCCATCCCCGCTACGGCCGCTCCGACGCCCT
Source organism: uncultured Acidimicrobiia bacterium (assembly GCA_964354255.1). Lineage (GTDB taxonomy): Bacteria > Actinomycetota > Acidimicrobiia > Spongiisociales > UBA11373 > VGBK01. The sequence continues at coordinate 1,757 of CAYGYX010000091.1, read as the reverse complement.
CCGCTTCATTCGCGACAGCGCCGCTGCCTGGGAGGACGGGCGGGCCCACGACCTGGCCATCCGCAGCCACACCGACGGCAGCACCCACCTGGGCAACATCTCGGTGTGGCCCACCTCGCGGCGGGAGCAGTCCGGCGAGGTGGGCTACTGGGTGCGCAGCGACTGCACCCGGCGGGGGATCGCCACCGAAGCAGCCGCCCGGGTGCTCGAGGTCGCCTTCGACGAGCTGAGCCTGCACCGGGTGATCCTGCGGGTGGCCGTTGGCAACCGGGCCAGCGAGCGGGTGGCCGAAAAGCTCGGCTTCGTGCACGAGGGCCTGCTGCGCAAGGAGGTGCTGGTGGCCGGCACCTGGCTGGACCACACCCTCTGGGCCATGCTGGAGGAGGAGTTCCGCCGCCTGCGAACCGGCTACGTCGAGAAGGGCTGGCTCGGCCCGCCGCGGTGAGATAGGTCGCCCTCCCGAGGCGGCGGGGCGCCCGCCTCCTCAATGGTGCTGCTCGGCCCGCAGCTTGATTCCCCACAGCATCTTGCGCTGCATGACGCACGCGATCGGCCCCACCAACCAGGGCCCGTAGAACAGAGCCGGCGCCACTCCCGGTCCGTGGTACACCCGGTAGCGGCTCAGCAGGCGACAGTGGCCCTCATCCACTCCCTCCACGTAGAAGCCCCAGGTGACCGACACCTGCCCGGCCTCACCGGCCGACTCGCCCCGGACGTCTCCCCCGTGGACCACCAGGGCCCGCCCCGGATCCACCAGGGCCACCGGCAAGGGTGGTGTCTTCTCGGCCAGGCGGATGCCCTCGCCCGGGGAAAGGCCCTGGTGCTCGGGGAGGATGCGATCGGCATTGCGGATCCGGCAGCCGGCCAGGTTCTCCAGGCGCTCGAACGAATAGAAGCCACCCCGCCCTTGCCCGATCTGGGCCACCCAGGGCCAGACCTCTGCTACTGGGGCATCGACGGTGATGCCGTTGAGGTACTGCCAGCGAGGCCGGGGAACCAGGTCGTCACCCGCCCAGGAGCGGGCCAGTTCGGTGTCGAAGGCGCCCCAGCGCTCCCGGCGACGGCGCAGGAAAGGGGTCAGCAGGGCCCACAGGATCTGGAAGGCGCCGCCGACGTTCTCCCAGAAGCCTCGACCGTCGCCCCGCATACCGGCCTCCTCGCTCACCACACCGTAACCGCGGCCCGGTGCTCCCAGGGCCTCCCCCCTAGTCTGCCGGAGGCTGGGCCCGGCGCCAACGGGCAGGGAACGCATGGACAAGCAGAGCCGGAAGGCCCACATTCGGGCGTACCGAGAGGCCGGGAGGCCCATGGGGGTCTGGCGCGTCCACAGCTCGGAGAGCGGCCACGGCGTGATGGGGACCAGCCGGGATCTTCCGTCGATGCTGAACCGCCAGCGTGCCCAACTGAGCATGGGCGCCCATCCCGACAAGGAGCTGCAGAAGGAGTGGGACGCCGGGGGCGCCGACGCCTTCGTCTTCGAGGTGCTCGACACCCTGGAGCCCCGGGACGACCCGGGCTACAACCCCGCCGACGATCTCGAGGAACTGGGGAGGATGTGGCAGGAGCGCCTCGGGCAGGCGTGAAGCCGACACTGCAACTCTCCGCCGCACCAGCGGGGGCTGACAAAGGCCCCCCTTCGCCCCCTCCCGCCCCCGCGGGAGAGGCGATAAGCCTCTCTCCCCCGCCCCAGCGGGGGAGATGGCCCAAAGGGCCAGAGGGGGCAGACCCGCCAACGGGCCTATGCGCGCTCTCGCCCC
>CAYGYX010000090.1:3805-5640 GCA_964354255.1 uncultured Acidimicrobiia bacterium | reverse complement strand
GTTGCCTCTCCCGGCGCAACAGAGGAAGCCCTCACCCCCCGCCCTCTCCCGCTGGCGCCCGGCCCGGATCAGCCGCCGCAGTCGACGGCCACCGCCAGGGCAGCACAGACCTGCCGCATCCGTGCATCACTCAGGCGGCCCAGGCGCTCGACGAGCACGGCCACTGGAACGCTCTCAACCGAATCGAGGTTGACCGCCGACCGACGTGACACCGGGTCCTCACCGGCTTCCAGCACAACCTCGCTGGGCAGACCGCGGAGGTTGGTGGTACAGGGAGCAACCAGGGCCCGGTGCAGCCGGGGGATGGCGACGTCGCGAGAGAGGACGACCACCGGGCGGCGACCGACCTGGGGAAGCTCACACCACCAGACCTCGCCCCGGGCGGGCAGAGCGGTCACGACCTCCCCGCCGCTTCCCGGAACGAGGCCAGGTCGCCCCACTCGTCGGATTCGTCCAGCGGCTGTCGGTCATAGGCCAGGTAGGCCGCCTCGATCTCGGCGCGCCGGTGCACACCGAGCAGCGCCTCGAGGGCTTCGTCGAGGAGAGTGGCGTCGTTCACGTTCGCCCGCACGTGACGCGCCTTCGCCAAGAGCCCTTCGTCGACAGTCGTGCTCACCCGCACACGTGCCATACCACAACTATGCCATGCCTGTGCTACATCAGCAAGGGCCTGCGCCTGAGGTTCGACAGGGGGGCGGTTGAGTCAAGGCAGATCGGCCAGGTACCCGTCGACCAGTCTCGCCCGGGAGCGAAGCCGCTCGGCCTCATCGGGCTGCCCGCGTTGCTCGTAGTCGGCCGCGACCGAGCGCAACTCCTCCGCCTCCCGCCGGACGATGCCCGCCAGGTCATCGGCCGTCAGCCGACGACGCGGCACGTCGCCCCACCCCTGGACCTCCCTGGGATGAGAGGCGTCCAACTCGATCGCCTCGGCATTGGCGATGGCGGCCAGCAGCGTCCTGGCCACCGACACCCGCTGGGTGTCACCCGCGCTCATGGCGGCACGCAGATCGGCCTTCAGGCGCCGGCGGATGGGCAAGTCGTCCTCCGCGGGATCGCGGTCCACCCGGCTCTCACTTCCCCTCCTCGTCTATGACCTGCGGCTGGCGTTCGGGCCAGGGGTGCTCGATGATCCACTTCCTGGCCTCCTGCCCGGCGGCCCCGAGCGACTGCCTCACCGCGAGAGAGCGGGCATCGGCTCCGTCCTCGTCCGGGTCGGTCACGACCGCAGCCAGCTCCCCCACCTCCTCAGCGAGGATCATCAGCCATTCGAGGGGGGTGTGGTGCTGGTTCCCCCACTTCTCCTCCTGGCGCAGCCGCTCATCGCGGATCATGCCGAGGACCAGTTCGATGGGATCCCACCATCTCCTCCCGGGTCGGCGCCCACTCGGCCCACCTTCCCGATGGGCCGCCGGCCTGGTGCAGTCCTCCACCAGCGCGGCCGCCACCGCTGCCACCTGGATGGCTTCGGTCTCAACGCTCATCTTGACCCTCCAGTCCGGGAGCAGCGGGGAGGTTGGGCGCCAGCCAGCGTAGAGCCCCAGCAGGGGTGGTCTCGCCCAGGTACCGGGGAGTGGACGGACGGGGACGAATCCGCTTCTCCCCCCCAGCGGGGGCCAAGGAATCCTCTCCCCCTCCGTCCCTTCTCGCTGCCGCGAACGAGGCAACCCCCACCCAGCCCTCCCCCGCTGGCGCGGGTGCCAAGGAAACCCCCACCCAGCCCTCCCCCGCTGGAGCGGGGGAGGGAGTGGACGCCCTCACCCCTCTGGGTCGCCGCTCTCGATCTCCACGAACACCGCGGCCGGCCAGCGGTTGCCGACCTCGTCGGCCAGGGTGAG
>CAYGYX010000090.1:0-3705 GCA_964354255.1 uncultured Acidimicrobiia bacterium | reverse complement strand
TCTCCACGAACACCGCGGCCGGCCAGCGGTTGCCGACCTCGTCGGCCAGGGTGAGCACCACCCGCCAGCCGTCCTCCCCCCGCTGGGCCGACACCAGGCGGGGCTCCTCCCCCCAGCCGGCCACCAGCGCCAGGGCGGCGTCGGCCACCCGGCGGGGCGGCTCCTGGGATTCCTCCGGCCAGCCTGGCGGCTCCGGCCCGGCGGGCAGCGCCACCGGGGTGGGCAGGTCCGCCACCACCGACCCGCCGTCCTCGCTCACCTGCACCACTACCTCCACCGCCCGCACCGGCAGGCGGTAGAAGCCCCGGTCGGGCGGGGCGCCGAGCGAGCGGAACACCACCCCCACCCGGAACAGGCCCTCCCCCACCTCCTCCACCCGGAAGGCCCTAGCCCACTCCACGTAGGAGAGGCTGGCGGCGGCGTCCTGGGGCATGTCGGGCACCTCCGCCCCGGCCGGCAGGGCGGTGCGTACGTCGGCCGACCCGCTCGGCTCCAGGTCGGCGGTGAAGTAGTCGGTGACGAACCACTCGGCCCGGGCCACCGCCGCCCGCTCCCCCGGCGTCGCCGGGAAGGCCATGAGGTCGGCCTCCCGGTAGAGGAGGGCCGAGGCGGGCGAGCCCGCCAAGGTGGACGAGGTAGCGTCATCGTCCGAGGCAGTGCCGTCGTCGGCCCCCTGGGCCAGGGTCTCGGCCGGAGCCAGCGTGTCGGCCGGGGACGACAGGAACGCCCGGGCCACCAGGATCGCCAGCACCAGCGTGCCCAGGGCGGCGGCGACCAGGTAGAGCAGGCGCCGCTTCCCGCCCGGGGGACCGCCGGTCAGTTGCGACCAGGGGATCTGCTCGTACTCCTCATGCTCTTCCACGGAGGCTCCTTATCTCTATGGGCAGGGCGAGCGGACGGTCCTCCGCCCATCCCACCCCCCACCGCCCGGGCGGGGGTGCCAGCGCCGCGGAGGGTGCGGCCGGCCAGGCGGGGCGGCCCCACACCGCCGCCAGGCGCTGCGGAGGAGGCGGCAGGGCCCGGGCGGCGGCCGGGTCGGGGAAGGCGGTGAGCGCCACCAGCGCGACACAGGAAAAAAGGCAGATGAGGCGGGCGACCGGGGGAAGGCGGATCGCCGCGTGAGCGGCGCGATCCACGGTGGCGAAGGTATCCGAACGGAGGGGCGGTCTCAAGACCCCTGTCGGGCGGCCGGCGGGGAGCCGCCGGGGGACCGTCTCGAGCAGGCCGCCGCCCGGCGCCGACGGTGGGAGGGAGCGGGGAAGGTCACCGTCGGCGCGGCGGCGTCGTCGAGGCGTACGGCGGTCCCGGCACCCGGGCAGGCCCCGGGACCAACTCGCCGCGCGCGCGGAAGGAGTTCGCGTCGCGGCACCGCCGCCTCATCAACTTCGACGCTCGCCTCCGGCCGACGATTCCCCGGATTCGCTCAGCCTCGCGCCCGCGGCAGCCCCAGGCCGGGCCCGGGCAGACGGCGCACCTGCTCACGGGCGGGATCGAACGAGGCGGCGATCTCCGCCAGAGAACGGCCCAGGGCCCAGTCGGTCCATTCGGGGGCGACCTCGGCCAGCGGCAGCGCCAGGAAGGCCCGTTGCGGTATCTCGGGGTCGGGGACCCGGCTGCCCTCCACCTCACCGGCGAAGCCCTCGTAGGCGGCCAGGTCGAGGTCGATGGGGCGGGGGGCGTAGCGGTCGTCGCTGCGCACCCGGCCCAACTCCGCCTCGATGCGGCGCAGCTCGGCCCGCAGCGGGGTCGGATCCAGCGAGGTCACCACGGCCAGGGCGGCGTTGTGAAAGCAGGGGTCACCCGGACGGCCGATCGGCGGGCTCTCATACACCCCGCTGGCGGCCAGCACCTCAACCCCCGGGTGGGCGGCCAGGAGGGCCGCCGCCGCCGGCAGGTTGTGCTCCGGGTCGATGTTGCTGCCCAGAGCGATCAGGGCCCGACGCCGTCTCATCCCGACCCACCCGGGCGAGAACGCCGAATCACCACCCCTACCGACCGGGCGTGACGCAGCGCCCCCGGCTTCTCCACCGATACTTCGACCTCGGCGATGCGGGCATCGGCCGCCAGGCAGATCCCGGCCAGCTCCTCGGCCAGGCGCTCCACCAGGCGGGGACGGCCCTCGCGAAGGTGGGCGATCATCGCCTTGGTCACCGAGCGGTAGTTGACCGCGTCCTCGATGGCGTCGCTGGCCGCCGCCGGGCGGGTGTCCACCCACAGGGTGACGTTGACCAGGATGTCCTGTTCGTGCTCACGCTCGTCGGGGTTGATGCCGACGATGCCCGGCACCACCAGGTCCTTGATGACTATGCGATCCACGGCGCCGAATGTAACCGGCGGGGCCGGCTAGCGCAGGTGGGCGCCCCCGTCCACCCGCAGGATCTCCCCGGTGATGAAGGAGTTGCGCAACAAGAAGAGCACCGCCGCCACCACCGGGTCGGTCCCCCCCGGCCGTCCGGCGGGGATCTCCCGGGCCAGGGCCTTCAGGTAGTCGGAGCCCTTCTCGGGAGGGGGGAGGATGGCGCCCAGGGCCACCGCGTTCACCCGGATGCGGGGAGCCAGGGCCTCGGCGGCGGCCCGGGTGAAGGTGTCCAGGCCCCCCTTGGAGACGGTGTAGGAGAAGTGGTCGCGATAGGGGCGGGCGGTGCGCCAGTCGGTGACGTTGACCACCGCCCCCTCCAACCCCTCGGGGAGGGCGGCGGCGAAGGCCTGGGTGAGCAGCACCGGCGCCCGCAGGTTCACCGCCAGGGTGCGATCCCATCCGGCGGCGGTGACCCCGGCCAGGTCGTCGCCGGGGAAGACGCCGGCGCTGTTGACCAGCACCCGCACCGGAGCCAGGTCCCCGGCGGCGGCCAGCACCCGGCGGGCGGCGCCGGGGTCGGCCAGATCGGCCGCCACCGTCACCACCCGCACCCCGCGGGCCTCGGCGGCCGCGGCCGTCTGCGCCGCCTCGGCATACGACGACCCGTAGTGCAGCAGCAGGTCGCACCCGGCCTCGGCCAAACCGAGGGCGATGGCCCCGCCCACCCGGCGGGCCCCACCGGTCACCAGGGCGCAGGTGCCTGGCAGTTCCACGACGGCGAGAGTAGCCGGGGTGGTGGGGCGAAAGCCCCGGAACCGACTAGCGTTTGGCCGTGCCCCGGAACCCGGACCCGAAGCACGGACGCTGGATCCTCCCGCTGATCATCGTGGCGATGGTGGCGCTCACCATCACCTTCGTGACCAGCCTGGACCCAGCCGAGCAGGAGGCGGGCACCACCACCACCCTGCCGCCGCCCTCGACCACCACCACCACCACCCTCCCCACCGACGTCGCTGCCTTCCTGGTCACCCTGGACGTCTACGAGAACCAGGTGACTGCCTTCCAGGCCGACGTGGCCGCCATCAACGCCGACTGGGAGGGCGACCAGATCATCTTCGACGAGGCCCGCAGCTCATTCGAGGAGGTGCGGGCGGCCGTGACCACCTGGGAGGACCAAGTCGCCGGCGCCGCCGACGTGCCCGCCGAGCTCGCCGAAGGGCATGTCGAGCTGGTGCTCGAGGTGGAGAAGCTGGCTCCGGCCGTCGAGGACATCATCACCGGTCTGGAGGAGCCCGACGACGGCACGATGCGCCGGGAGGCGGTGACCGCCTTCGACGATCAGGTCGATGTCATCCTCGCCGCCGTCGACGCGCTGCGCGATCAGGCCGAGACGCCGGGCACCACCA
>CAYGYX010000089.1:0-5776 GCA_964354255.1 uncultured Acidimicrobiia bacterium | reverse complement strand
TCAGCTGGCCGGAGGCTCTCCAATTGGCTGCTGATGTCGGGTCCGGAGATCCGCGGGCCCCTCATGCCAGGTGCGGGTCCTCCGATCGAACCGCAAGCCCGCATCGGGGCTCTCGCACGGGTGACGAATCCTGGCCGGGTGTGGCACACCACCCGCCGGCCGATTGCCCTCTGGCTGTCGGAGTACACAGTCAATCTGGTAGCCGGCTCGCTGCCTCGGTGCACGCCTCGCGGTTCTGTGCAAGGCTGGAGCCAGGTAGGAGGTGCCTCATGACGTGCCGGAGCCGGCCCTCGAAGCGTCGTACCCCTCGTCGTGGACGCAGGCTGCTGCGGATCATGGTGGCGGCTGGGGCGTGCAGCCTGGTCATCGCCGCGGCGGCACCTGCGCCGGCGCAGCGGATTTCGCCCACGGCCCCGTTCCTGGCCGACGGCGAATGGGCCGGGGGGTTCGGGGCGTCCGGCCCCTTCAACATCGCCGGGGTCTTCGGGGAAACGACCTACGGGGGCTCATTCGAGTTCTCCGTGTGGCAGGGGGCCGTAACCGAGGGCACCTGGCAGCTGGGCGGCGCCGGCGTGGGTTCGCACGCCCGAGCGGGCGGCACCGTGACCTTCCTGGCCAACGGCACCATGACCGGGTCGGCCAACCAGCCCGAGATGCTGCCGGTGGGGGCGACGGTCATCTACGACCTGATGGTGGAAGGGGTGCCGGTGTCCGGCACCACGGAGTTCGGCCCCGAGCTGATGACGATCATCTTCATACCGATCATCAGCGCGAGCTGCGATGCCGCCATTGGGGATTGGGAGCTGCCGGCCAACCTGATGTACACCCAGGGCGGCGGAACCTCCGCCATCACCGGCACCTGGTCTGCCAGCAGGAGGCTGGATTCCGAGTCCGACGACGACTGGGCTGCTCTGAACGAAGCGATGGACGCGCTCATGACCCGGGCCCGCGCCCTGGCAGACAACGTCTACGCGACCGGCGAGTTCGACTTCCTGGCGCTGGCCGCGCTGGCCAACGAGGCGGAGTGGTTCAACCAGCGCCTGACCCTCAGCACCGTGTGCCAGGGCCGCCCGCTCCGGGGCTGGGTCAACCCCATCGGGGCGACGGTCCTGGGCCTGGTGACCTGGGCGCTCGACAACCCCGAGCAGGTCAGCGACGTCGAACTGCTGCAGTTGGTCGCCGCCGGGGTACGCACCGGAGTCCTGGGATCGCGGGCGCCGGACAACGAGCTCACCGGGCCCGTCCGAGCGCGGCTGGCGGTAGAGCTGACTAGCCGCGCCGAGGAGAACCGGCAGGACGGCAACTGCCCGGGCGCCATCGTTGTGAACTCGGCGGCTCTTGCCGTGAACGACCCCGTGGCCCGGGCAGCCACCCAGGACGCAATGGCGGAGGTGTGCCCGTGAAGCATTCCAGCGCGTCACGACCGGCCTGCCTCCTCCTGGCGGCAACCCTGGCACTGGGCACGGCCGGGTGCAGCGAGTCGGCCGAGTCCCCCGAGACGACCGGGGAGCAGCCGACCGCCACGGGGGAGCAGACCACCACGAGCGCCCCCGCTGAGACCACTACCACGCTGGCCGGGACCAGCACCAACGCCTCTGCGGGGCAGTTCCTGCTCATCGGCGGGACGCCGATCGGACAACTCACACCAGAGCAAGGGGTCGGCGCCTACCCCCTGTTCGAATGGACGGCGGTCCCGGGCGCGGCCCGGTACCTGCTGTTCGTGTTCGACGCCGACGGAGTCATGTTCTGGGCGTGGGAGGGGACGGCGACCTCGGTGTACCTGGGCGGCTTGGACCAGCCGCCGACACCGGGCAGCATGGGGCCAACGCTGGATGTGCCGATGTCCTGGGCGGTCATCGCTTTCGACGCCGGGGGCAACCTGGTCGCCGGCAGCCCGACGCGGCCGATTGCACCGTAGGCGGTCCCCAGGCAGCGCAGGCGAGGAGGCGACGGGCCAGTGGACACCGGGGACGCGGCCGGCATCACCATCCGCGGCCGCAGCTGGCCCGTCCTTGTCAAGGGCTCGGCGATCTCGGGGGGCTGTCGTCCCGGGGGTGGTCGACCCGAGTAGTTCGCTTGGCCGATCCCCGACTTCGCCGCCGGCCGCAGAGCGCGCGGCCCACCCCCCCGGGACGACAGCCAAGTCCTTCAGGTAGCCTGCTGTCAGGCCATCGTGGAGGGGAGAATGGGTCAGGCCGCTCCCGGCAGACGTAGTCGCTTCGTGGTCGGCTGGCGCCGGGGCGGGCTGTTGCTCGCGGTCGTCCTTCCTCTGCTCGCCTTGTCGGTGCCGGCACCCACCCAGGGGAGCCGGTGGGTCCTCGCCGAGACGATCGTCAACCCGGAGAACGCGCCCGTGGAGTTCGTGGTCGGGACCACCCCCGGCTACTTCGAGTCCCCGCGCTTCGACGGGACTTACCAGTTCTACACCGTTTCCCCCACCGTGCTCGCCGACAGGACGCGATCTGTCGACCACGGCTTCCAGTGGTACGACGTCACCATCTCGTTCTCCGTGGAGCCGCCCCCGCCGGTGCTCGTGCCCGGCGACAGGGTGACCCTGCGGGCCTCCGGGACCGGGTCGGGCACCTTCGAGACGGGGCAGAACCCCTACGAGCAGTTCCAGTTCTGGGGGGAGGGGGTCGACCTCGAGGGGGAGGCCTTCATGGCGGTCGGGGTCAACTCGGCCATAGGGCAGACCAGCGCGTCGGTGGCCCCGACCTTCGTGGTCCCCGAACCCTCGGGTGACGACGCCGAGATCCGCCTCTACTCCGGCCTGTGGAACTGTGCCGCCTGCTCGGTTATCTGGGTCTACCGGCCCGAGATGGCGCCGCCCTCCACTACCACCACCGCGCCGCCGGGGCTGATCTCCCACGACATCACCGTGGTGGACGGCGTGATCCACCTGGTGTCGCCTCCGGGCGGCACGCTGGTGATCAGCCGTCAGGATCTTCCGGAGTGGGCTCGGGACGCCCTCGCCACCGTCGGAGACGCCTACGTCAGGATCGGGCCGCCCGGGATCCTCTCCCAGGGGGACCCCAATGTGCTGCTCGACGGCCTTCCGGTGGTGCGGGTGGGCGACGGCACCCCGACGGGAGGGAGGGTCACCGAGGGAACGCCGCTCATCCTGGTCAACGGGGTGCCAGCCGCCCTCGTGGGCGGCTTCGTGTCCGACCCCATGATCACCGGCCCGGTTCCCGCCGTGGGCGGGCCGATCCTGGGCAGGGGAAACCCTTGCGGGGCGACGCGGACGGACTTCTGGGGGGAAGTGGTTTGCCAGACGACCTACCCGTACCCCCACGGCTTCCTGGCAGAGGAGGCTCGCCGCGGCACCACCCGCATCCAGCTGGGAACGGGGCAGAGCCAGTTCCGGGTCGGGGATGCGGTGGTGATCGGCGACCACGACGACACCGTCGAGGTGGCCCGGGTGGCCGCCGAGGGGTCGCTGATCCTCGACCGGCCCCTGACCCACGACCACGCCGGCGGTGCCCTGGTCGTCCGGATCCCCGACGAGTACGCCGACCTCGTGGAGTCGCCGGAAGAGGTTCCTCTGGAGCCCGGCCTCCCCGGGGAGGGGGGCGGAGGTGGCACCTGGGTGATCATCATCGCGAGCGCCGTAGGGTCACTGGCCGCCCTGGCCTTGCTCGTCTTGTGGCTGCGCCGCCGGGCCTTGGCTGCCCCGGAGCCGTCCCCACCGCCGCCACCCCCACCGCCGCCGCCTGGCCTGGGGGAGTGAGGCGGGTTTCGGGGGAGCGCCAAGGGGCCGATTCTCCCTTCTCTGCCAGGTCGCCGGTGGGGAATCGGACACTGAGGGCACGGTGCTTCTCACCTCCGCCGTGGGCGGCGGGCGCTCTGGGGCGGATCCCGACCGGACCGGCCGGGCCACGCTGAGGGCTTGGTCCCCAACGAGGGACTCGAGCTCACCGTCGACTTGCTGCGGGTCGTGACCAGCGGTGTGGCTCTCTCGGCTGTGGAACATCCCGACATGTGGCCAAGCCAGCGCCAGGAGGAATTGGTGGATTTCGTCTTGCAGCTTATCGGGTGTCCCCCGAGCGGAGAGGCCAACGGGCCTGATCAGCGCTGAGGTCGGCGCCACCTTCCGCCGGCCGGACGCCTTCTCCCGGGCGGAAGAGCCGGCCCGGCCCCCCGCCTACCGGATGATGTCGGTGGGCGGCGCCGCCCCGCTGGTGAGCCCGGTGGGGTCGTCGTCGCCCATGTCGAGGCGGAACGGCGGGTACTCGTCCCGCATCAGCCCGGCGTAGGCGGCCACCCGGATCACCCAGCGGTTGAACCCCATGACCAGGTCCCACAGGCCCCGGGGGTAGCGGCCGGTGAAGAGGAGCACGAGCAGGGCGATGAAGACCAGGATGCTCATCAGCCCGCCGCCGAAGCGGGCGGCATCCTTGCCCCCGAAGTCGGCCGCCCACCACAGCACCCCGCTGGTCAGGATGCCCACGATGATGTAGTGGGGGATGGCCAGCAGCCACCACTTCACCAGGACCAGGCCCCGGGAGAGCCGCTCCGGGTAGGCGATCTCCAGTCGGGCCGGGTAGTCGGCGTCGGCCAGGCTGAAGGGGGGATAGCGGTCGGTGCCCGCCGGGTTGAACGCGTAGAAGGCCACCCGCCAGTTCCAGCGGAGCACCCCGACGTTGAAGTCGAACATGCCCCGGGGGTAGCGGCCGGTGAACAGGATGGCGAAGAAGGCCAGGACCGTCAGGATGGCGAAGGCCGCCCACAGGAAGGCCAGGCAGAAGTAGTGGGGGATGGCCAGGAACCACTTGAGCAGCCACATGCCGCGGCTGAGGTTGGGGTCCATGCGGCCCGAGATGGCCGCCGGGTAGGCGCCCTCGCGGACGACGACGGCGGGGGCCGGGGCTTCCTCGGCGGCGGGGGCGGCTGCCGGCGTGCGGACCGACCAGACGATGAGGAGGGCGGCCAGGGCGCCGATCACCAGGCCGCCGATCAGCAGGCCCAGGCCGACGGGCAGGAGCAGGCTGGAGCGGGCCCCGGCCTCGAAGTCGACGGTGACGCCGGCCCCGGCGGTGGCGTTCATGACCACGACGGTCCAGTTGCCCGGGGCGACGTCCCAGGTGACCGACTGGGCGCCGGGGCCTTCGGTGGAGACGATCCAGAAGTTCTGGTCGCCGGGAGGCCCGGCCGGGGAGCCGCCGTCGTGGCTGCGGTAGTCGATGTCGGTGCGCCGGCCCAGGTGGGTGACCTCGTCGTAGGCCACGCCGTCGAGGTAGGCGGCGACATCGTCCGAAGGTCCGATGCCCACGAAGACGCCTTCGGAGTCGGCGCGCTCGGCGGTGAAGCGCACGTCGAGCAGATCCTCGGGGAACCAGTCGGCGGCGCCGGAGGCGATGTCCATGGCGCCGGAGGCCAGGGCGTAGCGGGGGGATTCGAGCCGGTAGGTGGGGCTGGTGATGAAACCGTCGGCGTCACGCTGGGTGGCGTGGGCCCAGGTGAGGGCGCCGCCGCCCGCCACCAACCCGAAGGCCAGAAGAGCGATGAGGACGCCGAAGACCAGAGCAACGATCCGGCCGGGCTTCATGGGACTCCCCCCGAGGTGCTTGGCGTGGGGGAGTCTAGTGGGGGACGCGCGGGGAGGGGAGGGGGGAGGCAGCTAGGACTGCGTGAGTCCTTCGGGTTGTCAGCCCGACCCGCGCGACCCTCGGGCGTCGTGCCCGGCGACTCGCGGCGTGCTTCAAATCGGACGGGGGACCGCCGGTCTCTGCGCGTACAGTTCGTGTCGCATGTCCTCGGTCTCCGACCTCGCCGC
>CAYGYX010000088.1:0-6678 GCA_964354255.1 uncultured Acidimicrobiia bacterium | reverse complement strand
TCCTTCAGGTCAGGCACCAAACCATGACCTGTCTCGGAAATCTTGACACGCGACAGCCCCGCCCAACGCACCTGCCCCATCTGCGGCACCACCATCAGCAGCCCGCGGGCCACCTTCTGCGGAGGCACCTGCCGCAAACGAGCATCCCGCACTCGCCACACTCCCGACCGTGGGCGGCCGGCCCGCCGCTCGGGAAGACGTGACAGGGGGGCTTGGGCGGCCAGGCACCCGTCTCATTAGAAGCAGCTCTCAAGGAACACATCGACCGGGCCGGTCACCGGCGCTACCACCGTCACAGCCGACGCGGAAGGCGGCCACGTTCTCGAGGCGACGAAGTACCTCTCTGGGAGAGCCGGGTAGACATCGTAGGGCTCGTGATGGCCGAAGAATGCCCCCCTGCAGCCGTACTCGATGAAGTACTCGCCGTGGGGGACGTCGTCGAACGTGACGGTGCCGTCGATCCCGGTGATCCCCGAATGCTCACCCCCCGGACTCCAGAGCCGTACGTAGCAGGCCGCGCACCCGACACCGAGATCGGTGCCCGACGGCAGGTAGACGTTGAGGGTCACCGAGGAGGTGGTAGCGCATGACACCCCGTCGGCGGCACACCCCGCAGGGCAGTCCTCTATCAGCTGAGGGGTTGGGATCAGCGCCACGCAGCTCCAGCCCTCCGGCCAGTGCCAGGCAGCCGGGACAGGCACCCGTGGTTGGGCTATCGCGCAGGTATGGGGCTCGACCAGATGGACAACAGCCGACTCGCCGCTCTGGCCAATCACCCAGCAGTACGGCTCTGTGAGCGGCCTGTTGAACTGCGTGCAGATCGCCGGGTCGCAGGTCGGGGGCCGGTCGCACTCGGCGTCGGTGCTGCTGGTGTCGGTGCAGGTGTAAGGGCAGGTTGTCGTCGTGTCGTAGAACTCACCCGTGGGGACACAGGAACCCCACTCCCGCGGGGTGGAGAGGTCGTCGGAGGCCCGGCACCCGACCCTCTCGTAGCGAGTCACCAGATCATCGCCCAAGCAGAAACTCGCCTGCTCGACCGGGGAGCAGTTCTGCAGAGCCGTGAGGCACTGCAGCGGGTACTGGCAGGTCGGCGAACCGGGCCGGCAGCCCCACGGGCAGTTCTCGGTCTCGGTCACAGTCGTCCCCGGGACGCACTCCGACTGCTGCGTCCTGGGGTTCTCGCACACCCAGGGCGTGACCGACTGACGGACTTGGCTAGCCCCGTTCTCCGTGACGCAACGCTGACTCTCGTACTGGGTCATGTGGCAGGAATCGCTGACACAGAGATCGCACGGCCAGATCGTGCAGTCGGTCACCGAGGCCAGGACCACTGCGCCGAGGAGGGCCGCGCAGCCCGGGCATGTCACGGGCGCGGAATGCGGCAGCACGATGCAGTCCATGCACGTTTCGCCCGCGAGGTCCCAGTAGCCCTCCATGGCGTTGGAGTTGTCCTCCCACCAGAAGAAGATCGCACCCGCCAGACAGTTCCAGGTGGAGCAACTGCCGAACTCGGCTCTAGCCAGCTCCACCTCCCCCGTGGTCAGGTCGAGGGACAACTCGCCCTGCTCCGAGGAGAAGCCGACCCGGACCAGCTCCCCATCCTCGTACACGGGCCTGGCGATGAACACGGACTCAGGCGGATCAGGGGTCTCGGCGTCTCCCGGCATGGCGCCGACGATCAGCATCGCCATTTCCCCCTCCACCTCCCCCGACAGAGCGGCCGTGGTCATCACGGCTCCGTTGTCGTAGGTGACCCGGCCCGCCGCCAGCACGGTCGTGTAACCCATCTCCGCCGCCATCTGTAGGTGAGCCACCCGATCGGGCTCGGCCTGGATGAACGAGTCGAAGGCGGCGGCATCCATCGTCTCGCTGGTCTCGGGCTTCGCGACTGCCTCGCCGGTGCGCGGATCCCACAACTCGGCGGCGGCGATCGCCGTGTCCGCACCACCCGACCCGCCGCACGAGGCGAGCACCAGGCTCACGGTGAGGAACAGCACCCAGCCGACAGCAAAAGGAAGACAGCGGAACCCGCGCATCACCAACCTCCCCCGAACACCTGTCTGACGTCCGCGAAGAAGCTACTCCCCGCAATCGTTCCGCACGAGCCTTCGGGGCAGAATCAGGCTCGCTCACCAGCGGCGTGGCTGGCGTTGTCAGCGTGGACTCTGACCCCGCGGCCGCGGGCCTCTCTCCTGTGTCACGGTTGGCGTTCACCCTACGGTGTCCGGGTTCGGGACACAGCTATAGCCCCGCCCCCCTTTTGCCGCCGCGCCGGAACCGGCCATAATGCAGTCCCCGCATTCCGTTCGAGGAGTCTTCTCATGGAACAGGTGACCCTGCGCGGCTACACGGGCCGCGTCCACGGCTCTCGTGAGTCGCGGCGCCTCAGGCGCGAGGGGGCCGTCCCCGCCATTATCTACGGGCACGGTTTCGACGCCCTTCCGGTGGCCGTGGACCGGCGTGACCTGTACGCCGCCCTGCACACCGAGGCCGGGCTCAACGCCCTTCTCAACCTGCAGGTGGACGGCGACGAGTACCTCACCGTGGCCCGCGAGCTTCAGCGGCACCCGGTGCGGGGAGACATCATCCACCTCGACTTCATACGCATCTCCCTGGATGAGCCCATCGAGGCCGAGGTGCCCGTCGAACTGATCGGCATCCCGGTCGGAGTACGCGAGGGCAAGGGCATCGTCGAGACGCCCGCTGCCAGCGTGATGGTCTCCGCTTTGCCCACCGCCATCCCCTCCCACATCACCCTCGACATCACCGACCTGAAGGTGGGCGACTCCGCCCGCGTCGCCGACCTGCCGGAGATCCCGGGCGTGACCTACGTGAGCGAACCCGACCACCTGCTGGTCATGGTGGCCCTGCCGGCGGCGGCGCCGGTGGAGGTGGCCGCCGAGGTGCCGGCCGAAGGTGAGGAGGCCGTCGCCCCGGTCGCCGAAGGCGAGGAAGAGGCCTGAGCCACCCGCTGCTTTTCGTGGGGCTGCGCAACCCGGGCCCCGAGTACGAGGGCAGCCGTCACAACGTCGGCGCCGAGGTCGTAGGCCGCCTCGCCGCCGAGCAGGGCTCGGCCTTCCGGCGAGCGCCGCGCTGCATCCGTGCCCGGGTGGCCGCCGCCGACTTGCCCGGGGGAAGGGCGTGGCTCGCCGTGCCCTCCA
This sequence comes from uncultured Acidimicrobiia bacterium, assembly GCA_964354255.1. GTDB lineage: Bacteria > Actinomycetota > Acidimicrobiia > Spongiisociales > UBA11373 > VGBK01. The sequence goes on along the minus strand of CAYGYX010000088.1, from coordinate 3,517 downwards.
CCTTCATGAACGAGTCGGGGCGGGGGGTGGTCCCTCTGCTCCACTACTACCGGGTCCCGGTCGACCGCCTCGTGCTGGCCCACGACGACATCGACCTCCCCTTCGGCAAGCTCCGCTTCCACTTCGGGCGGGGCACCGGCGGGCACAACGGAGTGGCCTCGGTGGTCGAGGCGCTCGGCAGCGATTCGCTGTGGCGGCTCAAGGTGGGGGTGGGGCGCCCTCCGGGGCGGATGGACCCGGCCGACTTCGTGCTGCAGCGCTTCTCCGACCGGGAACGGCCCGACGTCGACCTGCTCGTGGCCGTCGGCGCCCAGGTGCTGCGCACCTTTGCCGCGGCCGGGGGCGAGCAGGCCCGCCAGGAGGCGGGCGAGGCTAGCGCCCGGCTGGGGATCGGCCGGCCGGACCCCTTATAGGAGGCGTGGTGGCTGGTTTCGTCGGGGCGATCGATCAGGGGACCACGAGCACCCGGTGCGCGGTGGTGGATCGCCGGGGACGGATAGCGGCGCTGGCCCAGCAGGAGCATCGCCAGATCTACCCGCGTCCGGGCTGGGTGGAGCACGACGCCGCCGAGATCCGCGCGCGGACCTGGATGGTGGTGGAAGAGGCGCTGGCGCGGGCCGGCCTCGCGGCTGCCGACCTGGCGGCGGTGGGGGTCACCAACCAGCGGGAGACCACCGTGGTGTGGGACCGGGGCAGCGGGGAGCCGCTCGCCCCGGCCGTCGTCTGGCAGGACACCCGCACCGCCGGCCTGTGCGCCGCGCTGGGGGCGGAAGGTGGGCCCGACCGCTTCCGTTCGGTCACCGGCCTGCCCCTGGCCACCTACTTCTCCGGGCCCAAGCTGACCTGGCTGCTCGAGGAGGTCCCCAGTCTGCGTGCCCGGGCCGAGGCTGGGGAGGCCCTTTTCGGCAACATCGACTCCTGGCTGATCTGGAACCTGTGCGGTCGCCACGTCACCGATGTGACCAATGCCTCCCGCACGCTGCTGATGGACCTCGAGCGGCTGGCCTGGGACCCGGCCCTCACCTCGGCCCTGGGGATCCCCCCGGCGATGCTCCCGGAGATCCGCCCCTCGGTGGCGGTGTACGGGGAGGGGAGGGGGCTGCTGGCCGGCGTGCCCATCGCCGGCGACCTCGGCGACCAGCAGGCCGCCCTGTTCGGCCAGGCGTGCTTCCGGCCCGGCCGGGCCAAGAACACCTACGGCACCGGCTGCTTCCTGCTGCTCAACACGGGGGAGCGCCCGGTCCCCAGCCGCCACGGCCTGCTCACCACCGTCGCCTACCAGCTCGAGGGCGAGCCGGCGACCTATGCCCTGGAGGGGTCGGTGGCCATCGCCGGGGCAGGGGTGCAGTGGCTGCGGGACAACCTGGGCCTCATCGCCGCCGCCCCCGAGATCGAGGAGCTGGCCGGCGGGGTGCCCGACAACGGCGGGGTGTACTTCGTGCCCGCCTTCTCCGGCCTCTTCGCCCCCTATTGGCGCCCCGATGCCCGGGGGGTCATCGTCGGCCTCACCCGCTTTGCCGACCGGCGCCACCTGGCCCGGGCGGTCCTCGAATCCACCGCCTACCAGACGCGGGACGTGCTGGAGGCCATGGAGGCCGACTCCGGGGTGACCCTGGACGCGCTGGCGGTGGATGGAGGGATGGTCGGCAACGAGCTGCTCATGCAGTTCCAGGCCGACCTGCTGGGGGTGCCGGTCGTGCGGCCCACCGTGGCCGAGACCACCGTGCTCGGCGCCGCCTACGCCGCCGGCCTGGCCGTCGGCTTCTTCTCGGGCCTGGAGGAGGTGGCCGCCCTCTGGGCCGAGGGCCGCCGCTGGCTGCCCGCGATGGCTCCTGCGGAGAGGGACCGACTGTACGCCGGGTGGCAGAAGGCGGTCGAGCGCTCCTTCGGCTGGGCCTGACGGGACCGGCGGACGCCGGGGTCTCCGGTACGATGGCGCCGACCTCGGACCCCCACAGGAGGCCGGCGCCATCTCCATCCCGGATCGCCTCGCCTATACCCGCATGGTCCTGGTGCCGGCGATCGTGGCGCTGGTGCTCCTCCAGGACCACATCGACTACGCCTACTGGATCGCCGCCGGCCTCATGGTGGCCGCCTCGTTCAGCGACTGGCTCGACGGCTACCTGGCCCGGCGCTGGCACATCACCAGCACCCTGGGCGCGTTCCTCGACACCGTCGCCGACAAGCTGCTGGTGGCGGGGACCCTGTTCGCCCTGGTGGCGGTGGGGCGGGCCTGGGCCTGGGCCGGGTTCGTCATCGTCGGGCGGGAGATCGCCATCTCCGGCCTGCGCGGGGTGGCGGCCATGGATGGCGTCAAAGTCCCCCCGTCCATCTGGGGCAAGCTCAAGGCCGGGTTCCAGTACCTGGCGATCTTCCTGGCCTTGCTGCGCGGCCTGTTCGTCGTGGATGGCATCGCGCCCGACTTCAAGCCGGGGGGCCTCTACCCGGACCAGTGGGCGATGCTGGTGGCGGTGGCGGTGACGGTGCTCTCGGCGGTGGAGTACTTCTCCCGCTTCGCCCGGGTGCTGCGCTCGGCCAGGGCCAGTGCCTGACGCCTTCCTGACCGGGGGGAGTGGGTTCGTCGGCGGGGCCCTCCTGCGGGGCCTGGTGGCCGAGGGGCGCGAGGTGCGCGCCCTGGCCCGCTCGCCGGAGGGCGAAGCCCGGGTGCGGGCCGTGGGCGCCGAGGTGGCGGCGGGGGACCTGTGGGACGCGCCGGCCCTGCGCCGGGGGATGGCCGGCTGCCGGGTGGCCTTCCACGCCGCCGGGGTGAACGCCATGTGCCTGGCCGACCCCTCGGACATGTACCGGGCCAACGTCGACGGGCCGGTCGAGGTGGTCCGGGCGGCGGCGGCCGCCGGGGTGCGCCGGGTGGTGCACACCTCCTCGGCGGTGACCATCGGGGAGGAAACGGGCACGGTGGCCACCGAGCAGACGCCCCACCGCGGCTCCTATCTCTCCCACTACGAGCGCTCCAAGCACCTCGGTGAGCAGGCGGTGGTGGCCGAGGGGAAGCGTCTGGGGGTGGAGGTGGTCTGCGTCAACCCGGCCTCGGTGCAAGGCCCGGGGCGAACCGGGGGCACCGCCCGTCTCCTTATCGGCTACCTGAGCGGCCGCCTCCGCTGGGCGGTGGACGCCACCCTGAGCCTGGTGTTCGTGGACGACTGCACGCGTGGCCACCTGCTGGCCGAGCGCCGGGGGGTGCCGGGGGAGCGGTACCTGGTGAGCGGGGCCACCCTGACCGTGCGGGAGGCGCTTGGGGTGCTGGGCTCGGTGGTGGGACGGGAGAGGACGATGCGTTTCCTCCCCGGTTGGGCAGCCTCGGCCGGGGCGACGGTGGTGGGGGGCGCCGGGCGGCTGGCCGATCGGCCGGCGCCCGTCTGCCGGGAGATGACCCGGGTGATGCGCCACGGCGCCGCCTACGACGGGTCACGAGCCACCCGCGACCTGGGCCTGGCCTACACCCCGTTGGAGGACTGGCTGCGGGCCACCGTCGCCTGGTACCGGGAGCAGGGGTTGG
>CAYGYX010000087.1:0-6959 GCA_964354255.1 uncultured Acidimicrobiia bacterium | reverse complement strand
CCATCCGGGAGGGTGGCCGCACCGTCGGCGCCGGCCGCGTCATCAAAATCATCAAGTAAGCCCATTCCCCTGCAGAGCACGAGGTACCACCAGCCATGCCTTCCGACAAGCGCCCACCTATCACCCTCGCGTGCGAGGTGTGCAAGCGCCGCAACTACGTGACGGTGAAGAGCCGGGCCAACACCCGGGAGCGCTTGGCGGTCAAGAAGTACTGCCGGTGGTGCCAACAGCACACCCTGCACCGGGAAACTCGGTGATCCGCCGGCGGCGGCGGGACGGGGCCGCCGCCGGGACAGGAGGATGAGCTCGCCTCTCCACGGCCCTTCCATGGCAGCCGCCGCGGCTTCGGCCGCGCCGGCCCGCTTCCGGGCGCCGGCAGCGGGGTAGCCCCGTGAAGCCCGACGAGGTCCAAGGCGGCGAACGAGAGCTCCTCGCCCGGGCCCGCTCGGGCGACGGCGAGGCATTCGGCGAGTTCGTCTGGAGGCATCAGGACAGCGGGTACGCCCTGGCGCTACGCCTGGCGGGGCCCGGCCTGGCGGCCGACGTCGCCCGGGAGGCCTGCCTGCCCGCCTGGCCGTCACCCTGCTGGCCGGGCTCGCCCGCCGCTGGTCGCGGGCGATGGGCTGAGCCCCCGCGGGCTTGGCTCGAAGGCGCCGGTGCTGATTACAATGCCGCCCGTTCGCCCAGGAGGGTCGCGCGCGTCGTGAGCCGCTCCACGCTCAGGGGCGTAGCTCAACTGGCAGAGCACTGGTCTCCAAAACCAGCGGTTGGGGGTTCGAGTCCCTCCGCCCCTGCTCGATCGGAAGGAATGAAGGGATGAATCGAGAGCTGCGAAGGCTGTCAGAGCGGGAAGAGCAGCGCGACCGCGACCGCCGGGCCCGCGGCGCCACCCGGCGTACCCGCAAGCGCGTCTCCATCCTCCAGTTCCTCTCCGAGGTTCGTACCGAACTGAAGAGGGTGGCCTGGCCCACCCGCCGCCAGGTGATCGTGTTCACCACGGTGACCCTGATCACTGCCGGGGCGGTGACGCTGTACGCCTTCGGGCTGGACATGGGCTTCAAGCGGGCCGTCCTGTCGCTGCTCGAGTCGGTGTCGGGAGCAGCGTGAGCGACCTGGTCCAGGATCAGGCCGAGAGCCCGGTGCTCCCGGAGCGCGAGGCCCAGCCGCCGGCGAGTCCCTACGACTTGCCCGGCTCCTGGTACGTCATCCACTCGTACTCCGGCTACGAGAACAAGGTGAAGGTCAACCTCGAGACCCGCATCCACTCGATGCACCGCGAGGATGCCATCTTCGACGTGGTCATCCCCATGGAGGAAGTCATCGAGATCAAGAGCGGGCGCAAGGTGACCGTTCCCCGCAAGCAGTTCCCCGGCTACCTGCTGGTCCGCATGTTCATGGACGACGACTCCTGGGCGGTGGTGCGCAACACCCCCGGGGTGACCGGGTTCGTGGGCTCCGCCAACAAGCCGACGCCGCTGTCGCGGCGCGAGGTGGAACGCATCCTCGGGGTCCGCAAGGACCAGGAGGAGAAGAAGGTGCCTCGCTTCAAGCCGGAGTGGGAGGTGGGGGAGACGGTCCGGGTGGTGCAGGGGCCGTTTGCCGACTTCAACGGTGTCATCGAGGACATCAACCTCGACCAGTCCAAGGTGAGGGTCCTCGTCGACATCTTCGGCCGGGAGACGCCGGTCGAACTCAATTTCGAGCAGATCCAGAAGTTCTAGTCCGCGGAGAGGTTCCCCATGGGTCGTAAGAAGGTCGCCGCCCTGCTCAAGCTGCAGATACCAGCCGGCCAGGCCACGCCGGCGCCGCCGGTGGGGCCGGCCCTCGGCCAGCACGGTGTCAACATCATGGACTTCGTCAGGGCGTACAACGCCGCCACGGAGAGCCAGACGGGGACGATCGTCCCGGTGGAGGTGACGATCTACGAGGACCGCTCCTTCACCTTCATCACCAAGACCCCGCCGGCGGCCGTCATGCTCCGCCAGGCGGCCAAGGTGGAGAAGGGCTCGGGCGAGCCGCACATCAGCAAGGTGGGCTCGGTCACCCGCGAACAGGTACGCCACATCGCCCAGGCCAAGATGGCCGACTTGAACGCCAACGACATCGAGGCGGCCATGGCCATCGTCGAGGGCACCGCCCGTTCCATGGGGCTCACCGTCAAGGGCTGAGCCGGAGAGGCAAGAGAGTGGGAGGCCCGCCGCCGGCGGGTCGCCGGAACCACGAGGAGAGAAGCAATGGGCAAGAAGCAGCAAGACGCCGCCGCCCGGTATGACGGGGCCGCCAACTACTCCCCGACCGAGGCGCTCGGCCTCGTCAAGACCCTGGCCCACGCCGGTTTCGACGAGACGGTGGAGGCCGCCTTCAACCTGGGGATCGACGCCCGCCAGGCCGATCAGATCGTCCGGGGCACGGTGACCCTCCCCCACGGCACCGGCAAGAAGGTGCGGGTGCTCGTCTTCGCCGATGGGGAGAAAGCCCGCGACGCCCAGGCGGCCGGGGCCGACATCGTCGGCGGTTCGGAACTCGCCCAGGCCATCACCTCCGGTTCGCAGCCGCTCGACTGGGACGTCACCATCGCCGTGCCTTCGATGATGAGCGAGGTGGGCAAGCTGGGCCGGCTGCTCGGGCCCCGCGGCCTGATGCCCAACCCCAAGGCGGGGACGGTCAGCGAGGACGTCAGCCGCACGGTGCGGGAGTTCAAGGGTGGCCGGGTCGAGTACCGCAACGACCGCTACGGGAACCTGCACGTGGTGCTCGGCAAGGTGTCCTTCCCCCAGGAGGACCTGACCCGCAACCTGGCGGCGGTCGTCGACGAGCTGACCCGTAACCGGCCGTCGGCGGCCAAGGGCCGCTACATCCGCAAGCTCAGCGTGGCCTCGACCATGGGGGTGGGGGTCAAGGTCGACGTCAACCAGCTCGACGCCCTGGTCGAATCGATCCACTGAGCCATACCTTGCCTCCCCCCGCCTGCCGGCGGGGAGAGGCCATCCACGCGCGGACGGGGGGATCCGGGGCCGATGCGGACCTTCGACCGGCGACGGGCCAGGAGGTCGCCGGTCCTCCTCGCCGGGCGGGCCAGGGTAGGGGCTGGCTGCTGCTCGGCGGTGATCCGCCTATGGGAGCGTTGGTGGGGACGCTTCCCTTCGGCGCCACGGGTCCCCCCGTGCCGGTCCCATTGTCCCCCCCCGGGCCGCGATTGTCCAGGGGCACCCCCCTCCGCCTTGCCCGGCGGGCCTGTCACCACTACCCTCCCGCCGACAACTCACGGACCGAAAACCGCTGGTCCCTCTCGAGGGTTAAGGGCCGCCAGGCCGCCGGCGCAGGTTCGCCAGGCTCCCAGGGGCTCCCGCGATCCCGGTCCGGGAGCCTTTCTCGTGCGAGGGCTTATCCTCGCCGGACGTCAAGGAGACTGGATGCCACGACCCGAGAAGGTCCAGGCGGTCGCCGACATACGGGAGCGCCTCGAACGGGCGCAAGCTGTGTTCATCGCCGAATACGCCGGCCTGTCGGTCAAAGAGCAGCAGGAGCTGCGGCGCGGGTTGCGGGCGGCCGGAGGCGAGTTCCGGGTGGTCAAGATGACCCTGGCCCGCCGGGCGGCTGAGGAGATGGGCCGGTCCGGGCTGGACGAACTGCTCGCCGGGCCCGCCGGTTTGGCCTATGCCTACGGCGACCCGGCAGCTGCCGCCCGGCTGCTGCGCGACTTCGCGCGCGACCACACCCGCCTGCTGGTGAAAGGCGCCTTGTTCGGTAGCGAGGTGCTGGTCCCGGAGCGGGTGGCGGCCCTGGCCGACCTGGAGCCCCGCCCCGTGCTGCTGGCCCGCGTGGCCGGCGCGCTGCAGGCCCCGGTGGCCCGCATGGCCGGGCTCCTGGCCGCCCTGCCCAGGGGCATGGCCACTGCGCTGAGCGGCCTGATCGACAAGAAGCCGGTGCCGGCGGCGGCCCCCGAGGCCGTCCCCGCCCCCGAGGCCACGGCAGCGGCCGAGGCGAGCGCGGCGGAGACCGAACCACCTGGCAGCGATACCGAGCAACCCGTCGCGCCGCCGGCCGAGGCGAGCGCGGCGGAGACCGAACCACCTGGCAGCGATACCGAGCAACCCGGCAGCGAGGCCGAGCAGGCCGTCGCGCCACCGGCCGAGGAGGCCGCGATGAACGAGGCCGACCAGGCCGAGGAGGAATGACCCCAACATGGCGACCAAGACCAAGATGACCCACGACGATCTGCTCGAGCTCTTCGAGCAGATGACCGTCCTCGAGCTCTCCGAGTTCGTGAAGAAGTTCGAGGAGCGCTTCCAGGTGACCGCCGCCGCCCCCATGGCGGCCGCGGCTGCCGGCACCGGCGGCGCCGCCCCGGTGGTGGAGGAAGAGAAGGACGAGTTCGACCTGATCCTCATCGCCGCCGGCGAGAAGAAGATCCAGGTGATCAAGGAGGTCCGCTCCCTCACCAAGCTCGGGCTTAAGGAAGCCAAGGCCCTGGTGGACGAGGCCCCCAAGCCGGTGCTGGAAGGCGTCACCAAGGAAGAGGCCGAGAAGGCCAAGGCCCTGCTCGAGGGCGTCGGCGCGATCGTCGAACTCAAGTAGCCTTCCTGCCTCCCCCGGCCCCCTCGGGCCGGGGGAGGCGCGCCCGGCGGTGCCGGGGGCGGAGGGGGTTTCCGCTCGGTTGTTGCGGGCCCGGCCTGTTGGCCGGGCCCGTCCGCGCCGGGCTGGGGGAGGCGCGCCCGGCGGTGCCGGGGGCGGAGGGGGTTTCCGCTCGGTTGTTGCGGGCCCGGCCTGTTGGCCGGGCCCGGGTCGCGTCGTCGGGCGGCGGGCCCTACCCTGACGGGCGTGATCGGGCCCCTGGTGCTGTTGGTGGCCGGCGGCGTGGCCGGCTGGTTCAGTGGTCGGTGGGCGGGGACGGTGGGCGGCATACTGGTGGCCCTGGTGGTGACGCTGGGAGTGGCGGGCGCGGCCGCCTGGTGGGTGTCGCAGGTGGGTCGCACCCTCGAGCCGGCGGTCGCCTGGGAGGTGGCGCCCCGGCCTCCGCTGTTCGGCCGGCTGTGCGATGCGGTGTACCGCCGGGCCCTCGGCGGAGCCGGCCCGATCGAGGGTGTGGAAAAGGAACCTTGACCGGGGGGTGGCCCCGGGAGTATGTTGGGGGCGAACAAGGAGAGCCGGAATTGCCGCCGGCCGATTAGAGCTGGGGTAGCAGCCTGCTATCCTGGCTGTTTGCTGTCCCTGTAAGCCCGAGCGCCCTTAGTACACCGTCCGCCCAGAGCGAACACTGAGGAGGATTCCTTGGCTGGTGCGCGCACCGAGCGTCTCTCGTTCGCGAAGATCCCCGAAGTCCTCCCACTCCCCGACCTCCTCTCGGTCCAGCACGACTCGTTCACCTGGTTCCTGGAGAGGGGCCTGCGCGAGATCTTCGAAGAGGTCTCGCCCATCGAGGACTTCACGGGCAGCCTCGCCCTCGAGCTCACCGATCACCGTTTTGATCAGCCCACCCTGACCATCGAGGAGGCCAAGGAGCGGGACTCCAACTACTCGCGGCCCCTGTTCGTCACCGCCCGCTTCGTGAACCGCCAGACCGGCGAGATCAAAGAGCAGCAGGTCTTCCTGGGCGATTTCCCCATGATGACCCCCAACGGGACGTTCATCATCAACGGCACCGAGCGGGTGGTGGTGAGCCAGCTGGTGCGGTCCCCGGGGGTCTACTTCGACCAGGCGCTCGACAAGACCTCCGACCGCTTCATCTACACCTCCAAGGTCATCCCCGGCCGGGGCGCCTGGCTTGAGTTCGACATCGACAAGAAGAGCACCGTCGGGGTTCGCGTCGATCGCAAGCGGCGCCAGTACGTGACGACTTTCCTGCGGGCCCTCGACTTCGCCCAGGCCGACGAGGAACTGCTCGCCCTCTTCGATGGCGCCGAGGTGATCCGGACCACGCTGGAACGCGACATCACCACCGACCGCGACGAGGCCCTGCTCGACCTCTACCGCAAGCTGCGCCCCGGCGAGTTGACCACGGTGGAGTCGGCCCGAGGCCTGATCAGCACCCTCTTCTACAACCCCAAGCGGTACGACCTCACCCGGGTGGGTCGTTACAAGCTGAACCAGAAGTTCGGCCGGGGACCCATAGACGTGGGTGAGATGGAGGGCTACCGGCAGGAGAACCTGGGCCTGCTGACCCGGGAGGACATCCTCGAGACCATCAACTACCTGATCCACCTGCACCTGGGAGCCGAGGGCTACCGGGTCGACGACATCGATCACTTCGGCAACCGCCGGGTGCGCACGGTGGGCGAGCTGATCCAGAACCAGATCCGGGTGGGGCTCACCCGCCTGGAGCGGGTGGTCCGCGAGCGCATGACCACCCAGGACCCCGAGGCGATCACCCCGCAGAGCCTCATCAACATCCGCCCGGTCGTCGCCTCCATCAAGGAGTTCTTCGGCACCAGCCAGCTGAGCCAGTTCATGGATCAGCCCAACCCGCTGGCCGGCCTCACCCACCGCCGCCGTCTCTCCGCCCTGGGCCCCGGGGGCCTCTCCCGGGAGCGGGCCGGCTTCGAGGTGCGCGACGTCCACTCGTCGCACTACGGGCGCATGTGCCCCATCGAGACCCCGGAAGGCCCGAACATCGGCCTCATCGGCTCGCTGGCCTCCTACGGGCAGGTGAACCGGTTCGGCTTCATCGAGACCCCCTACCGCCGGGTGGCCAAGGGGCGAGTGACCGGCGAGGTGCACTACCTCACCGCCACCGAAGAGGAGCGCTACGTCATCGCCCAGGCCAACGCCGTGCTCAACGAGGACGGCTCCTTCGCCGCCGACCGGGTGCTGGTGCGCCGCAGCGGAGGCGAGGTCGACATGGTCACCCCGTCCGAAGTCGACTACATGGACGTGTCGCCCAAGCAGGTGGTCTCGGTGGCTACCGCCCTCATCCCCTTCCTGGAGCACGACGACGCCAACCGGGCGCTCATGGGCTCCAA
>CAYGYX010000086.1:0-6978 GCA_964354255.1 uncultured Acidimicrobiia bacterium | reverse complement strand
CCCCGCCCTCCCCCGCTGGCGCGGTCGCTGCGGAAGCCCCCACCCCCCGCCCTCCCCCGCTGCCGCGGGGGAGGGAGCCTCAGGAACCGAGGCGCAGGGAGGAGTCGATCTCCGCTTCCAACGGGGCCCGCTCTCCCCGGCGGTAGCGGAAGACCCCGGCCGAAGCCACCATCGCCCCGTTGTCGGTGCACAGCACCGGGGAAGGCAGGTGCAGGGTGAGCCCCCGCCGCTCGGCCTCCTCGGTGAGCCGGGCCCGCAGACGGCGATTGGCGAGCACCCCTCCCCCGCCGCCGAGTGCCCTCGCCCCGGTGGCCTCCACCGCGTTGAGGGTCTTGGAGACCAGCGAGTCGACGATGGCCTCCTGCAGCGAGGCGGCCAGGTCGGCCATGGGCGGCAGGGTGCCCGCCCGATGGTGGGCCCGCACGAAGGTGGTCACCGAGGTCTTCAGCCCGGAGAAGGAGAGGTCGAAGGGCCGGTCGGGCAGGGCCCGGGGGAAGCGCACCGCCGCCGGGTTGCCCCCTTCGGCGGCGCGGTCGATGGCCGGGCCCCCGGGGAAGCCCATCCCCAGGAAGCGGGCCAGTTTGTCGAAGGCCTCGCCGGCGGCATCGTCGATGGTGGACCCGAGCACCTCATAGACCCCCCAATCGGCCATGTGCACTATCTGGCTGTGCCCTCCCGAGGCGAGCAGTACCACCGCCGGCGGCCGGTACTCGGGTCCCTCCAGGCGGGGGGCGAAGAGGTGCCCCTCCATGTGGTCGATGCCCAGGAATGGTTTCGACAGGGCCCAGGCCAGGGCCTTGCCGTAGGAGAAGCCCACCATCAGCGCCCCGGCCAGACCGGGGCCGCGGGTGGCCGCCACCGCGTCGAGGTCCATGGGGTGCACCCCCGCTCGGGCCAGCGCCCGGTGGGTAAGTGCCCGGATCGCCTCGACGTGGGCCCGGGCGGCCACCTCCGGTACCACCCCGCCGAAGCGGGCGTGGGCCTCCACCTGGGAGGCGAGCACGTTGGAGAGCACCTCGTCTCCCCGGACCACCGCCACCCCGGTCTCGTCGCAGGAGGTCTCCACCCCGAGCACGATGGGATCGCTCACCGCAGCCCCTCCCCGATCTCGGCCAGCTGGCGCTGGTAGCCCTCCGAGTCGATGTCGAGGGCCCACATGATGAGGGCGTCTTCGTCCCGGTAGTAGTGCCGCCGCACCCCCACCGTCTCGAAGCCGAAGCGGCGGTAGAGGGACTGGGCCGGCTGGTTGGAGACCCGCACCTCCAGAGTGAAGTGGGCCGCCCCGGTGGCGCGTGCCTCCTCCGCCAGGCGCAGCATGAGGCGGGTGCCCAGCCCCCGGCCCCGGACGGACGGGTCCACCGCCAGCGTGACGACATGAGCATCGTCCCCCACCACCAGCAGCCCTCCGTAGCCGAGGACGGCGCCTCCCCCCTCGGCCACCAGGTAGCGGCGGCCCACCGCGACCAGTTCCTGGCGGAAGGCGTTCTCCGACCAGGGGTCGGGGAACACCTGCTGCTCGAGCAGGGCGACGGCGGGGACGTCGCCGGCGCCCATGGGGCGGATGGAGGCGGTCAGCTGGGCCACGGGCCCTCCTCGCGGAAATCGGCCCAGTTGATGCGCACGTCCGGCTCCCGCAGGTAGAAGGGGCGGACCTCGTCCGGATGGGGGAAGGCGCCCCGCTCGGCCAGGCCGCGGGCCACTTCCAGGACCGCCGCGGCCGAGGGATGGCGGGGGCCGCCGGTGCGCACCCCGTGGATCCCCAGCAGCCTTCCCTCGGGGAGCACCCCCCAATCCCCCACCACCAGCTTCTGGCTGGGATCGGACTCGAGCATCCCCCGGAAGCCATCGGCGGTGACCAGTTCGGCGGGCCCGTCGCGCACCACCCCGCCCGGCACCGGCCGGTAGGGGGCAACCGCCACCTCGCCCCGCCGGGCGTCGACCACCGCCCACACGCGGCGGTGGCCGGTGGCGGCGGCGAAGGCGACGGCGTCGAGCGAGCAAACCGGCGCCAGCGGCACCCCCACCGCGCCGGCCAGGGCCTGGGCGGTGGCCAGCCCGACCCGGATCCCGCCGAAGAGGCCCGGCCCGATGTCCACCGCCACCACGTCGATCTCCTGGGGGCGCCACCCCGCCTGGGTGAAACAGAACTCGAGCGCCGGCACCAGGAAGCCGACGTGGCCCCGGCGGTCGGCGCGCCCCGCCGAGGCAACCACGCTGCTCCCCTCTCCGAGGGCGACCGAGGTGGCGCCGGTGGCGGTCTCGATGGCGACGATCCTCACCCGGCCACCTCCTCCAGCGGCCGTTGCTGCCAGGAGCCGCGGCGGAGCAGGGTGATGATGCGGGCACCCTCCTCGTCGGCGTCGAGGCGCACCAGCAGGTGATCTTCGGGGAAGCAGCGCTCGGCCGCTTCTCCCCACTCCACCACCAGTACCCCACCCTCGGCGGCGTCGAGCAGGTCGAGATCCTCCACCTCGGCCGAGGAGCCCACCCGGTAGAGGTCCGCGTGCACCAGGCCGATCAGCCCCTCGTAGCGCCGGGCCAGGACGAAGGAGGGGCTCACCACCCTCTCCGCCACCCCCAGCCCCTCGGCGATACCCGAGGCGAACACCGTCTTGCCGGTCCCCAGGTCGCCGGTGAGCAGCACCACGTCGCCGGCCCGCAGCAGGCTGGCCAGACGCCGCCCCACCGCACGGGTATCGGCCTCCGCGGGGCAGCGCACGCTGAGGCTCATTCGAACAGCCCCAATTGCTCGGCGGCGGGGTCGGCCAGCACCGTCTGCTCGGCGAGGGCCTGCTGCGCCAGGGCGAAGTCGGCCTTGATCTGGGACAGCAGGTGGTCGCCGCTGCGCAGCACGGCCGCCGGATGGAGGGTGGGGATCAGGTAGCGGTTCCACCACGGATAGACCTGGCCGCGCAGGCGGCTGATCCCCACGTCGCGCTTGAGGAGCAGGCGGGTGGCGAAGTTGCCCAGGGTGAGCACCACCCGCGGGTCGACCAGGGTCAGCTGTTGGCGCAGGTAGTCGGAGCAGGCATCGATCTCCGGCTGCAGCGGGTCCCGGTTGCCCGGGGGGCGGCACTTGAGAACGTTGGCGATGTACACCTGGGACCGCTTTCGTCCGATGTCGGCGAGCAGGCGGTCGAGCAGCTTGCCCGCCGGCCCGACGAAGGGCTCGCCCTGCTGATCCTCGTGAAAGCCGGGGGCCTCCCCCACCAGCATGAGATCGGCGTCGGGGTCGCCCACCCCGAAGACCACCCGGGTGCGGCCCTCCGCCAGGGCGCAGCGCGTGCAGACGGCGGCCTGGGCGGCCAGTTCCGCCAGCTGCCGGGCCCGCTCCTCGCTCATGTGCCGTCCTCCACCGCCGGGATCCCCGCCACCGGGCGAGCGGCGCGCAGTGCCGCCTCGATCGACCACCCCACCACGACGAACGCCGCCTCGGCGACCACGTCGAGATCCCCGGGGAGGCGGCCGCAGGAGGCGGCGAAGACCGCGTCGCCATCATATCGGGTGTGGCTGGGCCGGAGGCAGGCCGCCAGGGCGTCGTGCGCCCGCACGCACACCCGGGTGAGGGCGGCCCTGTCCAGGGCCGCGTCGGTGGCCACCACCACCAGCGTGGTGCTCTCCAGGGGACGGGGGGGAACCGGCGGGAAGGCCGCCGGCACCAGCGCGCCGCCGGTCAGGGGACGGCCCGCCAGGGTGAAGGCGTCGCCGACGGCGTTCACCACCACCAGCGCCCCGACCGTGGCCTCCCCGGCGCGCACCGCCGCCGATCCCAGGCCGCCCTTGCGGCACGCCTCCGGGCCCCGCCAGCCGGCCACCGTGGCCCCGGTCCCTGCCCCCACGTTGCCCTGGACCACCGGCTCGGAGGTGGCGGCCCGGTAGGCCGAGGCGCCCGCGGCGGGGCCGGGCCGGGCCCGCGGGTCGCCGATCCCCAGGTCGTAGATGACCGCGGCGGGGACGATGGGGACCACCCCGGCCGGGGTGGGGAAGCCGTGCCCGTCCCGCTCGAGCTCGGCCATCACCCCGTCCGCCGCTGCCAGGCCGAAGGCGCTCCCCCCGCACAGGGCGATGGCCTGCACTTCCTCGACCTTCATGCCCGGGGCGAGGAGCGCCGTCTCCCGAGTGCCGGGAGCCGCCCCCCGCACCTCCCCCGTCGTCACGTTGGGCTCGGGGAGGAGCACGACCGTCACCCCGGTGAGGCCTACCGGGTCGGTCCAGTGACCGACGCGCACCCCGGGGACGGCGGTGATGGTCACGGCAGGTACCTCCTGGGAAGGCGTGGGCCGAAGCCGCACACCACCTCGTAGTTGAGCACGCCGAGGCGGGTGGCCCAGTCGTCGGCGGTGATCTCCTCCCGCCCCTGGCGGCCGATGAGCACCACCTCGTCGCCCACCTCCACCGGCTGGTCGCCCACGTCGACGACGATCTGGTCCATGGTGATCGACCCGGCGAAGGGATGGCGCCGCCCGCCGATCAGCACCCCGCCCCCGCCCTCGGCCAGGCGCCGGGGCACCCCATCGGCGTAGCCCATGGGGACGGTGGCCACCGTCGCCTCCTCCGGCAGGGGGCGGCGCCGCCCGTAGGAAGGGCGGGCGCCGGCGGGGAGCCGCTGCAGGTAGGCGACCCGGGAGACGATGCGCATCGCCGGGCGCAGGCGGACCTCGGGGGCCAGGCCCGGGGCCGGCCGCAGCCCGAACACCCCGATACCGGCCCGAACCAGGTCGAGGCGGGCACCGGCGTAGGCGAGGCCGCCGGCGGTGTTGGCGGCGTGGACCATCTCCAGGTGGATGCCCTCGGCGGCCAGGGCGGCCACCACCGTGTGCAGGCCCCGCAGCTGGTCGGCGGTGAAGGCCGGGTCCTCCTCGGCCACGGCGAAATGGGTCCAGATCCCTTGCAGGTAGAGGGGCGAGTCGGATACCCGCCGGGCCAGTTCGGCGGCCAGGAAGGGGGGCGCTCCCACCCGGTGCATACCGGTGTCCACCTTGACCTGCACCGGGAAGCCGGGCGGGGCCACCCGTCCCAAGGCGTCGAGGAAGGAGTGGCGGTACACCGTCGGGGTGAGCCGCCAGCGCACCACCTCGGCCGCGTCTCCCGGGTCGGGCTCCGATAGGAGCAGGATGGGTGCCTCGATGTCCGCCTCCCGCAGGCGGGCCCCCTCGGCTGCCAGGGCCACCGCCAGCCAGGCGGCGCCCCCCTCCAGGGCGGCCTCGGCCGACGGGACGTCGCCATGCCCGTACCCATCGGCCTTGACCACCGCGCACAGCGCCGCCGGGGCGAAGGCGGCGACCAGGGCGGCGACGTTGGCCCGGATCGCCGCCAGGTCCACCTCCATCCAGGTGGGCCTCACCCGGCGAACCTCCCCACCCGGCCGGCCAGGGCCGAGGCGGTCACCGTGCCGCCGGCGGCCAGGCGGGCGGCGGCTCGCCCGTGACGAAAGGCCGCCGAGCGGGCCGCCGTCTCCGGGTCGAGGCCCCGGGCAATGAGGGCGGCCACCATGCCGGTGAGCACATCGCCCGTGCCCAGGGTGGCCAGTTCCGGACCGCCGGAGGTGACCACCCAGCGCTCCCGACCGGCGACGACGGTGGGGTTCCCCTTGAGCAGCACCACCGCTCCCGTTCGCTCGGCCAGGTCGGCGGCCGGCCGGTAGCCGGCGCCCTCGCCCGTCAGGCGGTGGAACTCACCGGCGTGGGGGGTGATTACCGTCGGATGGCGCCGCGCTGCCAGCCCCTCCTCCCCGGCGGCGGCGATGGCGTCGGCGTCGAGCACCAGGGGCCGGTCCCACCCCTCGAGCAGGGCGGCGACGAAGGCCTGCCGTCCCGGGCCCAGGCCCGGCCCCAGGGCCATCACGTCGAATCGCTCCCCGGCGGCGAGCACCGCCGCGGCGGAGGCGGCGGTGAAGGTCCGTCCCCTCCCGATGCCCACCGTGGTCAGCGACGGGTCGGCAGCGGCCAGCACCGGCTGCAGGGCCCCCGGGCAGGCGAGGCGCACGTAGCCGGCCCCGAAGTTGACGGCCGCCCGGCCGGCCAGGACGGCGGCCCCGGCGATCCCCGGGGATCCCCCCACGACCAGTACCGCCCCCGCCGACCATTTGTGGGCGGTCCGCTCCCGGGCGGGGACGGGGGCATCGCTCTCCTCACAGAGCCACAACTCCGGTTCGGCGTCGGGCAGGCCGATGTCCACCACCTCCACCTTCCCGCAGCGGTCGGGGCCCTCCCCGAAGAGGTGGCCCACCTTGAGGGCATGGAAGGTGACGGTGCGCCGAGCGGTGAAGGCGGCCCCGGCCACCGAGCCGTCGCTCCCGTCGAGGCCGCTGGGCAAGTCCACCGCCAGCACCGGGGCGGGGTGAGTGGTCCAGGCCGCCCCCGGCCCGCCCAGTTCGCCGCGGAACCCGGCACCGAAGAGGCCGTCGATGAGGAGGTCGGCCGGTTCGGGGGAGCCCAGGGGGCACACCCGCACCCCGGCGGCCACCGCCGCGGCCGCCGCCCGGCGAGCCGGGGAACTCCCCCCCTTCGGGTACCCGAGGGCCCGCACCTCCATCGCCACCCCGCGCCGCCGCAGGTAGCGGGCGGCCACGTAGGCATCCCCGCCGTTGTTGCCCGGCCCGGCCAGGGCGAGCACCCGGGTGCCGTAGCGGGCCCCCATGCGCACGGCGGCCAGGGCCACGCCCAGGCCGGCGCGCTCCATGAGCGTCTCCACGGGCTCGGTGGCGGCCGCGTCGAGGCGCGCCGCCTCTTCTGGAGTGATGATCGGCTTCATGCCTGCCGCCGGTTGATCACCCCGCGATGCTACCGATGGCGGCCCGCTGCTGGCTTCCGGCGCGCCGAATCGGCCACCCATTAGCGGTGTTCGGTTCAGCGTGACGGCGGCCTGGCCTGGGGTGCGGCACATAACTGTCAGTAGAGGCTCAACCCCCCGATCGCTGGGTCAGCCCCGGCTGCACCCAGGGCGAAGGCGAAGGCAGTGTCCCTTGGGCTGGGCGAG
>CAYGYX010000085.1:0-7005 GCA_964354255.1 uncultured Acidimicrobiia bacterium | reverse complement strand
CCTCTCTCGGTGAGAACCTGCAAAGGCCGATAGCCGGTGAGGTCAAGGGGGCTTCGGCACCCCTGTAGAAACCTCGCCATCGACCCGAGCGCGCCTCGGTTAGCGTTCGGACTCTCGCCCTGACGATCAGGGCCGCTCCTCACACAGCGACCGACCGCAAGTTGCTCGCTGACACGGCGGGCTCCCTCCATGATGTCCGGCTCTCGCTGATGCTGCCTTCTCCCTCAAGGCGCCACCGCAGTTCCGTGACCTGATGCGCGTACGCCGCGTACTGGACAGCAGCGTCCCGCAGAACTGCGCTCAGGGAGGTGTCCCGCGATTTCGCGATCGCGCGGAGCTCGCGCAGGATCGCAGGATCCAGGCGCACCGAGACCATTTGGTCAAGCCTGCGCGGCTCTACCGGTACCCCGGAACCCTCAACGACCTCGCCTCGATGCTCCTCGGCAAGCGCCCTTCGCTGATGCTCGTCCGTGCGACGCTCGTTAGTCGACTTCCTCATGCCCTTCCTCTCGCGCGTCTCCACGCTGTCACTTCCTCGGGCTCCGACTCCCAGCCCGTCACCGGCCGCAGCCAGTCCCCCCGCTTGAACGACCGGTCGAACAGAATCGTCCACATCTTCCCGCCTCGATCTGGTCCAACCATGGCGAAGTCGGCAGTCACGACCCTCATCTTGACCTCGGCGGCCGCTTCCGTCAGAACCTCGTCCACCACTTGCTCGTCGATGCCGCGTCGAAGGCAGTGAGCAAGGTTTCCGTCCGGGTCGTCTTCGTCATCCCAGTCGATCGCCTCGAAGTCCCACAGGTTCACGATCTACGCCGTCCGCCTTATGCCTACTCATCGCCGAGCGGCTCGGGTTCGCTCAGCGCCAGCTTCATCGGCACAGCGACCTGGACCGCCCTAACCGTGTACCGCTCGAGCTCTGTACCGTCGATACCAAAGGTGAACGAGTAGTCACCCGGCCTGTCGATCTTCACTCCCGTGATCGGGACCGCAATCGGGAGCAGGGTCGGGTCCCCGACTCGCAGGTCAGGTTCGGCACCGATCCGGAACTCCCCGGTCACCTCGAGTGGCATGACGTTGCTGTCCGCGTCCTCAAGCCCGATCCGGAACCTGTGGTCCTGGTGATACGCTCGGTATGGCACTTCCACCACCGCTACCAGTGCGAGCGATGGCACTACCGCGGGGTATGTCGGGAACCTCAGGCGATTCCAGAAGCCACCGTTGACGTAGACCTTGCCGCCTTCTGCTTGGGCGTGATCGGCAGCGAAAAAGGCCACGACCCTGAAGTCCGTCACCGTCATACGCGAATCATACCACGTGTCATACATCACCTCAACCCAGAACGGCCAGAATCTCTCCCCGCTGCGACTCGCAGTGGTCGCGAACACGAGGGAAGGGACGCCTGCCCCTCGGCACCCCGCACCCTCCCGACCAGGATCCCGGAGCCGCGGCTCATCGCCTTGACCTCAGGTGTCTTCGTGGGGACGCGAAGGGGCCACACGCCGGGGACCCAGTACGGGCCTGGTGAGCGGGAGCCTCAGACTCGCTCGACGACCGAGCCGTACCGCTGTTGGGCGGCCTGGGCCGACGTGCCGAGCAACTCGCCTATCTTGCTCCAGGAGACGCCGGCGGCGCGCGCTGCGGTCACCGCATCGAGGACCTGACGCTCACTGCGCGCCCGGGCCAACGCGGCACGCTGCAGCAGGTACTCCTCGACAGGACGTTCGTCACCGTCGGCCGGCTGGTAGTCCTCAAGACGCTGTGCTATCTGGTCGGCGTGGT
The DNA here is from genome assembly GCA_964354255.1 of uncultured Acidimicrobiia bacterium. Taxonomy (GTDB): domain Bacteria; phylum Actinomycetota; class Acidimicrobiia; order Spongiisociales; family UBA11373; genus VGBK01. Next base: position 5,223 of record CAYGYX010000085.1, on the reverse strand, counting down.
CGAGGATCTCTTGGATGGATCTGGGCATCGGCTTCACCTCAGGAACCTCGGTCGGGCGATCATGGCGGGCACGATGAAGTCGATGCCTTCACCAGTTGCCACGCCGATTTCGAGCAGACGCCCGGACTCGTCGGCGCCGATCAGCATGACGAGGCCTTCGATATCGAACACTCGGATCGGGTGGTCGTAGGCATGCAGCATGTCGTCGTCGCTGACCCCGTGCCTGCGGGCGCTCGCCAAGATCGCCGGAGCCACTTCATCAACTTACCTTGACAGCCTACCACTGTCACTCCCCCATGCCCGTTGAGTGGCACCTGGGACACCCAGGCAGCAGCCGACGAGTAAGCGCCCATAGCAGCCTTGACCTGCCTGTTCGGCGGCTGTGTTCCGAAGCGCGAGACCCGCCCGTGAAGCAACCCCGGTCCAGGGAACTAGTAGCTGTGTGGTACTACCAGGGGTAGTATGTGGGTATGAAGCTCAGTGTGAGCCTACCCGATGACGATGTCGCCTATCTAGAGGCCTACGCCCGGGACGAGGGTCTCCCTTCCCGCTCCGCCGCCCTGCACCGGGCCGTGCGCCTGCTGCGTTCCTCCACCCTCGGATCCGAGTACGCAGACGCGTGGCGGGAGTGGGAAGAGGGTGGTGAGGCCGGCATCTGGGAGGGCGTAGTAGCCGACGGCCTGTCCCCTTCGGCGGCCTGATGCAGCGCGGTGAGATCTGGCTGGTGGACCTCGACCCGGCGCGCGGGGCCGAGGCGGCCAAGCGGCGCCCGGCGGTGATCGTCAGCAACGACGGCGCCAACCTCAGTGCAGCCCGTCTGGGCCGGGGGGTGGTCACCGTGGTGCCGGTCACCTCGAATGTGGCGAGGATCTACCCCTTCCAGGTGCTCCTGCCGGCAGGCAAATGCGGAATCGCCACCGACTCCAAGGCCCAGGCCGAACAGATCCGCTCGGTCGCGGTGGACCGCCTGCGGGAACGCGTCGGCCGGGTGCCGGCCGCCCTCATGGCCCAACTGGACGAGGCGCTGCGCCTCCACCTGGCCCTCTGACGCCAGCGCCTCCCCCCACGCCGACGCCCGACGCGAGGCCGACCCGACCCCCGTCCCCTACGCTCCACGACAACGACTCCGGCACTTAGCGCCGCCCGCGGACACTAGGAGGTCGGGAGGCAATCGCCTTCCCCGGAGGAGGGGCGGATGACCGTCATGGAGAGGCGCCGCTTCGAGCGGATGTACGCCGACCACTTCGACACGGTGCTCCGCTACTGCCTCCGCCGAACCACCCGCGAGGACGCTCTGGATGCCGCCGCCGAAACCTTCGCGGTGGCCTGGCGCCGCCGGGAGGCGTTGCCGTGGGAACTGCCGCTCCCCTGGTTGTACGGGGTCGCCCACAGGGCGCTCGCCAACCAGTGGCGCTCCCGGTTCCGTCAGCACCGGGTCGCCGCCCGGCTGCGAGGTGATCGAGACGATCCCGATCCCGGTCCCGAGACCCAGGTGGTGCGCGCCGCCGAGGACCAACAGGTGCTCGACGCCCTGGCCGCGCTCCGCCCCGATGACCAGGAGGTCATCCGCCTGGCCGCCTGGGAGGACCTCAGCCGCGCGGAGGTGGCCGTGGCTCTCGACTGCTCGGCCAACGCGGTTACCAAGCGGCTCAACCGGGCCTTGGACCACCTCGCCGCCGAGCTGGGCACCTCCGGCCGCCGGGGCCAGCGGTTCTTCCGGCGGGAAAGGAGCTCGGCATGACCGATCGTGACGATCTCCTGCGCCGCGTCCGCCGGGCGAACCCCGCCCCGGCCGAGGGAGCCCTTCCCGCCGAGATAGCCAATTCGAGGCCGCCCCTCGCGTGGCTCATCGAAAAGGAGCAAGCCGTGTCGGATGCCACCCCGCCCGGAGCCCGCCGCCGCTGGCGCGGCCCGGCTATCGCCGTGGCCGCCCTGGTTGCCGCGCTGGCGGTCGCCCTTCCTCTCTGGTTCGTCTTCCGTGGGGAGGAGACCCCGCCGGTGGTCACCGAACCGACGTTGGTGACCACCACGATGCTGGGCAGCACGACGACGATCCCGGCCGGCACCACAACCACCACTGCCGCCGCGTCGGCGACGACCTGGACCGTGCCGGCGGGTGTCGTAGACCTGGGCAGCCCTGATCGGCTGGCCGACTTCCAGGCCGGCCCGCTGCCGGCGGCGGCGACCTGCCCGGCGGGGTCTACCCCGGATGTGCCCGGTGGGGACACCTGGTGGTGGAGCCGGCCTGGGGGGGAGACGATTCGGGTCACGCAAGCCGCCTTCGACTGGGAGAGCGGTCGGCTCGTCGCCGGCTTCTTCGTCGACCGGATCTGGCTCTTGGATCCGTGCCGGAACCTCTGGGAGGGGAGGGTTGGCGGACCCCCGGTCTATGGGCCCCTGGTGTACGACGCCGACTCGGACCTGGTCCTCTTCTTCGCCGGTGACGGGGTGTGGGCCTACGACACCGACGCCGACACCTGGACCCAAAAGGGAGGGATGCCCGACACGTCCGACTGGAGTTTCCAGGCGGTGTACCACGACCCTTCCGGCCTGGTGGTGGGCGTCTCGGGCTTCGGCTCAGCCAGGCACCTCTGGGCCTACGACGTCGAGCCCGACACCTGGTACGACCTCGGCCCGGTGAACCTGGGGGAGATACACCCCTACGACCCGGTCATGCTGGGCTACGACCCGGTCGGCGACCGCTTCTACATCTACGTTGCCGGCGCCGGCGGCGGGGCGCAGACCTGGCGGTACGAGCCCGGGCAGGGCTGGACCTATGTCGCAACCTTGACCCCCGACTTTGACCTGTCCCGGAACGATTCTGCCTATCCGGCCGGCACCATGGCTTTCGACCGGTCGGCGGGGCGTTTCGTCATCATGGATCGGGGGGTGGTGGCTGCCCTCGACCCGTCGGTGCCGGAATGGGAGATCATCTTCGACCAGTCCGATGGTGGGTCTCTCAATCGTTCGTACCAGGCGGTGGTGTACGACCCGCTCAACGGCCGGCTGATCGTCCTCGGCGGCCGGTACGGGGAGGGCGAGTGGGCCAACGACGTGTGGGCCTTCGACACCCGCACCCGGGAGTGGAGCGAACTGCTCCCGCCGATCGTCGGCTGGGAGGGGATCGTGCCCGTCCCCTCCATTCCCGGGGACGCCGCAGGCTGGGGCCCCCTCACAGCCGTGTCGGCGTCGGAGGTTTGGGCGGCCGGCCGCGCTGACATCGGCCATCTCGACGATGGGGTGTGGACGCCATACCGCCTGGCGGAAGACGGCCAGGTTGGGGGCCTGGCGGTGGCCGCGGACGGGACGGTCTGGGCGCCCACCGGCCTCGGGGTGTTCTCCTTCGACGGGGTGGAATGGACCCAGCGGTTCGACTACCCGGCCTACGAGGTGGCCGTTGCCCCAGACGGCGCCGTGTGGATCACCGCCGACGGTTCGCAGCGGCTGGGCGAGACAGAGGTCGGGGTGTGGCTGGGCCGATGGGACGGCGGGTCGTTCGTGCCCATCGACCCCGACAGCCAGGGGCCCGCACGGGTGGCGGTCACGCGGTGCCCGCCTCAGCTGGCCGTGGCGGCGGACGGCCGGGTGTGGGTGACAGACGTTGGCGTGTGGTGCTCGACCACTGTCCTGATCCGCTACGACGGGGCCGCCTGGGAGGAGGTCCCGATCGCCGACTACCCGGCGGAGGATGTCGATATCTATGCCATGGAGGCCGCCCCCAACGGTGACCTGTGGATCACGGGATCGATCCAGACCGACGAACGTCAGCTACCTTTGCTCGCCCGGTTCGACGGCGAAGCCTGGACGACCTACGACTTCTCAGAGCCGCCCGACATCGCGGTGGGGCCGGACGGGCGGGTGTGGTTCAGCAGTGGGGACGGCCTGGCCTCCTTCGACGGGACCGACTGGACCTACCACATCCAAGGGCAGCGGGTTTCGGGGGTGGATGTGGCCCCGGACGGGACCGTCTGGTACAGCGACGAGGACGGCGTCCACACCCTCGGCACCCCGTAGCAGGGGACTCGCTCACCCGGCGCGGGCCTTGCCCCCTCCCCAACCCTCCCCCGCCTCACGGCGGGAGAGGGAGCACACGCCTCCCCCCCGCCCTCACACTGCCGCGGGAGGATGCGGAAGCCCTCACCCCCCGGCCCTCTCCCGCTGCCGCGGGAGGATGCGGAAGCCCTCACCCCCCGCCCTCTCCCGCTGCCGCGGGAGAGGGAGCCCTCACCCCGCGCCGACGCCCTCTCGGCGGCCGGTGACGCCCGCCCGGGCATCCTCCACGGCCAGGGCCACCAACTCCTCGAAGCGGCCCATCCACTGGGGGTTGCGCTCCTCCACCCGGCGGCGCCAGGAGGCGATGAACCCCTCCAGGTCGGCCAGCAGCGCCTCGAAAGGCAGGTCGGTGTGCTTCCGCCCGAAGAGCAGGCGGTTGCGGACGAAGTAGTAGAGGAGCGTCTCGGTGGGCAACCCGTCGGCGGAGGCGAAGCGGTGCACCGCCAGGGCCGACGGCTCCACCGCCACCTTCCACCCGGCGGCGGCGGCGCGCACGCAGAACTCGGTCTCCTCGAAGTACAGGAAGAACTCCTCGGGCAGCAGGCCGATGTCGTCGAACACCCGGCGCCGGACCAACATGGCCGCCCCGGGCACGAAGTCCACCAACCGCAGGCCGCCGGGCCGGCCGGGCGCCTTCCCCCGGCCGATCAGCTCGCTGCGGCCCCCCGCCTCCCACACGATGCGCCCGCCGTCGGACTGCACCCGGGGAACGGCGCTCTCCGCCTCCAGGATGCGCGGGCCCACGATGCCCACCTCCGGGTGGCGCCGCAGCGCCCGCACCAGGCGGCGCAGGCTGCGGCGGTGGACGTAGGCGTCCGGGTTGACCAGCCACACCGCCTGCGCCCCGCCCTCCAACGCCAGGCGGATGCCGACGTTGTTCCCCCCGGCATAGCCCAGGTTCCCCCCCGACTCCACCACCGTGGCCCCCACCGAGCGCAGCCAGGCCACCTCCCCTGGGCCGGAGGCATTGTCCACTACCAAACGGGCGAGCCGCCGATAGCGCACCTTGCCGAGGGCGCCCAGGCAGCGCAGGGTGTCGATGGCCTCCCGATGGTTGAGGACCACCGCGGTGACCGGGAAGCGCCTCATCGCCGCAGTCCTTCCACCACCGCCGGGAGCGACTCCTCCCAGTGGGGGAGGTCGGGCAGGCCCAGCGGCCCCCGCCGCTCG
>CAYGYX010000084.1:0-7127 GCA_964354255.1 uncultured Acidimicrobiia bacterium | reverse complement strand
CCCCCCGCCCTCTCCCGCTGGCGCGGGAGAGGGGGCCCCGTGTCCGGCCTGCCGGCTAAACTACAAGCCTGTAATCCTCAGGGAGGCCCGCATGGTGCTCATCACAGACACCCCCACCATCCTGCGGGGTCGGATCGCCACCGCGGTAGCCCTCGGCTACTCCCGCCTCGGCTGTACGGTGGTCGAGATCCCCCTGGCCGAGGCCTCCGGCGTCGAAGGGGTGGCAGGCGCGGCGGTGCTGGCCGCCGACCGCGGTGTGGCCGAGTGCGTCGCCGACGATGATCTCCCCGCCGCCGCGGCGGCGGTGCGCCACCTGGCCGCCGCCGGCTGGGAGGTGAGCCTGCTGGTCCCCTCCTCGCTCGTGGGTGAGGCCCATCGGCTGCTGCGGGGGGTGCCGGTCCGCTTGCAGCCGTGGTGGCTGGGCCCCGACGATGACGTCTGCTTCGGGGCGCCCGAAGTACCCTGACGGGCGATGCCCGTCCCGCTGCACACCCAAACGGTCGTCGCCTTCATCTGGGACTTCGACCGCACCCTGATCCCGGGCAACCAGCAGGAGCCGCTGTTCGCCGAGTATGGGGTAGACCCGGACGCCTTCTGGGCCGAGGTCGAGAACCTTCCCGAGTACTACCGGGCGCGGGGCGAGGTCATCTCCCGGGACGCCGCTTACTTGCACCACATCCTCACCTACGTCGAGGCCGGCATCTTCCCCGGCCTCACCAACGCCAAGCTGAAGGAACTGGGGGGCCGGCTGGTGCCCAGCCCCGGCATCCCCGAGTTCCTCGGCGCCACCCGCCGCCACATGGCGGCCACCTTCGCCACCCACGGGATCAGCGTGGAGCACTACGTGGCCTCCACCGGGATCCGGGAGATGATCGAGGGCTCCTCCATTGCCCCGGAGTTGGACGGCATCTGGGCCAACACCTTCCTGGAGTGCCCGGCTCCCCCCGGCTATCTGGGGAGGCTCGACATCGACAAGGAGCCGCGGCCCATCAGCCGCATCGGCTACATGATCGACAACACCACCAAGACCCGGGCGGTGTTCGAGATCAACAAGGGAGTCAACCGCAACCCCTCCATCGACGTGAACGCCCGCATGTCCGAGGAGCAGCGCCGGGTGCCCATCCGGCACATGGTCTACATCGCCGACGGCCCCAGCGACGTGCCGGTCTTCTCGCTGCTCAACCAGCGCGGGGGCAAGACCCTCGGGGTCTACACCACCGAGCCCCGCAACAACTTCCGCCAGGTGAAGGACCTGCAGGAGCAGGGCCGCATCCAGGGCATGGCCGAGGCCGACTTCCGGCCCGGCAAGGCGGCCCATCTGTGGCTGATGGACTCGCTGGACCAGATCGCCTCGGAGATCGTCGAAGCCCGGCAGCGGGCCTTCTCCGACATCCCCAACCCCCCGGGGCACGTCTGAGCTAGTAGTAAGGGTGGTCGCCGGAGGCGTGGTCGGTCACGTCGATCACCGCGCCGATCTCCGGCACCCAGTTTCGCAGCCCTACCTCGATGCCCTGGCGCAGGGTGACCTGGGCCATGCCGCAGCCCTGGCAGCCCCCACCCAGGCTCAGGTGCACGGCGTCGCCCTCGACCTCCATCAGCTGCGCCCAGCCCCCGTGGCCGGCGATGGCCGGGTTGATCTCGTGCTCCAGCACCGCCGCCACCCGCTGTTCCATGGGGGCGTCGTCGCCGGGCCACCACGGCTCGGGCGGCGGGCGATTGGGGTTCTCGATGCTGAGGCCGTGGCCGTCGAAGTGGAGGGCCGCCCCGCGCAGGCGCTCGACGCTGCCGGCGGGGATGACCACCGGCAGGTCGCCGTACCGGCCGAGGGCGTCGCTCTCGCCCGCATCCGCCACCGGGACGAAGGCGAGCTCATAGCCGAAGGCGGGGCCGCGGCGGCCGGCGATCTCCAGGTTGAGCGCCAGGTCGGCGGCGTCGGGCTCCTTAGAACGGACGTCGAGGATGCGGTGCAGCGCCGCGTCGCTGATGGTGATGATGCGCTCGTCGATGGTCATGGTCCTGGACGGGATCGTACCGGGGGCGCGAGGGCTACCCGGCGCCGGGGGGGCCGGAAGGCGGCTTGCCCTTCGGCGGGAGCGGGGCCGGGTCGAGCGGCTCCCCGATGCGGCGGGCCCGCTCACCGAGGCCGGCGGCGGCCCGGCGCAATGCCGGCCAAAGCCCGCCCGCGACGGCCGGCGTCCGCAGCAGCTCCGGCACCTGCTGAACCCAGCCCACCGCCCGCAGCGACCCATAGAGGATCCCACCGGTGAGGCCGACTATGCCCACCCCGGCGAGGAGCACCACCAGCGGGGGCAGTTCGAGCTCGAAGAACTCCCGGAGCCAGGAACCGGTGAGCACGAAGAGGAAGATCCCGGCCATGGCCCCGATCAGCACCCGCCGCCAGGGGGTCAGCGGGCGAGCGTTGATGATCAGGGCGAACAGGCCCATCGAGAGCAGCACCAGGGTGGCCAGGGTGCGCCCTTCGATGAGGGGGACGCCCTCGTAGATGGCCAGCTCGTAGGCGGAGTAGGTGGCCGCCGCCGCCAGCGCCCCCACCGGGAAGGCGAAGCTGACGACGCGGCGGACGAACCCGGAACGGGCCCGGTTGGCGGAGGGAGCCAGGGCCAGGAAGAAGGCGGGGGCGCCGATGGTCAGCGAGCCCACCAGGGTGAGGTGCCGGGGCACGAAGGGGAAGGGGCGGGCAAAGACCCCCACCAGGATGGCGAGGAGGAAGGCGTACACCGTCTTGGTGAGGAACAGGTTGGCCACCCGCTCGATGTTGGAGATCACCCGGCGGCCCTCGGCCACCACTGAGGGCAGGGTGTCGAAGGAGCCGTCGAGCAGGACAAGCTGGGCCACCGAGCGGGAAGCCGCCGCCCCCGAGCCCATGGCGATGCCGATGTCGGCGTCCTTGAGGGCGAGTACGTCGTTCACCCCGTCCCCGGTCATGGCCACCACGTGCCCCCGGGATTGGAGGGCGGCCACCATCGCCCGCTTCTGATGGGGGGTGACTCGCCCGAAGATGGTGCCCCGCTCCATGGCGTCGGCCAGGTCGGGGCCCTCCTCCGGCAGGGTACGGGCGTCCACCACGTGATCGGCGCCGGTGAGTCCCACCTGCTGGGCGATGGCGGCCACCGTCTGCGGGTGGTCGCCCGAGATCACCTTGGCGGCCACCCCCTGCTGGGCGAAGTACTGCAGTGTGCGGGCGGCGCCCTCCCGGATGCGGTCGGTGAGCCCGACCAGCGCTACTGCCTCCAAGTCGCCGGGGAGCACCCCTCCGTCCAGCTCCACTGCCGACCGGGCCAGGAGCAGCACCCGCCGCCCCTGGGAGGCGGCCGCTTCCATGGAGGCGATGACCAGCGGGTCGTCGGGGAGCACCAGCTCCGGCGCTCCCAGTACCCAGGAGCCTGCTCTGCCGAACGAGGCTCCGCTCCACTTGCGCGCCGAGGAGAACGGGACGGTGGCGGTGGGCAGCCACCCGGCGGGCGGAGAGAAGGCCTCGGCAATGGCCTGCAGGGTGGCGTTGGGGTTGGCGTCGGCCGCGGCCAGCGCCCCCAGGGCGGGAGCGGGATCGTGGCGCTCGTCGAGCACCTCGAGCGACTCCACCACCAGCCGGCCCTCGGTGAGGGTACCGGTCTTGTCGAAGCAGATCACGTCCACCCGGGCCAGGCCTTCCACCGCCGGCAGCTCCTGCACCAGCACCCGCCGCCGTCCCAGGCGCACCACCCCCACGGCGAAGGCCACCGAGGTGAGCAGCACCAAGCCTTCCGGGACCATGGCGACGATGCCGGCCGCCGTGCCCCGCAGGGCCTCCTTGATACCGACGTGGTCCTCCAGGCGCACCTGGCTCCACACCAGCAGGGTGACGCTGGGCACCATGACCCAGGCGATGATGGCCAGGAGGCGGTTGATGCCGTTGCGCAACTCGCTGCGCACCAGGGTGAAGCGCTTCGCCTCCTCGGCCAGGCGGGCCGCGTAAGCCTCGGCCCCCACCCGGGTGGCCCGGTACAGGCCGCTCCCCGACGACACGAACGAGCCGGAGAGCACCTGATCGCCCGGCGTCTTGAGGATGGGGTCCGACTCGCCGGTCAGCAGCGACTCATTCACCTCGAGGCTCTCGGCGTTCAGCACCTCGCCGTCCACCCCCACCTGGTCGCCGGGGCGCAGCACCAACAGGTCGTCGAGCACCACCCGGTCCATGGGGATCTGCCGTTCCCGGCCCTCCCGCACCACCGCCGCCCGGGGGGCGCTGAGCAGGGCGAGGCGGTCCAGGGTGTGCTTGGCGCGTAGCTCCTGGATGATCCCGATGGCCGAGTTGGCCACCAGCACGAGGCCGAACAGGGCGTCCTGGATTGGGGCCACCATCAGCACCAGCACCAGCAGCGCCCCCAGTAGCAGGTTGAACAGGGTGAAGACGTTGCTGGTGATGATCTGGGCCAGGGTGCGGCTGGGGCCGGTGGGCACCGCGTTCACCAGGCCGGACGCCTCGCGCTCGGCCACCTCGGCCCGGGTCAGGCCGTGCCGGGCGGGGTCGTGGGTGGTGGCGGCGCGGGCGGTCATTCGCCGCCGGATGGTACCGGGGGAGTGGTTCCCCGGCTCAGAGGTCGGTTCCCGAGCGGGAAGGGGAGCGTTCGCCCCGGTCGGTGGTCAGTGCCTCGAGTACGAAGGCGATGCCGATGGCGATGACCACCACCGGCCAGAGGGCGAAGCCGCGGGGGAGGTAGCCGAGGTCCCGGGCGAGCATGAAGCCGCCGATGGCGAGCAAGGTGAGCGGCCAGAACCAGCCGCGGCGGTTGCCGGCCAGGGTGCCCACCAGCAGCCAACCACCGAGGCCCAGCCAGAGGAGAGTCCACAGGGAGATGTCGGGGAGCACGTCCATCTCCCGGAGCAGGAAGAGCACGCCGACGGTGATGAGGGCCAGTCCGAAGAAGATCGGGCGAGGGCGCGGGCCGTATTCCATGGCTCCTAGCCTACCCGCCTCCCCCCTCGCACCTCATGGGTAGTCTCGGCGGCACTTGCCTACCGGGGAGTGAGCGATGGACGTGCAGCGAGTAGGAGTCATCGGCGCCGGCCTCATGGGCGGAGGGATCGCCGAGGTCTGCGCCCGGGCCGGGCTCGGGGTGGCCGTGGTCGAGGTCACCGAAGAGCTGGCGGCCGCCGGGCGCCGCCGCATCGAAGCCTCGCTGAGCAAGGCGGTGGATCGGGGCAAGCTCGCCGCCGACCAGCGCGACGCTGCCCTGGGGCGGCTGGCCTACGGCACCGACCTGGGAGCCATGGCCGACCGCGACCTGGTGGTGGAGGCGGTGGTGGAGGACCCGGCGATCAAAGTCGAGGTCTTCCGTCGCCTGGATGCGGTCGTGGAGCGCCCCGATGCCATCCTCGGCTCCAACACCTCCTCCATTCCCATCGTTCGGCTGGCCCGGGCCACCAAGCGGCCGGCCCAGGTGATCGGGCTGCACTTCTTCAGCCCGGTACCGGTGATGAAGCTGGTCGAGGTGATCCCCTCGATCCGGACCTCGCCGGAGACGGTGGCCCGCTCGCGGGCCTTCGCCACCGAGGTGCTGCACAAGGAGGTCATCCAGGCCCCCGACCGGGCCGGGTTCATCGTCAACGCCTTGCTCAATCCCTACACCATGGCGGCCATCCGCATGCTGGAGGGTGGCTTCGCCACCCGCGAGGACATCGACAAGGGGATGATGTTGGGGACCAACCACCCCATGGGACCGCTGCAGCTCTGCGATTTCGTCGGCAACGACGTCGTGCTGGCGGTGGCCGAGGTCCTCTACGAGGAGTTCAGGGATTCCTTCTACGCCCCGCCGCCCTTGTTGCGGCGCATGGTGGAGGGAGGCCTGTTGGGCCGCAAGACCGGCCGCGGGTTCTACGAGTATTGAGCCGGCCGCGACCCTGACGTTGCGGCCGCCGGCGGGGTAAGGTCGGCACCGGGAGGTCCGGCATGCCCCTGTGGGAAATAGCGCTGCGTTTGGGCCTGGCGGCCCTATTCGGCTCGATCCTAGGGATCGAGCGGGAGGCCCACCTCCGCCCGGCCGGTGCCCGGGACCACGCCCTGGTGGCCCTGGGGGCGGCCCTCTTCACCGTGGTCGGCATCATCGGCTTCGAGGGATCGACCGACACGTCGCGCCTTGCCGCCGGGGTCGTCACCGGGATCGGCTTCATCGGGGCGGGTGCCATCCTCCGCACCGGCGTCAGCGTGCGCGGCATCACTACCGCCGCCACCCTCTGGACGGCCGCCGCCCTGGGGATCGCTCTGGGCTGCGGGCTCTACGCGGAGGGGGCGATTGCCGTCGGCCTGGGCCTGGCGGCGCTGATCGTGCTCCGGGTACTGAGCCGCCGCCTGCAGCGGGAGCACCGGCGCTTCGTGCGGGTGGAGTACGAGCGGGGGGCGGGGACGCTGGGGCCTATCGTGCGGGAGCTCGAGGGGGTGTCCACCACCCCGGTGCGCATTCGCATCAGCGACGAGGAGGACCATCGAACGGCCATCCTCGAGGTGACCACGAGCGATACCCCGGCCCTGGAGGGGATTCTGGCGAGCATCCTCCATCGGCCGGAGGTCCGCGACGCTTCCGTGCACCGTCACGACATCGCCGACCGGTGACCGCGGGATCGCCCCGCCGGTCAGTCGCTGCCGACGTGCACCGCCCCGCTGCTCTCCAGCGCCCGGGTCATCACGTCCTTGCGCACGAGGCCGGAGGCTCGCCACTTGACCACGGGGCCCTGCTTCTCCCGCTCGGGGGCGGGGGCGGGCTGCCGCTTGGCCTTCTTCTTGGCGGTGGGCAGGGCGGGGCGGCCGAACAGCAGGAAGGTGGGGGTGCCCTTCACCTGGAAGCTGGCGGCGGCGGCCGGGACCCGGCCGAGATCGACCTTGACCACGTGGGCGCTCCCGCCGTACTCCTCGGCCACCTCGCTGACGATGCCGTCCATGATCTTGCAGTTGCGGCAGCCGACCTGCGTGAACTCGATGAGGACCGGCTTGCCCTCAGCGAGCAGGGGCTTGAGCTGGTCGAGGCTCTTCAGGTCGATCGGCTTGGCTCGTTTGCGTCCGAACATCTCCCCGCCACCTTACCGGACGCGGCGCACGGCCCGGCCCCGGTGGCCGCCCCAGCAGTGCCGCG
>CAYGYX010000083.1:0-7142 GCA_964354255.1 uncultured Acidimicrobiia bacterium | reverse complement strand
CACAGATCCGCCGGGTGCTCAAGGCCCTGGACGTCTCCCCCGCCCAGGCCCGAATCGAGGTATGCCCCACCCAGCACTTCCTGATGGGCGGCATCCAGGCCGACGAGGCGGCGGCCACGGCCGTGCCCGGGCTGTTCGCGGTGGGAGAGGCAGCGGGCGGGGCGCATGGGGCGCATCGCCTGGCCACCTGTGGGGGCACCGAGGTGATCGCCATGGGGGCCATTGCCGGCGAAGCGGCGGCCGCCTACGCCGCCACGGCCGGGGCCCCGGGGCGCCCCGCCGAGCGCGAGCCGATGCCCGAGCTCATGGAGGAGAGCCTGGACGCCCAGGACGCCGCCGGGCTCGAGGAGCTGCGGGCTGCTCTCGAGGAAGGCTGCGGGGTGCTGCGCGACGAGGCCGGCCTCCGGCAGGCATTGGCGGCCCTGACCTCGCTCAAGGACCGGCTGGCGGCAGCCGGCCGGATGAGGACCTTCCTGGGGCGGTCGGCCTTGGTGGCCTGCTCCATGGCCGAGGCGGCCCGGCAGCGGACGGAGAGCCGCGGCGACCACTTCCGGGTCGATTACCCGCACCGAGACGACCGGCGCTGGCTCGGCAACCTGGTCACCACCCTCGGCGACGACGGGGCCACCATCGAGACCGCCTACCACCCGGCAGGGATCGGCATCCGAGCCGCGGCCCCCGCCCGGCCGCGCCCGCGCGGGGCAGGTTGAGGGGCGGCCCGGTCGGATGGCCTCCGCGCCGGGCGGCCGGCAGGCGAACGCTCAGCCCGACAACGCGTCCGACGGCCGGCAGAAGGCGACCGCAACTCGCTGCACGATGGCTTCGGCCGACAGGCGGTTGACCGCCAGCAGCTCGGCCGGGCCGGACGTGGTCTCACCGCGCTGCCAGGCCAGCAGGTCGCGCCGGGGCGCACGGCTGCGCAGAAGCACCGGCTCCAGAGCGGCGCTGGACCCGCCGCTGATCCCGAGCAGCAAGTCACCGGCGAACAGCTCTTCGAAGCGGGCATCGGAGATGAACTCGCCATCGGGTTCGGCGGCGATTGCCCAGGAGACGTCGTCGGGCCGACACAACCGACGGGGGTTGATCACCGAGACGATGGCGACCTGATACCCCAACCGCTCCAGCATCTCCCGGGCGGCAAACACGGAGAGCAGGACCATGTCGCCGGTGACTGCCAGGACCACCCGCCCGCGCCTGCCATCTCCGGAGTCGTGCAGCACGACCGCGCCCTCCGCCACCGCCCGCCGGGCCTCGTCGGTGCCCAGGTAGACCGGGAGGGAGCTCTTGGAGGCGATGATCACCACGCCCTTGTTCCAGGTTCCCGTCGCGAACTCGTAGGCCGCCTGCGCGACATTGGCGTCGCACGGGTACAGCAGGTACACGTTGCCGTTGCGCATCATGGCGGCGATGTGCCCCTCGATCTCGGGACGCTGATGGGTCCAGCCGTTGCGTCCCTGTTCGAGTGCGCCGGCGGTGAACACGCACACCACCGACGGTACCCGGCGGCGCAGCTCGGCCATGGCCTGGGTCACCGTCTGCACGATCGGCCAGCCGTTCGCCGCGAAGCTCTCGTAGCAGGTCCACAGCGAGCGGGTGCCGAAGAGAGCCAGCCCGGCGGTGAGGCCGGCACAGGCATCTTCGTTCACCGGCTCGTAGACCCGGCCTTCCGGCCCCTGCCCGTACTCGGGATCCGCGGTCGGGTGGCGGATGCCCAGCGCTTCGATCACATTGCGCATCGCCGAGGCCTCCGTGCCGTCCGAGCTGCCGACCAGGAAGCGCTCCTCGGCCCGACCCACCTGGGCGGCCAACGCCCCCAGCGCGGTGGCCGGCACGGCCGCCACACCCCGGGGGAATTCCTGCAGTTCCAGCCGGGGAGGCAAGCCGGGCTCGACCCGCTGTTCGGTGACCGCCGTGCGGGCGGCGGGGCCGCCGCCGGCTCGCCGGAAGTTCGCTCGCACGATCTGCCACCCCTCGGGCGGGAGGGCGAGACGGCGGAGAGCAGCCTCGATCTCCGGCCGGTCGAGGGTGTCCCGGGGCAGCAGGTTGTGCGACCTGGCCCCCGTCACATGCAGGCCGGCCCCCTTCATCTGCTTGATGATGAAGGCGCTCGGCCGACCCGCTCGCGCCGCCCGCGCGGCACGATCCACTCCCTGCAGCACCGCCCCGGCGAAGGCCAGGCGCCGCTCGGGCGACAGGCAAGTGCCATCGACGAAGGCCTCATTCCGGGCACCATCACCGAAGGATGCCGCGTCCACCAGGACGACCTCTTCGAACCCGTGGGCCCGCCACAGGCCGAGCATCTGCTCGTTGGTCAGGTGGGAGACCATGGAGTGGTGCTCCTGCGAGTGGCCGTTCCACACGAGCACCGGAAGGAAGTTGGTCACCGAGGGGAAGGCGGCGTGGAAGTGCATCATCGCGTTGAGCACGTAGGGCTCTCCCATGCCGCCGTCGCCGATGGTCACCGGGAACAGAGTCCCCGGGTACAGGTAGGCGGCGGCCATGGCGAAGTGCTGGCCCTGGCCGAGCGGCCCGGCGGGGGCCAGCACCCCGGGGACCGCCCCGGAGAGATGCCCGAGCAGCCCGTGCTGCTCGCGGAAGCGCATCATCAGGTCGTCCACTGTGTGGATGCCCATCGCCTCGAGCGAGGAATCGAGGAACAGGGCGGCGTAGAAGCCGGGGGCGTGGTGGCCCACCTCGGTGAGGATGTTGGTGTGGCCGAGCATGACGAGCGCGGCGTGCGCCTCGGCGCTGGAGGCGAAGCCGCCCGGGTGCCCGGAGCTCTTGGCGGCCGTGATCTGCAGAGTCAGGTACCGGAGGGCGTCGGCGGCCAGCAAGGTCTGGAAAGCCGCCCGCTCATCGCCGGCGTCGCCGACGGCGCTGTCCGCCTCGCCGATGACGGGGGCGGAAGCCAGGCGCCCGAAGTCCGGGCCCTTCTCTCCGAAGTAGCGGATCCCGCCGCAGAAGGCGGGAAGGAAAGACGGCGGCTCGCCGGCTCCGATGCTCACCATTGGGACCTCCGACGCTCAACGTCATCAGGCAGCGGGGACCGTTCCACGGAGCCGCGATGCTAGCCATGCTCGGCGCCACTCGTTCTACTATGTGGCAATCATTCCACATTACGAAATGACCCCACCCACTCCCCTCATCCAGGTCATCGACCGGGCATCCCGCTTGATGGATGCGATCGCCGCGGCAGGCGAGCCGGCGCCCCTCAAGATGCTGGCTGCGAGGGCGCGGCTCCATCCCTCGACGGCCCACCGCATCCTGGCCGCCCTGGTACAGGCCGGCTTCGTGGAACGAGAGCCCAACGGCGGCTACGTCCTCGGCGTCAAGCTCCGGCGTCTAGCCGGCAAGGTCCGCCACGACATCGACATCCGTGATCGGGCTCGCGACGTCATGGAAGGACTCCGGGATCTGACCGGAGAGACCATCAACCTCACCGTGCGGGAGGGTGACGAGGTCGTCTACATAGAGAGGGCGCTGGCAAGGCGCATCATGCGCGTGGAGCAGATCATCGGCAGCCGGGCACCCCTGCACGTCACCGCAGTCGGCAAGGTGATACTGGGGGATCTGGGCGAGCAGTTCGTGGGGGACTACGCCCGGCGCACGGGGCTGGCACGCCTCACCTCGCGCACCATCACATCGTCGGTAGCGCTCGGCGTGGAGATCGAGGCCGCTCGCGAAAGGGGCTACGCCCTCGACGACGAGGAAGCCGAGGAAGGCGTGGGCTGCATCGGGGTGGCGGTGCGCGACTTCACCGGGCGGGTGGTCGCCGGGCTCTCGCTTTCGGCACCCATCGAGCGCCGGCAGGACCGCTGGATCCCAGTCCTCCAGGAGGCGGCGGCGCGAATCTCCGCGCGCCTCGGCTATCAGCCCCTCTGAGCCCGGCTCCGGAGGGCGCCCAGCTGCGCCCGAGCCCCGGGGGTGATCGGCCCGGCCGGCACGGGTTGCTCGCTGGCGGCGCTCAGGAGTTCGATACCCTGGAGGCAGCCACCGATTGCCCGACCGTACCGGGCAGCAGGAAGGAGAGGAAGGCGCCATGCCGCATCGCTACGCGGTTGCCAGCGTGTCGTGGCCGGACCACCTGGTGTTCGGCGAGGGCGACGGCAAACTCGACACGGTCGATGGAGTCAAGAAGCGCGCGGCTGCGTGGCAGACGGCATTCGGCGCTGAGATCATCCACTGGCGGGAGGTGCGGACCCGCCGCGATCTCTCCCACTACTACGCGTCGAGCGATAACCCGCGCGCTCAGGAGCGGAAGATCCACTCCATCGACTGGGACGACCTGGAGGTCGTCCCGCAGGTGGCCCATGATCTGGGCATGAGGGCTCAGCTGTACGTCTCCGTGCTCGACGACGGCCGGGGCCTGCCCACCCCCGAGGAGCGGGCGGTCAGCTTCCACGACGACATGCACGGCCAGCATGTCACCTGGCAGACCGATTGGAGCCGCGACCACCCGGAGTACGCCACGGTGGACCGCACCGGGGCCAGCCGGCAATGGGGTGTCCTGTGCTACGGCTACGACGAAGTGCGTCGCCACATGGCCGAGCGCATCGAGGCGCTGGTGGCCAACTCCGGCTTCGACGGCGTCTTCCTCTGCCTGCGCAGCCAGGCCCGCCCGGCTGACCATGCCGATCAGTACGGCTTCAACGACCCGGTGCGGGCGGACATGCTGGCCTCGACCGGGAAGGACATCCTCAGAGAGGACTTCGATCTCCCGGCCTGGAGGAAGCTCAACGGTTCCTACTTCACCGCGTTCCTGCGCGAGTTGCGCCCCCGCCTCACCTCCCGCGGTCTGACGCTTGGTGTCGGGGTTCCCCGCGGAGACATCATCGGCCCCCCTCTGGGCAACTGGGAGTTGCAGTGGCGCGACTGGGTGGCCGAGGACCTGGTGGACGAGCTGGTCATCGACCAGAACTCGTCACAGTGCCCGTCCATGTGGCATCAGCTCTGGCCCATGCACCGGGGCTACGGCTACCTGCAGAACTACGTCGACGGCAAAGGCCTGAAGGAACTGGCCGAGGACGTCCGGGACAACTACGCCCCCGTGTTCGCCGGAGGCCCGGCCAGGCTCTACGTGGCCCGGCAGTGGGCGGAGCCCGACGAGCGCGCCGAGCAAGCACTGCTCTCCCTGCCGGCCGTATCGGGCTTGGTCTTCAGCACGTTCCGCCACGACAACCCCGGGGTGATCAGGCGCCGGGCCTTCTACGCCTGAGGGTGGAAGGGGGTAGGGCGGGGGCTAGAATCCCGCGGCGCGGACGGCGCCCTGCCGTCCGTTCCGACGACCGGAGAGGACCGGCGCTGCCATGACGACTGGGGACCAAACCGGCCTTCGGCCGGATTCCCCCGCCCCCCTCGCCGGCTGCCGGGTGCTGGACTTCACCGAGCGGATGCAGGGGCCGCTAGGCACCCAGATCCTGGCCGATCTGGGCGCCGAAGTGATCAAGGTGGAGCGGCCCGCGGTGCTCGCCCCCGATGGGAAGCCCGTGCCCCGCTACGACATCTCCCGAAGGGAAGACGGCCGCTACGACCTGGACTTCTACGGGGCCGCCTTCCTCGCCTTGAACCGCAACAAGCAGAGCATCGCGGTGGATCTGAAGACGGAGACGGGGCTCGAGGTCGTCCGGCGGCTGGTGAAGGTCAGCGACGTCGTGTACCAGAACTTCCGTCCGGGGGTCATGGACCGGCTGGGACTGGGCTATGCGGCGTGCGCCGCACTGAACCCCTCCATCGTCTACGCCTCCGCCTCGGGGTACGGGCCGGACGGCCCCTACGCCGGACGGCCGGGTCAGGATGTCCTCGCCCAGGCGATCGGGGGGCTGGGAGCCCTCAACGCCCTCCCCGGCGGCCGTCCCCTGGCGGTGGGCATACCAATCGCCGACATACTCGGCGGCATGAACGGCGTCGTAGCGGTGCTGGCGGCGCTGCTGCACCGGGACCGGACCGGTGAGGGCCAACACGTCCAGGTCAACCTGCTCGACAGCGTGCTGGCCGCGCAGGCCGAGGAGCTGTTCTTGTTCCTCAACGCGCCGGCGCGCGAGCCGGCGCGCGAGACGGAGATGCACGCCCACCCGTATCTCCCCCCGCCGTACGGGTTGTACGCCACCCGCGACGGATACCTGGCCCTGCCCAGCGGTCAGGACCTCCCCGCCCTCTCTCGGGTCCTGGGCATCGAAGACCTCGGCGGGGACCCGCGCTTCGCCACCGCCGCCGCCCGCAACCGTCATCGCGTCGAGTTCGAGCAGCTGCTCGAGGAGGCTCTGGCCGCGCGCACGACAGATGAATGGCTGCGGTTGATGGTCCCCGAGGACATCTACGCCGCCCCGGTCCACGGCCTCGGCGCGGCACTGGCCGACCCCCAGGTCGTCCACAACCAGATGGTGATCACCGTCGACTCCCCTATTGGCCCTCTCCGGATGGTGGCTCCCCCCTACCGGTTCTCCAGCACTCCGGCGCGAGTACGGTCGGCCCCACCTCTCCACGGCGAGCACTCGGAGGAGGTACTCCGCCTGGCCGGTTTCACCGAGGAGGATGTCGGTAGGATCATGGCGTCCGGGGCGGTGGTGGGAGCCGGCCCCGCCACCCACCAAGACGGCGGAGACAGCCGGAGGTGCCCATGACCACCGTGACCGAAGACCCTTCTCCAGGGCAGCAGCCGGCGGCCGGCGACGCTCCCCTCCTCGACGTCAAGAACCTGGCAGTCAGCTTCCCCACCCGCCAGGGCGTCGTGCGCGCCGTCAACGGCGTCGGCCTCTCCGTGGGGCGCCACGGGCGCGTCGGCATCGTGGGCGAGTCGGGCTCCGGCAAGACGGTCACCGCCCTGTCGATCCTGCGCCTGCTGCCCACCGCCATCGTCGAGGGGGAGGTCTGGTTCGACGGCGTCGACCTCCTGCAGGCCTCCCCCGAGCACATGCGGGATGTCCGGGGCGCCCAGGTCGGCTACATCTTCCAGGACCCCCTGTCGGCGCTGAACCCTGTGCAGACCATCGGGCAGCAGCTCACCGAGCCGCTGCGCATCCGCGGGATCGGCAAGCGAGAGGCCCGGGATCGGGCGATGGCCCTGCTCGACCGGGTGGGGATCAAGAACCCCCGCCAGCGCATCACCGACCACCCCCACCAGTTCTCCGGTGGGATGCGCCAGC
>CAYGYX010000082.1:0-7356 GCA_964354255.1 uncultured Acidimicrobiia bacterium | reverse complement strand
CATCGTCCACTGGGCCGACGGCGGCAAGACCGAGTTGGCCAACCTGCGCTTGCTGTGCCGCACCCACCACCGCCGCACCCACCACCACCACCCCTACCCGCAGCGCAGGTAGCCCCGGATCGACCAGCCGAGCCCGGAACCCCCAACACCCAGTCTCACCGGCAGGCCCGCCGCCGGGGGGCTGCTACCCCGCGGCACCTGCCCCCGGCTCCTCCCTAACCGCCATCGCCACCGCCACCGCCACATCGTCGGTGTGCGTCAGGCTCACCAGCACCTCCGCCACTCCCAACGCCTCCGCCCGGGCGGCAGCCGTCCCCCGCAGCACCGCCCGCGCGGCCCCGCCGCCCGTGATCTCCACGTCCTGCCAGCGGATGGCGCGCCACCCGCTCCCCAGGCTCTTCATCACCGCCTCCTTGCCGGCGAAGCGGGCCGCCAGGCGCTGCTCGGGGCGGGGATGGCGGAAGGCGTGCCCCCGCTCGCCGGCGGTGAAGCACCGCTCGGCAAAGCGCGGGTGGTGCGCCAGCAGGCGGCGGACGCGCTCCACTTCGGCCACGTCCACCCCGACGCCGAGCAGGCGCATGGCTACTCCACCGTCACGCTCTTGGCCAGGTTGCGCGGCTGGTCGATGTCGTGCCCGCGCACTGCCGCCACGTGATAGGCGAGCAGTTGCAGGGGGACGATGGCCGGCACCGGGGCCAGCAAGTCGGGCACGCGGGGGATGCGCAGCACCCGGTCGGCGTGTTTGCTGATCTCCCGGTCGTCGTCCCAGGCCACCGCCACCGTGAAGGCGCGGCGCGCCTTCACCTCCTGCAGAGCGGAGATCGTCTTGTCGTAGGTCGCCCCCTGGGTCAGGACCACCACCACCGGGGTGCCCTCGGTGACCAGGGCCAGGGTGCCGTGCTTCAACTCCCCGGCCGGCATCGCCTCCGAGTGCAGGTAGGAGATCTCCTTCATCTTCAGCGAGCCCTCCATGGCCACCGCGTAGTCGAGGCCCCGGCCGATGAAGTAGACGTCGTCGCGCCCGGCGATGGCCGTGGCCAGCGACCGGACCTCGTCTTCCCGGCTCAGCACCTCCTCGACGACCCGGGGCAGGGTGCGCAGCCCGGCGATCAGACCGGCCGCCGTCTGGCCGCCGAGGCCACCCCGCTCCTGCCCCAGCGCCAGGGCGAGCAGGTACTCCCCCACCAGCATGGTCAGGTAGGCCTTGGTCGAGGCGACCGCGATCTCCGGGCCGGCCCGGGTGTAGAGCAGGTCGTCGGCCTCTCTGCTGAGGGTGGAGCCGACGACGTTGGTGACGGCCAGCAGGCGCGATCCTCGCTCCTTGGCCAGGCGAGCCGCCGCCAGCGTGTCGGCGGTCTCCCCCGACTGGCTGATGGCCACGGTGAGCGAGCCGGGCCCGATGAGAGGGTCCCGGTAGCGCAGCTCATGGGCGTAGGCGACCTCCACCGGCACCCGCAGCAGCCCTTCGAGCACCTCCTTGGCCACCAGACCGGCATGGAAGGCGGTGCCGCAGGCGGTGATCCAGATCCGCTCCAGGGAGCGGGCGAAGCCGACCGGGAAGCGCACCTCGTCCAGGATCACGCCCCCGCCGTTGAGGAGGCGCCCGGTGAGGGTGTCGCCGATCGCCCGGGGCTGCTCGTGGATCTCCTTGAGCATGAAGTGCGGATAGCCGCCCTTCTCCGCCTGTCCCGCGTCCCAGGTGATCTCGAGCAGATCGCGCTGCACCGGGACGCCGGCCAGGGTCTCCAGGCGGGCGCCGGCCGGGGTGACGTCCACGATCTCGCCGTTGTCCACCACCATCACCGCCCGGGTGTGGGGAAGGATGGCCGGGATGTCGCTGGCCAGGAAGGTCTCGCCGTCCCCGAGGCCCACCACGAGCGGGCTGATCATCCGCACCGCCACGATTCGGCCCGGCTCCCGGCTGCTGATGACCACCAGGGCGTAGGCCCCCCGGGCCCGCCCCACCGCCCGGCGGGTCGCCTCGAGCAGGTCGCCCCGGTACTCCTGGGCGACGAGGTGGGCGAGCACTTCGGAATCGGTCTCCGAGGCGAACACCGCCCCGGCCGCCGCCAGCTCCTCTTTGAGAGCCAGGTAGTTCTCGATGATCCCGTTGTGGACCACGGCGATCTCCCCGCTGGGGTCGGTGTGGGGGTGGGCGTTGGAGTCGCTGGGGACGCCGTGGGTGGCCCAGCGGGTGTGGCCGATGCCGGCCGTGCCCGGCACCGGGTCACGGTCGAGCAGCTCGGCGAGCCGGGCCAGCTTCCCTTCGGCCTTGCGCACCACCAGGCGCCGGCCGTCGAACACCGCCACCCCGGCCGAGTCGTAGCCGCGGTACTCCAGGCGCCGCAGGCCGTCGATGAGGATCGGGGCCGCCTGACGAGGCCCCACGTAGCCCATGATTCCGCACACGCGCCGAACTCCCTTCGCCGGGGAGACCGAAGGGGGGTGTGCGGAGTCGTCGGACCCCGCCTCACACCGCGGGGGGCTCTGCCCCCGGGGTCACCCCCGGGCTCTAACCCAGCGCGTCACGACCGTGAGCGGCCGAGAGGGCACCCGCCGACTGCTCGATGCTCCCTCTTCCTCGTCACCTCGCCGTAGCGAGGGCAGGCGCTACCGGAATCGTCCTGCGGTCTCCGTTGTCACCAGCCAGGCTAGCCGGGCCCGGTCGTTCCGCTGCCCAGTTCCCGCCGCACGAGCACGACCAGCTCGTCGGCCACACCGGCCGCCTCGACGGTGGTCGGGGCCTCCACCATCACCCGCACCACCTGTTCGGTGCCCGAGGCGCGTACCAACACCCGGCCGGTCTCACCGAGGCGCTTCTTCATGACCGCCACCGCCGCCCACAAGGGGGCGGCGTCGGGGAGTCGCTCCCGTACCCGCACCGGCACATTGCGCAGCACCTGGGGGAACTCGGTCATCACCCGGCGCAGCTCCTTGAGAGGAGCCCCGGTGGCCGCCATCACCTCCATCAGCCGGCGGGCGGTGAGCAGGCCGTCGCCGGTGGGCTCGCCCCCGAAGATGATGTGCCCGCTCTGCTCCCCACCCAGGCCGGCCCCCCGACGGCGCACCTCCTCGAGCACGAAGCGATCTCCGACCGCGGTCTCCACCAGTTGGATGCCCATGGTGCGCAGGGCGAGGCGGAAGCCCAGGTTCGACATCACCGTGGCAACCACCAGGTCCCCCGGGAGCTCTCCCTGCTGGCGGAGGTGGCGGGCAAGGACTGCCATTACCACGTCACCGTTGGCCGGGACTCCATCCTCGTCGACGGCGATCAGCCGGTCGGCGTCGCCGTCGAAGGCGAGGCCCAGCCTCCCGGCGCCGCGCCCGGCGAGGAAGCCCGGGTTCGTCGCTCCGCATCCCTGGTTGATGTTGGTGCCGGTCGGCTCGGCGGCATGGGCGACGACATCGGCGCCGAGCCGGGTGAAGAGCGCCGGGGCGGCGAGGAAGGCGGCCCCGTGGGCGCAGTCGAGCGCCACCGACATGCCCCGCAAGGAGTAGCGAGCCTTATGCGCCAGGTGGTTCACGTAGCGCTCCAGGGCGTCGGGCATGCCCAGTTGGATGCCCACGTCGGCCCCTTCCGCCCCCACCCAGGGAGGGCCGTGGCGATACCGCGCCTCGATGGCCCGCTCCCGCTCCTCGTCGACCTTGGCCCCGTCGGGCCCGAAGAACTTGATGCCGTTGTCCTCGGCCGGGTTGTGGCTGGCGCTCACCATCACCCCGCAAGCGGCCCGGGTCGAGGCGGTGAGGTGGGAGACAGCGCCCACCGGGAGGATGCCGACGTCGATGGTGTCGAACCCGGCGGCGTGGAACCCGGCGTGTATCGCGGCCGCCAGCATCTGCCCCGAGCGGCGGGTGTCCCGGCCCACCAGAGCGGTCCCCTGCCGCCCGTCGGCGGCGGCCCGGGCCAGCCCCATGGCCAGCTCCGGGGTCAGGTCGACGTTGGCGCGCCCTCGCACCCCGTCGGTACCGAAGAGAGGCGCGCCGCCCATGTGCCGTACCTTAGAGCGCGCTGCCGCGAGCGCTCAGCGCTTGGTGTACTGAGGGGCCCGGCGGGCCTTGCGCAGACCGTACTTCTTGCGCTCGACGGCCCGGGCATCACGGGTGAGCATCCCCACCCGCTTCAGCGTGCGGCGCACGTCGGGATGGATCTCGACCAGGGCCCGGGCGATGCCCAGTCGCAAGGCGTCGGCCTGCCCGTTGAGGCCGCCGCCCTCCAGGGTGGCGGCCACGTCGTAGCGCCCGTCGAAGCCGGCCAGGCGCATCGGCTCCAGGATGCGCAGGCGCTGCGCCATGCTGGGAAAGTAGACCTCGAGGGGGCGACCGTTGAGCGACATGGACCCCGTGCCGTCGGTGAGGCGCACCCGGACCACCGAGGTCTTGCGGCGGCCGACGGTCTGGACGAGGGGCTCGGGCATCAGGAGACCTTTCGTGCGGCGAGGGTTAGGCGCTTGGGCTTCTGGGCGGCGTGGGGATGGTCGGGGCCGGCGTACACCTTGAGCTTGCGGTACATCTGCCGGCCGAGGCGGTTGCGGGGCAGCATGCCCCGGACCGCCTGCTCCACCACCCGCTCGGGGTGCTTGGCCCGCATCTGCTCGAAGGAGCGCTCGGTGAGCCCGCCCGGGTAGCCGGAGTGGCGGAAGTACCGCTTCTGGGTGGCTTTCTCGCCGGTCACCTGGATGCGGGAGGCGTTGACCACCACCACAAAGTCGCCCATGTCGAAGTGAGGAGCGAAGGTGGGCTTGTGCTTGCCGCGCAGCACCACCGCCACCTCGCTGGCCAGGCGGCCCAGGGGAAAGCCGTCGGCGTCGACCACCCACCAGGCTCGATCGACGTCGGCGGGGCGTGGCGTGAACGTCTTCTGCCGTCTCATGGACATCCTCTGCGTGGCGAACGGTGCGGCGCGCACGGGAAAGCGCCCCACTCGGGGGCGAGCGGGCATGGTATCGGAGCCCCCCGGCCTCCGCAATTCCGCCGGGCGCCCCGAGCCCCCTCCGGCCGCTCCGCTGTCAGCCGGCCGGGCGCAGCAACTCCACGGCCGGTTCGGCCTGCCCGCCCAGGGCCCACAACGCAACCCAGGTGCCCGGTTCCCGGCCGGGGAGGTAGCGCAGGAGCACTGTCTGGTCGAAGCGGGGGTACCAGGCGACCGCCCATCCGGCAGTCGTGGGCAGGGCCAGCCCGCGGGCTACCGGGCCGCCCGCCAGTCGGGCTTCGAGCACTTCCCCGCGGCCCTCCAGGACGAGGCCCGTGAAGGGGAAGCCGCCGGCGGCGGGCCTCCCGGCCTCCCATCCGAAGGCGCCGGACGGGGCAGGGGCCGGGACCAGGCTGGAGGCGCCCACCATCCCCCGTTCCGGGGCCGGCGACCAGCGCAGCCCCCCACCCCGGCCGACCAGCGCCAGGCCGAGGCCGTCGCCGTCCTCCCCACAGGCGACGTACCAGGCGCCCTCTTCTGCCAGCCCGATCCCAAAGT
This sequence comes from uncultured Acidimicrobiia bacterium, assembly GCA_964354255.1. Taxonomy (GTDB): domain Bacteria; phylum Actinomycetota; class Acidimicrobiia; order Spongiisociales; family UBA11373; genus VGBK01. Next base: position 1,889 of record CAYGYX010000082.1, on the reverse strand, counting down.
AGCGGCCGGCGGTCGTGTCCCAGGCCAGCTCGACCGCGTCCCCAACCGCGCGGGCGGCGATGGTCCCGGTGTAGGTTCCCCCGCCGGGCACCGTGGCCTCCACCAGCCAGTCGCCTGCCAGAGACCGCATTACGACACCTCCGACCCGCACTCTACGAGGGCGGGTACCCCACTTCCCACAGGGTGAGGCCGTGGGCGGGCGCCACCCCCCGGGCGGCGTTGCGGTCGCGGGCCTCCAGGATGCCGGGGATGGCTACGGGGTCGAGCCGACCCCGCCCCACCTCGACGCAGAGGGCCACCATGGAGCGCACCATCTGGTGGCAGAAGGCGCTGGCCGCCACCCCGAACACCAGCAGGCCGTCGTCCGCGCGGTGCCAATCGGCCTCCAGCACCCTGCGCACCGTCGCGCCTCCCTCCACCGCCCGGCAAAGGGAGGCGAAGTCGTGCTCCCCCACGAACGCCCGGGCGGCGCTATCCATGGCCGCCGCGTCCAGGGGGACGGCCACGTGCCAGACGGTCCAGCGGCGGGCCGGGTCCGGCAACAGGCCGTCGTCGATCGCGTACCGGTAGCTGCGCCAGAGGGCGGAGCGACGGGCGTCGAAGCCGTCCGGGGCCTCGGCCAGCGCCCAGACCACCACTTCCGGGGCAAGCAGGCGGTTGAGGGCCCGCTGCAGGCGGCCCGGGTCGATCGCCTCGGGGGCCGAGAAGGAGACCACCTGGCCCCGGGCGTGGACCCCGGCGTCGGTGCGCCCGGCCACCGCCGTCTCCACACCGCGGCGCAGGACGGTGGCCAGGGCGTCCTCCAGACTGCCCTGTACCGTGCGCACCCCGGCGTTGGCCGCATAACCCCGGAAGCCGGAGCCGTCGTATGCCAGGTCGAGGCGATAGGTGGGCATCTACACAGAGGATACGGAGACCAGCAGCAGCCAGCCGCCGTAGCCGACTGCCACCGCCAGGGTGCTGCGCCCCGGGGCCAGCTCCAGCGCCACGCAGGCCGCCCGCCACAGACAGGCCAGCAACCACACCGAGGCGGCCAGCAGGGCGAGGAAGGGGCCCAGCACCAGGCGCAGCACCAGCGCCAGCAGCAGTGGGGGAAACGCCAGGGCGGAGGCAGCAGCGACGCCGGGAAAGGTGCCGTCGCCTTCGAGCGCGTATCTACCGGCCAGGTACACCAGCCCGGCGAGGACCACCCACCCGAACACCCCGCCGATCACCGACCAGACCAGGGCGAGGAGGCCGGCTCCCCGGAAGACCCCGGGCACGGCGAGCAGCCCGTACACCCCGGCGACCATCACGGCCCCGTCGGCGACACCGTCCGGGGCCAGCACCATGCGCAGGTAGGCGTCGCGGCGCAGGGCGACGCCCGACAGGATCACCTTCAGCACGCGGTCATCTCCGTGAGGCGCAAACAGGATACGGGGCCTGATCACCGACCTGGCCCCCCACCTGCCCGCCATCCCCGGCTGCGGCCCCCTTACCGCCGCCAAACTCGTCGGCGAGGCCGCCGACATCGGCCGCTTCCCCACCCCCGACAAGTTCGCCATGTGGGCCGGCGTCGCCCCCATCCCCGTCTGGTCCGCCAACACCCAGCGGCACCGACTCAACCGGGGCGGCAACCGGCAAGCCAACGCCGCCCTCCACCGCATCGCCATCACCCAACTCCGCATCCACCCCCCAGCCCAGGACTACCTGAAACGACGCCTCGCCAACGGCAACACCAAACCCGAAGCCATCCGCGCCCTCAAACGCCACCTCGCCAACGTCATCTACCGCAACCTCCAAGCCGACACCCCCGCCCACAACACCCGCCCCCAAGCACTCGCCGCTTGACATGGGAGCAACCTCCCGCTGGCGCGGGACCGTCCGGAAGCCCTCACCCCCCTCCCTCT
>CAYGYX010000081.1:0-7669 GCA_964354255.1 uncultured Acidimicrobiia bacterium | reverse complement strand
ATCGTCACCGGGGCCAGCAGCGGCCTGGGCGCGCACATCGCCCGGCACCTCGTGGGCGAGGGCGCCCTGGTGCTGGCCGCCGCCCGCCGGGCCGACCGGCTCACCGGCCTGGCCGACTCACTGGCCGCGGCGCCCGGGCGCCTCGTCACCCTCCAGGCCGACGTCACCCGCGCCGAGGACGCCGAGCGGATGGTGGCCGCGGCGGTGGAGGCCTTCGGGCGGCTGGACGCGCTCGTCAACAACGCCGGCATGGAGGTGCCAGGGGCCATCAGCCAGCTGCGCGAATCCGATTTCGAGAAGATGCTGCGCACGAACGTGATCGGGCCCTACCTGTGCACCCGGGCCGCCCTTCCCCACTTGCAGCGACAGGGCGGGTCGATCGTCAACATCGGCTCGACGGTGGTGGCCCGGGCCCCGCGCAACCGCTTCGGGTACGTGGCCTCCAAGGGAGCGGTCGAGGCGATGTCCCGGGCCCTGGCCGGTGACCTGGGCCCCTACGGGATCCGGGTGAACGTGGTCCGGCCCGGGATCGTCCCCTCGGAGCTGCGCGGCTCCTCCGAGGCCGAAGAGGAAAGGGCCCTGCAGGAACGGGTGCCGCGCCTCCAGGCCCTGGCCCAGGTCGGGAAGGGAGCAGACATCGCCGCGGCGGTGGCCTTCCTCATCTCCGACGAGGCGGCCTGGATCACGGGCGCCGTCCTCGACGTCGACGGGGGCTACGCGCTGGGCATCTCCTGAGGCGGCCCGGCCCCCTCCCCCGGGTTGGGGCCGGGTTCCAGGACGGGGATCTCGAAGCCGACCACCGCCCCGCCTCCTTCCGCACCGGCGGCGAAGCCCCGACCGCCGTGCTCCTCGGCGACCTGCTGGACGATGGCCAGGCCCAGCCCCGAGCCGGGCGTGCCCCGGGCGACGGCGGAGCGGTAGAAGCGCTCGAAGACGTGGGGCAGGTCGACCGGATCGATGCCCGGGCCGTGGTCGCGCACCTCCAGCCTGCCGCCGTCCAGCGTCACTTCGACCGCGGTCGAGCGGCGGCCCCACTTGTCGGCGTTGTCGAGCAGGTTGGACGCCGCCCGCGCCAGCCGGCCGGGCTTGCCGGCCACCACGGTCTCCTCGGCGCGCAGGACCACCTCGCGCCCGGTGCGGCGGCGGAAGCGCTGCACGGCCTCACCGACGATCTCGTCGAGGCGCACCTCCACGGTCTCCTCGGGCGGAGCGTCGGCAGCGAGGTCCACGAGCTCGGCCACCAGGTCGGACAGCTCCTCGAGCTCCTGCTGGGCGTCGGCCAGCACCTCTGCCCGGTCGGCGGCGGGCAGGTCGGTGGCGCGGGCGAGCAGCTCGATGTTGGTGCGCAGGCTGGTGAGCGGGGTGCGCAGTTCGTGGCCGGCGTCGGCCACCAGGCGCTGCTGCTGGACCCGGGAGGAGGCCAGGGCCTCGAGCATCGTGTTGAACGAGGTCGCCAGGCGGCCGATCTCATCGCGGCGGGTCACCTCGATGGGGATCTCCAGGTCGCGGGTGGCGGCCACGTGCTCGGCCGCCCGGGTGAGCACCGTCACCGGGCGCACGGCGCGGTGGGAGACGAACCAGGCGACCACCCCGGCGGCGAGCACAGCGCTGCAACCGATGAGGAGCAACCGGGTCCTCAGGCCGCCGAGGAAGTCGTCGGTCTCGGTCAGGTCGCGCGCCACCTGCACGCCAATCGGCGTGATCGTGTCCGGCCGGCCCGGCAGGCCCGTCTGGACCCCGAAGGCCGCCGTGGTGACCATGCGGTAGTGGACCCCGTTCACCCTTATGTCGCGTAGCAGGGGGCCGCCTTCGCCGGCGACGATGGCCCGATCCTCCTCGTCGACGGGCAGGGCCACCATGCCGGAAAGGGGAGAGCCGATCACCGCCCCCGATCCATCGATGATCTGCATCACCACGTCGGGGAGCACGGCCACGCCCGTGCCGGGCTCCGATTGGGAGAAGGCCGGGCCGGACCCGGACGCCACCATGAAGCCGGGCCCTCCAAGGGGGGCGACCCGGCCGAGGAGGGCGTCGTCGATCGCGCGGCGGGCCTCGTGCTGCGCCGAGGCGTAGGCGGCCCAGGAGACGGCTACCACGGCCGCCGCCACCGCCAGGGCGATGAACAGCGTCACCCGCAGGCGCAGGCTCACAGTCGCACCACGTAGCCGACGCCGCGCACGGTGTGGATGAGGCGCGGCTCGCCGCCGGCCTCGGTCTTGCGGCGCAGGTAGCCGACGTAGACATCGAGGGAGTTGCTCGTCGTCTCGAAGTCGTAGTCCCAGATCCGCTCATAGATGAGGTGACGGGGCATCACGATGCCGGCGTTCACCATGAGCAACTCGAGGAGGTCGAACTCGGTCCGGGTGAGCTCGATCCCCCGGTCGGCGCGGCACACACTGCGGGCCGCCGGGCGAAGCTCCAGGTCGGCCACCCGGAGCACCTCCTCGCCCGAGGAGAACCCGGTGCGGCGGAGGAGCGCCCGCAGCCGGGCCAGCAACTCCTCGAGGGCGAAGGGCTTCGCCAGGTAGTCGTCGGCGCCGGCGTCGAGGCCGGCCACCCGGTCGGCGAGGCCGTGGCGGGCGGTGAGCATGAGCACCGGGGTGCGATCGCCCTGCGCCCGCATGAGGCGGCAGACGCTGATCCCGTCGAGGCGGGGCATCATGATGTCGAGGACCACCACGTCGGGTCGCGTGGCCTCCACGGAGCGCAGCGCCTCCTCACCATCGCCGGCGGTGGCCACCTCGTAGCCCTCGAAGCGCAGCGCCCGCTCCACCGAGCGGCGTACCTGCTCGTCGTCTTCGGCGATGAGAACGCGCTTGCCCACGCCCCAACCGTACCTTCCGCTCATGAAACGCAGGTGAGAAGGGGGTGAGAGACCTGTAAGGGCCGATTCTCAGGTCCCTCTTAGCGGCTGCTCACCCGGCACTCACCCGGGTGTGGCATCGTTCCCCGTATACCCGGGAAAGGAACGCGCGCCATGTGGCGACGATGGATCATCTGGCTCCCCGCTGTCGTGCTGTTCACCGCCGCCTGCGGCGGAGGGGAGAGCACCAGCGAGATCGCCTCTCTGCAGGAACCGGAGGCCGACACCGCCGGTTCGACCACCGCCGCCGCCGCGGTCGACCCCGACCAGGCGATCCTCGACTTCGCCGCCTGCATGCGGGAGCACGGCATCGACATGCCCGACCCGGAGATCAACTCGGCGGGCGGCGGCTTCGGCTTCACCATCCAGGGCGAGGCCTCCGACGGGAGCGGCCCGGACCAGGCCGAGATGCAGAAGATGCAGGACGCCAACGAGGCCTGCTCCCACTTCCTGGAGGGCGTGGTCTCGGAGTTCGAGTCCGTCGACATGACGGAGATGCAGGACCAGATGCTCGCCTTCTCCCAGTGCATGCGAGACAACGGCATCGACTATCCCGACCCGGAGTTCTCAGACGATGGCGGCGTGACCATCATCGGCGGCGAGGGCTTCGCCATGGACCCCAGCGACCCCGCCTTCCAGGCGGCCCAGGAGGCCTGCCAGGAGATCTTCGGGGGAGGCGGCCCCGGCTTCGTGATCGGCGGCGACTCCGGCGGGCCCGGCGGCGGGGTCATCATCGGACCCGGGGAGTCCGACGGCGGGTTCCAGGTGGCAACTCCCGGCGGCGGCGAGGCCCCCGACACCGCCACGGACGACTCGTCCGGGGGTGGGTGACACATCTCATCCCGTTCTTAGGTGGCGCTAACGGCGGCCTGACGGCAGGGAGCGATGGTGGCAGCGGACAGAAACGAAGAAGGTGAACCCATGCGCCCACAATGGCTCGCCGCCCTCGCCGTTGCCGTCGTCCTGATGGTGGCAGCCTGCGGCGGCTCAGGAGATGCCGACGACATCGCCTCGCTCGCAAGCGGCTCCGGCGACGCCACCAACACGACCGAGGCCACCGACACGACGGTGGACCAGGAGCAGGCGATGCTCGACTTCGCCGCCTGCATGCGGGAGAACGGCGTGGACATGGCCGATCCCGTGCCGGACGAGAACGGCAACTACAACCTGCGGCAGGCCTTCGGCGGGGGCTCGGACGGTGGATTCGACCCGGCACAGCGCGAGGCGGCGCAAGCCGCCCGCGAGGCCTGCTCGCAGTACCTGGAGGGCATCACTCAGCAGTTCGAGCAGCGCGACATGACCGAGATGCAGGACCTCATGCTCGAGTACGCCGCCTGCATGCGGGAGAACGGCGTCGACATGCCCGACCCGGACTTCACCACGGACAGCAGCGGCGGCCCCGGGGCCCGTCTCGGCTTCAACACCGGGGACTACGACCCCAGCGACCCCACCTTCCAGGCAGCCAACGAGGCCTGCCAGGACATCTTCGGGGCCAACGGCCTGCCCGGGATGATGATGGGCGGCGGGCCCGGCGGGGCGCCTCCCGGCGGCGGTACCCCGCCGGAAGGGGGCACGCCACCTGCGGGTGGCCCACCGCCCGACACCACCGGCTAGTCCGACACCAGCGACCAGATCAGGAGACAGATGATGCGGGAAGGGCAAGGAACCGGGGGCTCAGCGATAGCCACCGATGGAGCCGGCCGGCGCCGGAGCCGGAAGGGATGGGTGGCGGCCGTCGTCGCCATCTTGGTGCTCGCCGGGGCCGGGGCAGCCTGGTGGCTGCTGGGGTCCGACGGAAGCACTGAGGCGACCGCCGCCGAGGAGACCTCCCTGGCCGAGGTGGTCTTGACGGACATGGAGAGCGTGGAGACCCTGAGCGGCACCCTCGGCTTCGAGGAAGGGGATCCGATCGGCTCGGGCAAGACGGGCACCCTCACCTGGACCACTCCCGCGGGGACGGTCGTCTCGGAGGGAGACGTGCTCTACCGAGTCGAGGGCAAGCCTGTCGTCCTGTTCCAAGGCGCCCTCCCCGCCTGGCAGCCGATGGGCCTCGAGGAAGTGGCCCTCACCGTGAAGGCCTCCGGCACGATCACCTGGCTCCCCGAGGCCGGCACCACCCTGGAACAAGGAGAGGTTGTCGCCAAGGTGAACGAGACCCCCGTGATCCTCCTCTACGGCGACCTCCCCGCCTACCGGACGCTCCAGTACGGCTCGGAAGGCGCCGACGTGGCCCAACTCAAGGCCGACCTGGTGGCTCTCGGTTACGACCCAGACGGCACCGTCACCATCGACGAGGAGTTCGACTGGTACACCCAGCAGATGGTGCTCGACTGGCAGGATGCCGTCGGCCTCGACGACGACGGGCGGGTCGACACCAGCGACATCGTGATCGTGTCGGGCCCGGTCACGGTGGGCACGCTCAGCGCATCGGTGGGGGATACGGCTCAAGGAGGCGTGCTGATCGCCCAGGCCCGCGGCGACTCGGGTGGGAGCGAGGGTGCCGATGTCGAGCAACTCGAGGCGGCTCTGGCCCGCCTCGGCTTCTCCCCGGGCACCGTGGACGGCATCTTCACTACGGAGACCCAGGCAGCGGTCTTCGCCTGGCAGGAATCCGTCGGAGCCGAGACCGACGGCGTCATGGACCTCGGCGAGATCGTGTTCCGGCCCGAGCCCATACGGGTCTCCGAGAACCTCCTGACCGTCGGCGACACGGTGTCCGGCGGGGCGGGAGTGCTCGGCGCCTCTTCGGACGAGGTACTGGTGACCGTCGACCTGCCCGCCTCGGAGCAGGAACTACTGGCCGAGGGCGACCGGGTCACGGTGGTCCTGCCCGACGGCACCGAGGCCGGAGGCACCGTCACCTCGGTGGCATCGGTGGCCACCCGCAATACCCAGTCCATGGAGGTGACCTTCGAGGTGCTGGTGGCCCTGGACGACGTGAACGTCGCCGCCGGCCTCGACCAGGCGCCGGTGGACGTCAACGTGGTGACCGAGTCGCGCGCCGGGGTCATGGTGATCCCGGTGACTGCCCTGCTCGCCCTGGCCGAGGGCGGGTACGCCGTCGAGGTGGACAACGGGGACGGGACCACTCGTCTCGTCGCCGTCGATCCCGGCCTCTATGCGGACAACCTGGTCGAGGTCGACTCCACCGGCATTCAGGTGGGCGATCTGGTGGTGGTGCCGTGAGCACAGTCCTGGAGATGAGCGGGGTGACCCGGGTCTACCCGGGCACCCCTCCGGTCCCCGCCCTGCGCGGCATCGACCTCCGGGTCGACTCTGGGGAGTTGGTGAGCGTCGTCGGGCCCTCGGGTTCGGGCAAGTCCACCCTCCTCCACATCATGGGCACCCTGGACCGGCCCACATCGGGCCGGGTCGAGGTGGGCGGGCTCGAGGTCGGCCGCATGTCCGACCGCCAGCTATCGGCTCTGCGCGCCCAGCGCATCGGCTTCGTCTTTCAGCAGTTCCACCTGCTGGATGCCGAGACCGCCCTGGACAACGTCGCCGACGGCCTGCTCTACACAGGCCGGCCGGCAGCAGAGCGGCGGGAGATGGCCGCCGCCACCCTGCAGCGGGTGGGCCTGGCTCACCGCATGCGCCAGCACGCCAGCAAGCTCTCCGGTGGCGAACGACAGCGCGTGGCGGTGGCCCGCGCCGTCGTAGGACGGCCGGCACTGGTTCTCGCCGACGAGCCCACCGGCAACCTCGACTCGGCGTCGAGCGAGTCCATAGTCGAACTGCTCGAGGAGTTGAACGCCGAGGGGATCACGCTGGTGGTCATCACCCACAACCCGGAGATCGCCGCCCGCTTCCCGCGGCAGGTGGCGTTGCGCGACGGCAGGGTCGAAGCCGACAGTGCCGCCGCGGGGGTGGCACCGTGAACAGCCCCGGCCTCAGCCCAAGCCGGATGCACCTCACCGACCTGCTCCGCACCTCGGGGGTGGGACTGCGCACCCGCAAGCTGCGCGCCGCCCTGTCGGCCCTCGGGATCATGATCGGCATCGCCTCGCTGGTGGCAGTGCTCGGCCTGTCCGAGTCCTCCAAGTCCGACCTGCTCACCCAACTGGACCGTCTCGGCACCAACCTGCTCGTTGTCCAGGCCGGCCAGGGCATCGGCCTGGGCGACGCCGAACTGCCCGACACCGCCTCGGCCATGGTCGGCCGCATCGGCCCGGTGGAGGAGGTGTCGGCGGTGGGCGGCGTCGACGCCAACGTCTACCGCACCGACCTGGTCCCCTCCAGCCAGTCGGGGGGCATCACCGTCAAGGCCGTGGAGACCGACGTGCTCGAGACCCTCGGGGGCCATATGGCCGCCGGCCGCTTCCTCGACGAGGCCGCCGACGGGTACCCGGCCGTGGTGCTGGGGAGCGTGGCGGCCGAACGCCTGGGCATCACCAGCCTGCAAAGCGGGGCCCTGGTCTGGCTCGGCAGCCAGTGGTTCCCAGTGGTCGGCATCCTCGACCCCATCGACCTGAGCCCGGACCTCGACCGGGCCGCCATCGTCACGGTGGCGGTAGCCGAGGAGTACCTGGGCTACGACGGGGTGGCGAGCACGCTGTACGTGCGCACCGACCCGGAGTGGGTGGACGGGGTCATGGACGTCCTCCCCCCCACGGTCAACCCGGAGAACCCCGACCAGGTCGAGGTGAGCCGGCCCACCGACGCCATCGAGGCCAAGGCGGCCGCCGAGAGCGCCTTCACCAACCTGTTCCTCGGGTTGGGGGCGGTGGCCCTCCTCGTCGGCGGGGTGGGGATCGCCAACGTGATGGTGATCTCCGTCCTCGAGCGCCGCTCCGAGATCGGCCTGCG
>CAYGYX010000080.1:0-7792 GCA_964354255.1 uncultured Acidimicrobiia bacterium | reverse complement strand
GTGGGCGCTAGAGGATTTGAACCTCTGACCTCTTCCGCGTCAAGGAAGCGCTCTCCCCCTGAGCTAAGCGCCCGTTCAACAAGGCCCCGGCGGTGCCGAGGCCCCGGAGGCGGCGCCGGGAATTGAACCCGGGTAAAGGGTTTTGCAGACCCTTGCCTGAACCACTCGGCCACGCCGCCGCAGTCCAGGGGGGCAAGCGAGGCGGGCCGCCCCCGGAGCGGACGACCGGTCTCGAACCGGCGACCTTAACCTTGGCAAGGTTACGCTCTACCAACTGAGCTACGTCCGCGGCTCTTTCAGCATACCATCGGCCCCCGCCGCAATCCTCAGCGCCCGGTCGAGCCGAAGCCGCCAGCGCCCCGCTCAGAGGGCGGTAGCTCATCGACCTCCAGCATCTCCTGGACGGACACCCGCACCACCAGCAACTGGGCGATGCGCTCCCCGCGAGACAGGGAAACCGGCTTGGCGCCGTGGTTGACCAGGATCACCCGGATCTCCCCCCGGTAGCCGGCGTCCACCACCCCGGGGGCGTTGACGATGCCCAGGCCGTGCGCCCGGGCCAGGCCGCTGCGCGGCGCCACCAGGCCGGCGTAGCCCTCGGGGATGGCCACCGCGATCCCGGTCCCCACCGTGGCCCGCTCCCCCGGCGCCAGGCTCACCGCCCCGACGGTGAACAAGTCCACCCCGGCGTCGCCCGGGTGCGCCCGGCCCGGCAGTGGCAGGCCCGGGTCGAGGCGGCGCACCAGCACCACCGGCCCGGGATCGGCCTCCGGCCGGCTCACTCCTCCTCCTCCTCCTCCAGCGCAGCCAGTTCCTCCTGGAACTCCCGGGTGCCGGCGAAGGACTTGTACACCGAGGCGAAGCGCAAGTAGGCGACCCGGTCGATACGCCGCAGGCCCTCGAGCACCCACCGGCCGATCTGGTCCGAGGTGATCTCAGGGCCGTTCTCCTGGGCGAGCATCTCCACGTCGCGCACCAGGCTCTCCACCGCCCCCGGCGGCACCGGGCGGTCGGCGATGGCGTACGACACCCCGCGCAGCACCTTGGCCGCCGAGAAGGGCTGCACCGAGCCATTGCGCTTGCGCACCACCAGCGCCGCCTCGCGCCGCTCGTAGGTGGTGAAGCGGTTGCCACACTCCGCGCACTCCCGCCGACGCCGGATGGCGGCGCCCCCGTCGGCGGGGCGGCTGTCGACAACCCGGGTGTCCTCGGCGTCGCAGAAGGGGCAGTGCATCGGTAGCAGGAGGTTACCCGCCGGTGGCTGGGCCCGCCCCGGGCGCAGAGCCGGGCCCTTCAGGCGCCGACGGGGACCTGCAGGACCTGGCCCGGGTAGATGACGCTGCCCGCGAGGCCATTGGCCTGCCGGATGTCGGCCACCGTGTGACGGACATCCTCACCGGCCGGGGTGTAGGCGACGGCGATATCCCAGAGGGTGTCCCCGGTGACGACCAGGTGCTCCACCCGCTCGCCCCGGCCGTCACCGGGCACACCGCCTTCGGCGGCGAAGGCGTTGGCGAGCAGGAGGACTACCACCACTGCGACCGTGGTGAGGAGAACCGCCGCCCGAACCGGGCTCTTGACGGAGATCGTCATGGGGCCGCCCTCCTGGCTCGCTTCCCGCCGGGCCGGCTGTTGAGAGACCGGCCCGCACACTCAGAACGTACGCTGAGGGTGTGACACGAACGTGCGTTCGCCATCCATCGCATCGTATCGAACATCTGTTCGCTAGTCAAGTCGAACATATGTTTGCCTTTGGGCGAAAGACCGGGTAAGGTGACCGACCAGAGCCACCCGGGGAGGCGAGAAGATGGCCCACAACGAGCCCAGCGCCCGCCAGCGCCAGATCCTCGAGCTCATCTTGCGCACCGTGCAAGAGCGCGGCTACCCACCCTCGGTGCGGGAGATCGGCGAGGCCGTCGGGCTCAACTCCCCCTCCACCGTCCACAGCCACCTGTCGGCGCTGGTCAAGGGCGGCTACCTGCGCCGCGACCCCTCCAAGCCCCGGGCCATCGAGGTCACCGATCCGGGCCGGGCCCAGCCCGACCTGCGCCGCGCCCCGGTCCGCGACGTCCCCTTGCTCGGGCGCATCGCCGCCGGCTCCCCCATCCTGGCCGAGGAGGACATCGAGGACATCCTCCCCCTGCCCACCCAGATCGTCGGCAACGACCCGGTCTTCCTGCTGCACGTGCGCGGCAACTCCATGACCGGGGCGGGGATCTTCGACGGCGACCTGGTGGTGGTGCGCCGCCAGGCCGACGCCGACGACGGCGACATCATCGCCGCCCTCATCGACGGGGAGGAGGCGACCATCAAGCGCCTGCGCCGCTCCTCGGGCCGGGTCACCCTGCTGCCCGAGAACCCCGACTACCAGCCGATGGTGTTCACCGACGGGGTCCAGGTGCTGGGCCGGGTGGTGGCGGTGCTGCGGCGGATCCCGTAAGGGCCGACGGGCTCACAGGCAGCCGCGGAAGACCACCCGGGCCGGGCCCTCGATCCACACCCGCTCCCCCTCGACCTCCACCTGCAGCGGCCCCCCGGGCAGCATCACCGTGACCTTGGGGCCGACCAGGCCTCGCCGGTGGGCCAGGGCGGCGGCCGCCGCCGCCCCGCTGCCGCAAGCCAAGGTCTCCCCCACCCCTCGCTCCCACACCCGCAGGTCCAGGCGCTGGGCCGAGACCACGGTGGCGAAGCCCACGTTGGTGCGTTCCGGGAAGTGCGGGTCGCCCTCGACGATGGGGCCCGCCGCGCTCACCGGCACCAAGTAGCAGTCGGGGACGAAGGCGACCGCGTGGGGGTTGCCCACCGACACGGACTCCAGGTGATAGCCGGCCAGGTCGAGTGGAGGGATGCCGGTCTGCGCGAAGTCGCCCAGCAGGGCACGCACCGCGGCCTCGCCGACGACGACGGGCCGCTCCCCCACCGCCGTCTCCACCATCACCTCCGGGCCGGGCACCAGGCCCTCGTCCACCGCGTAGCGGCCCACGCAGCGCAGGCCGTTGCCGCACATCTCGGCCGGCGACCCGTCGGCGTTCCAGTACTCCATGCGCACCCGGGCCCCGCCGAGGGGGGTGACCACCAGCAGGCCGTCGGCCCCGATGCCCCGCCGCCGGTCGCACCAGGCGGCCACGTCGGCGGCGGCCGGGGCGAGCGGCCCGCGCAGCACGACGAAGTCGTTGCCGAGGCCCTCCATCTTCACGAAGTCCATCCCGCCTCCTCGCAGGCGGCCCGGGCGGCCTCCGCCCGTTGCCCCGGGTCATCATGCCACTCGAGCCAGGTGATGCGGGGATCACGCCGGAAGAAGGTGCGCTGCCGGCCGGCCAGGGCGCGAGTGGCCGACACGGCCCGGGCCCGTCCCTCCTCGAGCAACAGCTCGCCCCGCACCACCGGCAGCAGCTCCTTGTAGCCCACCGCCTGGGCGGCGGTGGGGCCGAGGCAGGGCGCCAGGCGGCGCACCTCGTCGAGCAGGCCGGCCGCCAGCATGGCGTCGAGGCGGGCCTCCACCCTCGCCGGAAGGCGCTCGCCCGGGTCGCTGCCCAAGGCCACCACCGGGAACAGCGGCCGGTATTCCCGCACCGCCGCCGCCGCCTCGCCGGCCGATCGGCTGGTGGGAGTCAGGCCGGTGAGGCGATGGACCTCCAGCGCTCGCGCCACCCGGCGAGGGTTGGCGAGGTCCAGGTGCTCCCCGGCCCCGGGGTCGGCGGCCAGCAGGGCGGCCACCGCCCCGCCGGGGGCGAGAGCCTCGACCACCCGGCGCACCGCCGGGTCGTGCGGAGGGAACTCCAGGGGATCCACCAGCGCCCGGAAGTGCAGACCGGAGCCGCCGACGATGAGGGCCGGGACGCCCCGCTGGGCAAGGTCGGCGAGCACCCGGCGCCCCTCCCGCTGGAAGCAGGCCACCGAGAAGGCCTCGGCGGGGTCGGCCAGGTCGATCAGGTGATGGCGTACGCGCGCCCGCTGCTCCGGGGTGGGCTTGGCCGTGCCGATGTCCAGGCCCCGGTACACCTGCATCGAGTCGACCGTGACGATCTCGGCCCCGGCGGCCGCCGCCAGCGCCAGCGCCACCTCGCTCTTGCCGGAGGCGGTGGGCCCCAGCAGGGCGGCGACCGGCCTCAGGCGAGCCTCGCCATCAGGTGGCTGGGAGCGGCCCGCTCCACCACCGCCGCCAGGAACTGCCCAGGCGGGTAAGTGCCGGGGAAGTGCACCACCTTGTTGGTGCGGGTGCGGGCGGTGGCCACCTGCGGGTCCTTGCGGCTCGGCCCCTCGGTGAGCACCTCAACCTCCCGGCCCACCAGCACTCGGTTCTTCTCCAGGGAGATGCGCTGTTGCAGGGCGGCCAGCCGGGCGAAGCGCTCGGCCCCCTCGGCCGGGTCCACCCGCCCCGCGAGGCCCGCCGCCGGGGTCCCGGGGCGGGGCGAGTACACGAACATGAAGGCACCGTCGAAGCGCGCCTCCTCCATCACCGCGAGGGTCGCCCCGAAGTCGGCCTCGGTCTCCCCCGGGAAGCCGACGATCACGTCGGTAGAGGTGGCCAGGCCGGGCACTGCCGCTTCCACCATGCGCAGCCTCGACAGGAAACGCTGAGGGGTGTAGCCCCGCTGCATGGCCCGCAGGATGCGGGGGCTGCCGCTCTGGAGCGGCAGGTGCAGCTGCTCGCACACCGCCGGCGTCTCCGCCATGGCGCGGGCCACGTCCTCGCTCATGTCCTTGGGGTGGGGGCTGGTGAAGCGCACCCGGCGGATGCCGGGCACCTCGCCCACCCGCCGCAGCAGATCGGCGAAGACCGGGCGGCGACGGCCGTCCACCCCCAGGTCGCGCCCGTAGGAGTTCACGTTCTGGCCGAGCAGGGTGACCTCGACCACCCCGTCGGCGGCGAGGGCCTGTACCTGCTGGATGATCTCGCCGGGACGACGGCTGACCTCCGGGCCGCGCACGATGGGGACGATGCAGAAGGTGCAAGCGTTGTTGCACCCGACGGTGATGGTCACCCAGGCGGAGTGGGCCAGCTCCCGCCGGGCGGGCAGGTCGAAGACGGCGTCTTCGCCGGCGGGAGGGCCGTCGTGGATCTCGGTGACGGGACCCCACTCCTCGGCGTGGTCGAGCAGGTCGAGCACCCGGGGCAGGTTGTGGGTGCCGAACACCACGTCGACCCAGGGGGCGCGCCGGCGCACCAGATCGCGGTCCTTCTGGGCCAGGCAGCCGCCCACCACGATGCGCAGGCCGGGGCGACGCGCCTTGGCCGCCTTCAGGTGGCCGAGCGTGCCGTAGAGGCGGTTGTCGGCGTTCTCCCGGATACAGCAGGTGTTGACGAACACCACCTCGGCCTCATCGAGGCTCTGCGCCGCCACCATGCCGTCGGCCTCGAAGAGGCCGGCCACCCGCTCGCTGTCGTGCTCGTTCATCTGGCACCCGAAGGTGCGCACCAGGTAGCGGCGCCCTGCCCGGGAGGGCGCCCGCCGCTCCCCCGCGCTCGGCAGGGCCACTGGGACGATCATCGGGCGTAGTCGACGGCGCGCAGTTCGCGGATGACGGTCACCTGGATCTGGCCGGGGTACTGCAGATCCTCCTCCAGGCGGCGGGAGATGCGCCGGGCGAGATCGCCGGCCCCCAGGTCGTCTATCTCCCCGGGATCAACCACCACCCGGACCTCGCGCCCCGCCTGCATGGCATAGACGCGCTCGACGCCCTTGAAGGCGCCGGCGATCTCCTCGATGCGCTCCAGGCGGTGCACGTAGGACTCCACCGCTTCGCGCCGGGCCCCGGGACGGGCGGCCGAGATGCCGTCGGAGGCCTGGACGATGATCGCCGTCAGGGTGCGCGGCTCCACCTCGTTGTGGTGGGCCTCGATGGCGTGCACCACCGCCGGATCCTCACCGAAGCGCCGGGCGATCTCGGCTCCGACCAGGGCGTGCGAGCCGCCCAGCTCGTGGCTCACCGCCTTGCCGATGTCGTGCAGGAAGGCAGCCCGGCGCGCCTGGGCTGCATCGGCCCCTACCTCGGCGGCGAGCATGCCGGCCACCTTGGCCGTCTCTACCAGGTGGTTGAGGACGTTCTGGCCGTAGGAGAGCCGGTACTTGAGGCGCCCGAGCAGGTTGATGAGCTCCGGGTGCAGCCGGCTGATGCCCACCTCGAGCATGGCCCACTCGCCGGCGTCCCGCACGCTCTGCTCCACCTCGGCCAGCGCCTTCTCGTGGGCGTCCTCGATGGAGGCCGGGTGGATGCGCCCATCGGCGATGAGCCGCTCCAGCGCCAGCCGGGCCACCTCGCGGCGCACCGGGTCGAAAGCAGAGAGGGCGACGGCTTCGGGGGTGTCGTCGACGATGATGTTCACCCCGGTGACCGCCTCGAAGGCCCGGATGTTGCGGCCGTCCCGGCCGATGATGCGCCCCTTCATGTCGTCGGAAGGGATGGGCACCACCGACACCGTGGTCTCGGTCACCACCTCGGAGGCCAGCCGCTGGATGGTCGAGGTCAGGATCCGCCGGGCCCGCCGGTCGGCCTCCTCGCGGGCCTTGGTCTCCAGGTCGCGCAAGAGCACCATGGCGTCGCGCCGCCCCTCGTCCTCCACCCGCTGCAGCAGCTGCTCCTTGGCCGCCTTGGCATCGAAGCCGGCCACCTGCTCCAGCTCACTGCGCGCCTGCTCGCGCAGGCGGTCGGCCGCGAGACGGGCATCGCCCGTCTCGCGCTCGCGCTGCAGCAGCATGGTCTCGCGTTGCGCCAGGTTGGCGGCTCGCTGCTCGAGAGTCGCCTCCCGCTGTTCGACGCGCTGCTCGTGGACCCCGATCTCCAAGCGGCGGTGCTCCAGGGCGGCTTCCTCCCGCTCCCGGAAGGCCTGGGCCTTGGCCCGCGCCTGCTCATCGGCCCGGGACAGAGTCTCCTGGGCGCGCCGACGAGCCTCGCCCACCAGCTCCTCGGCGGTGACCCCCGCCCGGCCGTGCCGCCGCCGCTGCCAGGCCCGTCCCGCCAGCAGGCCTACCAGCAGGGCCGCTACTGCGGCCCCTCCCGCGACCGCTGCGGTAATCATGTTCCCTCCTCAACGACCCCGGAGAACACAGCGTCGAGCCCGCAGGCTCGACGCGCACACAACCACGCAGGGCCACGCTCAAACGCCTAAGTGACGGCCTCCTCGGGTCTCCGGGCCCGTTTCATACTCTGACACCTGTCCGGTTCCGTACTGGGACTCGGCCCAGTCGCGTGCGCGTTGTTGACCCCATGGTACCGCGCCGCCCGGCCAACGCCGAGCAAGGCCGGAACACCCGGCGGGCTCCTCAGTCGGCCGGGGCCTCGTCGGCCCCACCCTCGACCGCGGCGGCAGATGAGCGGGACACCCGGCGCTTGGGAGCCCCGTCGGCGGCGGCCAGGCCGACCGCGGCCAGCACCCGGGCCTGCAGTTGCACCGCCACTTCGGGGTTCTCCCGCAGGAAGCGCTTGGCGTTCTCGCGCCCCTGGCCCAGCTGGTCGCCGTCGTAGGTGTACCAGGCGCCGCTCTTGCGGACCACGTCGTAGTCGACCGCGACGTCGAGCAGGCTGCCTTCCCGGGAGATGCCCCCGCCGAACATGATGTCGAACTCGGCCTGGCGGAAGGGCGGGGCCACCTTGTTCTTGACCACCTTGACCCGCACCCGGTTGCCGATGACGTCGTTGCCCTCCTTGATGGACTCGATGCGGCGGATGTCGAGGCGGGCGCTGGCGTAGAACTTGAGGGCCCGCCCGCCGGGAGTGGTCTCGGGGTTGCCGAACATGACGCCGATCTTCTCGCGCATCTGGTTGATGAAGACGGCGGTGGTGTTGGAGC
>CAYGYX010000079.1:0-7824 GCA_964354255.1 uncultured Acidimicrobiia bacterium | reverse complement strand
GGGCCGGTGGGTCAAGGCGTGGTCTGGTAGGTGTAGGTGACCTGCACGCCGTACAGGAATGAGCCACCGGTCACCGACGCCCACAGGTACGACCCGTGGACGGTGGTTGTCACCAGGCTGGGGGAGATGCGACGCAGGTTGGAGACCGCCTGCGGGTCGGCGCTGCTGTCGGTCGTGCAGGCTTGCCCCTGGAATCTGGTCCCCTCGTGGCCATGGATCGGGCTGGACCGGTACAGGTAGACGCAGACCGAATCGTCAGGCTGCATGTCCGTGGCGTACACCGTGATGCTCTTGATGTTCACCACCGGGACCGGGAACGCAAGAGGGGCAAAGAACGAGGCCAGGTCGGGCGTCATCAGGAACTCACCGCCCGTGTAACCCATCCAACTGGCACCAGGGATGAACGCCGCCGCCGGGATCATGATCTTGGCCGTGGCCACCCGTGGCTCCACCGCCACCGCCTGCCCCCCGTCACCGGGCAGGCTCAACAGCACCGTCACCAGTAGGGCCAGCAGCACCGCCGTGGACAGCATCCTGCTCCGTGCCATGACCGCACCTCCCACTCCGGGCGCCCCGAACAGGCACCGTACCGCTCACGCTACGCCGACCCCCGGCAGCCGGATGTCAAGGTGAGTGACACCCGGCCGGAGTCGAGTTCCCCATGGCCCGTGTGGTGGCCCGGGAGGGCACCGGCCTCCCCGACCGGACATCGGGGGGCTCCCGGTGGTGGAGGTGAGGGGATTTGAACCCCTGGCTTCCTCCGTGCGAGGGAGGCGCTCTGCCGGGCTGAGCTACACCCCCGGGGCGGTGGGGAGTGTACCCGGCCCCGCCGGCTCCTACTCCCCGGCCAGTTGCCGGCGCAGCCGCTCCTGCACCACGGTGTTGGTCAGATCGGCCCGGCTTCGCTCGATGAGGGCCCGGGCTACGTCGGTGGTGCGGCGCAAGCCCCCCGTCATCGCATCCGGGTAATCCAGATCGGCGAGCAGCTCGCAGATGGCGTCCATGCCCTCCAGCAGACGCTCGGCCTCACCGAGGTCCCCGGCCCGCATCCGGTCGAGCAGGCGGCGCCGCATCTCCCCCACCGTCTCCCCGAGGCCGTTGAGGTAGGGGGCAGCGTCGACCCCGAGGTCGGCGGGGAGCGGCAGGGGGTCGCCGGCGAACACCGCGGCGGTGAGCCGGGCCTCGGTGTACTCCTTGGAGGCGTCCCCGATGAAGCCGGCGTAGCGCACGTCCGGGTGGGCGGCCGTGGCCGCCTCGGCCTCCCGCAGCAGGACCCCGGCCTCTTCCATCAGGGCCGCGGCGGCCTCCCGCTCGTCGCGATGCAGCGAGCGGATGGCATTGGCCGAGAGGCGAATCACCTTGCGGGAGTTGCCGTAGCCGACCTCCCGGGCGGCGAACTTGTCGTCGAAGTCGCGCCGCACCGCCTCGGCCAGCGGATCGAGGTTGGGCCCGGCCACGCCGGCCCCTAGGCGGCGCCGCCGAAGCGGGCCGCCGCCTGGCGCTGCTTGATGGAGAGCAGGACCGCCACGTACACCGCCAGCATGGCGTCCAGGATGAGCGTCAGGGCCAGCAGGACGTAAGAGCCGGTGAGCACCGCCCCCACCAGGGTCCCCACCGCGAGCACCATCAGGGCCACCAGGGCGAGGCGCCGCCGGGCAAGCACCTGCCGGCGGCGCACGTCGGCCGGGGTGGCGAGCATCGGATCGACGACGCCGGTCTGTCGGTTCACGGCCTTATCCCTCCTGCGGCTCAGGAACGAGGGGAGCACGAACGCCGCCCAGACCCCCACCAGCAGGATGAAGAGGACGATCTCCATGCCGATTCACACCCGCTCCGCCTCGGACTCGGGCCAGCCTAGGACGGCGCCGGGGGTCACTCAACATGGGCCCGCCCGGTGGTTCGACGATCCGCCGGCGGCCAGTTCGCAGGCGTGGCGCAGGGCCGGCCCGATGACGGCCAGCGATTCCTCCACCCCGCTCACCGATCCGGGCAGGTTCACCACCAGTGCCGTCCCGGCGAGGCCGGCTACTCCTCGCGACAGCATACCGTGGGGATTGACGCCGAAGGTGGCCGCCCGCATGGCCTCCACCAGGCCGGGGGCTTCCCTCTCCAACACCCGCCGGGTGGCCTCCGGGGTCAGGTCGCGAGGCCCGAAGCCGGTCCCCCCGGTCGTCACCACCAGGTCCACCCCGTCGGCCAGGAACCCTCTTATCCCCGCCTCCACCTCGCCGACACCGTCGGGGACCACTCGCACCTCGGCGGCGAAACCCCAGCCGGCCAGCAGCTCGGCGGCCCGCGGCCCGGAGCGGTCCGCCCCCTCTCCCCGGCTCACCCGGTCGCTGACCGTGAGCACCCCGGCCCTCATCGCTTCCCCTCGCTACCCAAGGCAAGGCCGCTCATCCCGCCGCCTCCTGCCTCCCTTGGCCGGCTTCCTCAGGGCCCCGGACCAGGCTCTCCAGGTACCGCCGGAAGCCGCGGCCAAACGCCGGGTGCCACAGCCCCAGGGCGGTGATCGCCTCCAGGTAGCCGACGGGATTGCCCACGTCGAGGAGATCCTCGTCGGCGATCCAGCCCAGGCAGCGCCCGGCCCGGCCCAGGGCGGCAATGGCGTCAGTCAGCTGGACCTCGCCCCCGTATCCCGGAGAGAGGCCGGCGAGGAAGGTGAAGGCCTCGGGGGTGAACAGGTAGCGGCCGACGAAGCCGAGGCGGGAAGGCGCTCTCTCCCCGCCCGGCTTCTCCACCGCCCCCCTCACCTCGACCACCCGGTCGCCGACGGAGTCGCCCACCTCGGCTACCCCGTAGCGGTCCAGGCCTTCCTCGGAGAGGGGGCGCAGGCAGACAACCGAGCGGCCATCGGAAGCGGCCGCAAGGTCGCTCAGCTGGTCCCGCCCGGGGATGACCAGATTGTCCCCAAGCAGGCAATAGAAGGGCCGCTCGCCGACCGCCCGGCGAGCCTGGAGCACGGCATGGCCCAGGCCCAGCGCCTCCTCCTGCACCACCCAGGTGAGCTTGACCGCGGAGAACCCCTCCAGTCCATCGAGGCCCCCCATACCCTCGAAGTGGCTGTACAGGAGGTCGTCCACGCCGGGGCTGACCACGACCACGAACTCCTCGATCCCGGCTCGCATCCCCTCCTCGACCACCCACTGGATGACCGGGCGATCCACCACCGGGAGCAGGGCCTTGGGGACGCTGCGGGTGGCGGGCCGCATGCGCGTCCCCCTCCCGGCAGCGGGGATGACCGCCACCTCTACTCTCACCCTTCCGCCTCCTCCTCGATGGTGTGCTCGCGGCCGCCGAGGAGACGGCGAATATTGGGGATGTGGCGGATCACGATCAGGGCGACCGCGGCGCCTGCCAGCCCCAGCGACCATCCCCGATGCCCGAAGGCGGCCAAGGCGGGCACCAGGCCGACGGCGGCGATCAGCGAGCCCAGCGAGGCCTTGCGGGTGAGGGCGACCACCGCCACGAACACACCCAGCAGGATCACCCCGGCGAGCGGCTCCAGCCAGAGCACCATGCCGCCGGCGGCGGAGACGCCCTTTCCCCCCCGGAAGCGATGCCAGATGGGGAAACAGTGCCCCACCACCGCCGCCAGGCCGGCGGCGAAGCCCATGACCGGTCCCCCGGCCAGGCTGCCCAGGGCGGCGGCGGCCGCTCCTTTGGCCAGGTCGCCGAGGAGCACCAGGGCGGCCTCCCGGCGGCCCACGGTGCGCAGTACGTTGGTGGCCCCGGGGTTGCCGCTGCCCGTGTCGTAGATGTCGATCCCGAACATGCGGGGGACTATCACCCCGAAGTCGATGCTGCCCAGCAGGTAGCCGGCCACGATGGCGGCGATGTCGGCGGCGTCCACGGCGGGGAGTCTAGGGACGGGCACCGACCGGCTCCCGGGAGAGACCCCCTTCCCCCAGCCGTCCCCCACAGGTACGTTGCCCCGTGTACTGGCTGCCGCGCCCGCCCTACTTGCGCTGGGCCGGGGCCGCCCTCCTCCTCCTCGGGGCCCTCGCCTGGGACCTGCGCGGGCCGGCGATGGAGTTGCGGCCTTTCGCCGGCCGTCCCCTCCGGGCGGGAGAGGCGCTGGACGACTCGGCCGTCGAATGGCGGGAGGTGCCGGCCGGCCTGCTGCGGGCGCCCGACCTCGACGGAGCCACCGCCGCCGTCGATCTCGCGCCGGGCGACCCCCTGGTGGACGCGGTCCTGAGCCGGGAGGTAGCCGTGCCGCCCGGCTGGTGGAAGGTCCCCCTCGCCGTCGGCACCTACGCCGCGGCCGGCGACTCGGTGATGCTCGTGATCACCGATCCCCCCGCCACCGTGGAGGGGCTGGTGGTCAGCCCGCAGCAGGGCGACGCCTACTCCCTGGACTACCGGCCGGCGGTGGTGGCCGTGCCGGCCGATGCGGCCGCCCAGGTGGCGGCGGCCGCCGCCGCCGGCTCGCTGGTGGCGGCGGTGGCTCCGTGAGGTGAGAACCGGCGCAGCCCGGGCGGGCGGGTATCGTTGCCCCCCGTGCTCACCGCCGCCGTGTGGGGCCTGATCCAGGGCCTCACCGAGTTCCTCCCCGTCTCTTCGAGCGGGCACCTGGTGCTGGTGCCCGCCCTGCTCGGCTTCGACGAGCCCGGCCTCCCCGCCTCAGTCATGCTGCATCTAGGCACCCTGTTGGCGGTGCTCGCCTACTACCGCTCGGACCTGCTGCGCCTGCTCCACCTGCGCACCGACCCCGAGGCCCGGCGCATCCTCATGCTGCTGGCCGTCGGCACCGTCCCCGCCGCCGTCATCGGCCTCGCCCTGCACGGGCCCATCGAGGTGGTCTTCTCCGAGCCGTGGCTGGCGGCGGTGGCGCTCATGGTCACCGGGGTGATCCTGCTGTTCACCCTGCTGGTCGGCCGGGGGATGCGCCGCCTGGCCGAGGGCCGCTGGACCGACGGCGTGGTGGTCGGCTTCGCCCAGGCCTTCGCCCTGCTTCCCGGCATCTCCCGCTCGGGCATGACCATCGCGGCCGGCATGTCCCAGGGGTTCCAGCGGAGGGAGGCGGCCCGCTACGCCTTCCTGCTCTCCATCCCCGCCATCGCCGGGGCCGGCCTCCTCGACGGCATGGAACTCGTCCGCCAGGGCGGCTTCACCTGGGACCTGCTGGTGGGGATGGCGGTAGCGGCCGTCGTCGGCTACCTGGCCATCGCCGGCCTGCTCCGGGTGCTGACCCGGGTGGGGTTGCTCCCCTTCGCGATCTACTGCCTGGTCTTCGGCGCCGTCGCCTACTTCCTGGTCTGAGCCCGTCCTAGAAGTGGACCGTGCACCACGGCTGCATGGGCCACTGCAGCATGCGCTGGGCCCGGCTCACCGCCCCCGGGTCCCCCTGCACCCGGCCCAGCCAGGCGAGGTCTTCCAGACGGGCATCGCCCAGGTAGGCGGCAGCCAGATCGGCTGAGGGGATCGTCACCTCGGCGGCCCGGTTCGTCCGGGCGCACTCGGCGCCGTCCGGCCCGCCCCGCAGCACGAATCGGCCCCCGGCCGCGGGGGTGAAGCCGTCGACCACCTCGAGCACTACCTCCCCCTCGACGGCGTAGCGCCGGGCGGCCAGCGCGCCGGCCACGTCGAGGAGGCGCAGCCAGATGTTGTCGCAGCGGAGCTCCTGCAGGCGCCGTGGGTCCTCGAGCAACAGGGCCAGGGGCTCGCGCAGGCGCCGGGTGCGGGCCTTGACCACCAGCACCAGGTCCATGCCGAAGCAGTAGCGCCAGAGCGCCCGGTAGGCCTCGCCGTCGATCGCCTGCAGGTCGCCGATGCGCACCTCGCTGCGCGCGTGGTTCTGCTCCCACTCCTCCTTCTGGCGGTAGAGGGCGTAGCCGGCTACCCGGCCGTCGCGCTCGTAGAGCACGTACCGCTGGGCGGTGGCGCCGTCGCGCCAGTGCTCCGGGTCGTAGAAGTACATCTCCCAGTCGCGATCCCCCCGGTGGACGGTGCCCGGGATCCCGACCGTGGCCCGGGTGTAGACCTCGGGGAAGACGGCACGCGCCTCCTCGCCCCCCACCAGGCGCAGCCGCCCCGCCGGGGGTCGGTCGTCGGCCAAGGCGGCGTGGGCCCGCTCGATGCGGAGGTCGCAGCCCTCGACCGCCACCCCGTAGCCGAAGCGGCGGTAGATGAGGCTCTCCGCCGCCCACAGCGCCGAGATCACCTCTCCCCTCTCGACCGCCTGGTCGTGCAAGCGGCGCATGATGGCGGTGAGCACCCCGCGCCGGCGGTGGGTGGGCTGGGTGGCGATGGCTGTAACCCCGCCGAAGGGGAGAGAGGCGCCGCCGGGGACGTCCATCGAGAGAGTGAACGCACCGCCGGTGCCCACCATGTCCTCCCCGTCGAAGGCGGCGAAGTAGCGGTCGAACTCGGCCCGCTTCTTCCAGATCTCCTGATCTTCGGGGCGGTTGTCGAAGCCGAAGGTGACGCCGATCACCCGTTCCCAGGAGCCGAACTCCTCCGGGGTGATGGCGCGTATGGTGAAGAGTGGCTGTTTCACGGTGGGGAACCCTACCTTCCCGGACGGGGGTATTGAACCGCCGGGTGCCGGGGGATAGGTTCGGCGCCGATGAAGACGGCTGCCCTCCTCCTCTTGCTCCTCGTGCCCCTCGTCCTTGCCGCCGTGCTCCCGGCGGGGGCCGACGAAGGTTGCGTCGTCACCCCCACCGGCATCGACTGCAGCGCCGCCGGGTCCTCCACCTCCGGCGGGACCACGCCGGGCGGGTCCACCCCCGGCCTGCCCCTGCGCTACCTGGCCACCACCGAGCACCCCGACACCGACGGACTCTGCTGGTTCTGGTCTCCCTACCCACCGGGCCTGGACGCCTGGAGCGCGAGCAACGACCAGTCGATCCTGCTCACCCTGTGGGCCCTGCCCGAGTGCCCCGACCCGGCCGCCCCCACCGTGACCTTGAGCACCGCCTGGGTGGTGTCCCGGGCCTGGGAGGTGTTCCGCTCCTTCCCGCTGGGCGCCCCGCGTCCCTTCCTGCAGCCGCCCGACCACGGGATCACCGGCCTGCCCTCGTACCTCTCCGCCCCGTTCCCCTCGCTCCTCTCCTACCAGGAGGCCCTTCCCGACGGCCGCTCCCTCGAGGTGGAGGCGCGGGTGACGTCGGCGGTGGTCGATTGGGGCGACGGGTCACCCATCATGGACCACGACCCGGCCGCCCTGCGCCCCTACCCGGCGGGGACGGCCCGCCACACCTACCGCCTCAAGACCTGCCTGGCCGGCTACCGGGCCGCCCACCCCTCGGGGGGGAACTGCCATCCCACCCTGGAGGCCTACCCGGTGGAGGTCGCTTTCCGCTGGACCGCCCGCTACCGCCTGGGGGGATCCTGGGTCGACCTGGGCTACCTGGACCGCCCGGCCGCCGTCCCCTACGACGTGGACGAGGTAGTGGGGGTGCTCCGGCCCTGAGGTTTCACAGCCCGACCGCGTCGGCCACCCAGGCCAGGCCGGACTGCTCCAGAGCCTGCCGGGTGGGGTTGCCGGTGGCCGGGTCCCACTGCGCCTGCCGGTAGTAGGCCTCCCGCGCCGCCTCCCACTCCGCCCGGTCCACCCGGTAGCCGTCGCTGGCCCCGCCTTGCAGGGGCTGGTCGAAGAACCGATCGGGGAGGGTGTCCTGCTCCTTGGTGAACCCCTCCCGGGCGTTGCAGACCCGCTGCAGGTTGAGGGTGCGCTCCCCGATCGTGAGCAGTTCGCCGACGCTCATCTCCCAGCCGGTCACCGCCGCAATGGCGGCGGCCAGCTCCTCCATGCCCATCAGCTGCCAGGCCGGCCCGTAGACGAACTGACAGACCGCCGCCGAGTTCATCGCCTGG
>CAYGYX010000078.1:4950-7878 GCA_964354255.1 uncultured Acidimicrobiia bacterium | reverse complement strand
AGGGTGCGATCACGCTCATCCGCGGGTTCGCCCCCTCCGCGCCGCGCCTGCGGCGCAAGGCGCGCCTCCCCCGGCTTACGCCGGGAGAGGCAAGGGCATCCCTTGGCCGGCCGGTTCACCCGGTCCGGGTCAACTCCCAGACACCCGACCAGGTGCTCACTGCTTCTTCGTTCAAAATGAAGGGTCCCAACCATGTGCCGGCGATGACCACGGTGTCGTCGGTCGATGACACGGTCCCGACCATCTCCGCCATCTCCCCGCCAAACTCGATGCCGAACTCAATATGGCTGCCGGTCCAGGTCGCCGGCGCTGACCAGTCGAAGGTGCCGATATCGAAGGGCTGAGTCCAAGTGCCGTTGGCTGTCCCGGTGCCGTCGGGGTTGGTGATCAGATCCATCTCCATCAGGGCGACCTGGCCCACCCAGGCGCTGGCATCGACGCCGTACTCCGGCGGGACATCCGTCACCAAGTAGGTGAGCGTTCCGCTGTAGTGGCCGTCGAGGGTAGGGGGTTGGAGGGTGATGAGGCTGGCGGCGCCGTTGTTGGTGCGGGTGACCAGGATGCTGGCCGGGTAGTCCTGCACGGTGACCGACCAGGTGACCTCCCCGGCGGCGTCGAGGTGCTGGGTGGTGTCCCCGCCGATGGCCATGCCCTCCGACAGGCTGATGGTCACGTCGGTGCAGCCCGGGTCGCATTGGTAGATGATGCCCCGCACCTCCCATTCGCCCGGGTCGCCGGAGACGGCGACCGCGTCGATCATGCCCAGCCCCTCCAGTTCGGTGGCGCTGATGTCGGCGGGTTGCAGGCCGGCGGCGGCCCGTTCCTGGGCGACCAGTTCGCGCACCGCCAGGTCCACGGCGAGCACCGCCCCCCCGACCCCGCCGTCGATCCTCTCGGTGGTGCCGTCGTCCCGGACGATCTCGCTGCGGGCGTTATCCACCAGCAGGTCCTTGATCTGTTCGGCGGTCAGGTCCGGTTTGATCGACAGCAGCAGGGCGGCAGCGGCGGTGACCTGCGGGGCCGCGCAACTGGTCCCCCCGTAGGTGTTGACCACGGTGCCGTCCGGCCCCACCCCCTGCACCGCCTGCTCGCCGGGGGCGGCCAGGTCCACCTCGAAGTTGGCGCTGGCCCGGTTGCTGGACGCAGCGGCGGTGCCGTCGTTGTTCACGTTGCCGACGGTGATCATGTTGGGCAGGTCCAACCCGGAGGGGAAGCGCCTCGCCCCATCCACCACCCCCTTCGTCAGGTTGTCGTTGCCGGCGGAGCCGACGAACAGCACCTCCGGATGCCGGGCCGCCATCTGGGTGAAGAACAGCCGATACATCAAGGCGGTGCCCGGGTCGCCGTCGGTGCGCCCGAAAGACAGGTTGATCACCCGGGCGCCGTCGTTCACCTGGCCGACGATCGCCTGCATCACCCCGGTAGTGAACGACACCCCAAAGTTGCCCACCGCGATCTGCGCCTCATCCGACAGGTCGGCGGGCACCATCTGCACAACATCAAGGCCGGCGGCGGTGAGATTGGTGGTGGAGACGGTCAGATGCTCCAACGGGTCGGCGATCCCCACCTGCCCGCCGTCATCCCCATCCGCCACCGCAATCCCCGCCGTGCTGGTCCCGTGGCCACCCGTCGGGTCCGGCCCCAGATCCACCCAGCTGCCGTCCACCTGCACCCTGTAGTCATGCTCCGGGTCGGTGAGCAGGCCGGAGTTCGGGTCGGGCTGGTGCAGGGTCACCCCGTCGAACTCCCCGCTCCCCGTCCAGATCCCCGAATCGATGAAACCGATGTGGGTCGGCCGTTCGGGCAGACCCGAACCCCGCAGATAGGACCAGGCCTCCTCCACCCCGATCATCCGATACCCCGCCCCGTTCTCCCCCCCATACACCGGGTCGTTCAGCGGGGACTGCGGCACCCCCCACACCTCCTCATCGGCCAGCACCGTCGCATTCGGCCCCGCCACCACCACCCCCGCCATCCCGGCGGCCGTCTCCGCTGCCGCCGCCAGCCCGGCCGCATCCGTCGGCGGAACCTGCAACTGCCACAGGTTGACCAGCTCGACCTGCCCCACCACCGCCCCCCCCACCGCCGCCGCCACCCCCTCCGCCTCCCCCCGGCCCAGGCCCTCCGCCAACACCACCAGCAGCTGATCCCCCGCCACCAGCCCATCATCCACCACCACCAACGCCGCCAGATCCGGGGACACCACCTCCACCACCCCCAAACCCGCCGCCACGGTGGTAGTCGTCGACTCGACAGGCACACTCGAAGTCGACTCACCAGGCGCAGAAGTCGACGACGAACCAGCCGAAGTGTCAAACACCCCACCACCCCCACCCGAACACCCCGCCAACAACCCGGCCACCACCAACCCCACCAACCAGCGACCGAACCGACCCCCACGCATACCCACCCTCCCTAGCGGCACACCCGCACACTACGCCCCCAACCCACCGCCGGAAGGGCCACTCCGCCCTCTCCCGGCTTCGCCGGGAGAGGGCGGAGGGTAAGGGCGAGAACGCGGCTTGGCCCAGTTGTCCTTTGCCCCCTCCGCGCCGCGCCTGCGGCGCAAGGCGCGCCTCCCCCGCTGGCGCGGGAGAGGCAATACGACTCCCTCTCCCGCAACGGTGAAAGAAGGTCAGTGGAAGAGCACCGATACAGGGACTGAGGCAACCCGGTGAGTCAGCGGCGGAAGCCCCAATGGCCGGTGCGGACCCGCCGAGCCACCCACAGGCCACCCGCCAGGACGATGAGGGCCGCCACCAGGAACAAGGACAGAACCACCCAGTCCGGTCTCAAGTAGTCGTAGTCGGCGCAGCTGGGACACGCCACCACAGCCCCCACTAGCCACACGAAGAAGGCTCCGGCCAGGGTGACCACAACGATCAGAACCGCAACCAGCGGATGGCCGCCCCGCCTATCGCCCATCAG
>CAYGYX010000078.1:0-4850 GCA_964354255.1 uncultured Acidimicrobiia bacterium | reverse complement strand
CCCTCTCCGCTCCTGCCTCCGGCAGGCGCGCCTCCCCCATCCCCATGGGGGAGGCGATTCAGAGGCTCGGTGTGGCGTAGGTGACGAGCGACTCCATGTAGTTGGACCGCTCGAAGGCGGCCGGGTCGGGCGAGGCCGCCTGGCTCAGCGAGCCCTTCATCTGCTCAATCGACTCGTAGTCGTGCTCCTCCAGCCAGGTGGCCATCTCGGAGCGCACCCAGGTGAGCCACCCGGGGCCCTGGCGGAGCAAAGCCGAGGCCACCTGGGTGACGTCCGCCCCGGCCACGACCAGCTTGAGCACGTCCTCGGGGGAGTGCACCCCGGTGCTGGCGGCCAGGGAGACCTTGACCCGCCCCTTGAGGATGGCGATCCAGCGCAGCGGCAGGCGCAGCTCGGCCGAGGTGCTCAGCTGCACGTTGGGGCGGACCTTGAGGTCCTCGAGGTCGATGTCGGGCTGGTAGAAGCGGTTGAAGAGCACCAGGCCGTCGGCCCCCGCTTCCGCCAGGCGGCGGGCCATGTTGGCCATCGAGGAGAAGTAGGGCCCCACTTTGACCGCCAGGGGGATGCCGATGGCCGCCCGCACCGCCGCCACCAGGTCCAGGTAGCGGCGCTCCACCGCCTCGCCCGTCTCCTCGACGTCGGCGGCGATGAAGTAGACGTTCAGCTCCAGCGCCGAGGCCCCGGCCTCTTCCATCTTGCGGGCGTACTCCACCCAGCCGCCGGCGGAGACGCCGTTGAGGCTGGCGATCACCGGGATGGAGAGCTGCTCCCGCGCCTCTCGCACCAGCGCCAGGTAGCGCTCCGAGCCGGTGGCGTAGCCCTCGGCCGCCTCCGGCAGGTAGCCGCGGGCGGCCTCCTGGTAGACACCAGCCCCCGCCTCCAGGACGGCGTGGGTCTGGTAGGAGTCGTGCTCGATCTGCTCCTCGAAGAGCGACGGGAGCACCACCGCCGCCGCCCCCGCCTCCTCCAGGCGCAGGAGGCTGGCCACCCGCCGCCCCAGAGGAGACGCCGCCACCACCAGCGGGCTGGAGAGGGTCATCCCCAGGTACGAGGTCTCCAGGTTCACGCTCATGCCTTCTCGTCCTCCCCGGGAATGTCCCGCTTGACCGCGGCCAGCGCCTCGTACAGGCGCCGCCGCTCGACCGCATCCTGTTGCGCCGCCTTGGCCAGCTCCTCGGCCCGCTCCGGCTTGGAGCGGGTGAGCATGGCGAAGCGGGCCTCCTTCATGGTGAACTCCCGCACCGGGATGGTGGCGGGCCGGCTGTCGAGCTGCAGCGGGACGCCCCCCTCGGCGGCCAGCCTCGGGTCGTACCGGTACAGCTGCAGGTACCCGGAGGCCACCGCCTCCTTCTGGTGGTCCATCTGCTCGGCCATGTCGATGCCGTGGGCGATGCAGGGGCTGTAGGCGATGATCAGCGAGGGCCCCCGGTACGACTCGGCCTCGACGAAGGCCTTCACCGTCTGGGTCATGTTGGCCCCCATCGCCACCTGGGCCACGTAGACGTCGCCGTACGACATGGCGATGAGCCCCAGGTCCTTCTTAGCGGTGGGCTTGCCGCCGCTGGCGAAGCGGGCCACCGCCCCGCGGGAGGTGGCCTTGGAGGACTGGCCACCGGTGTTGGAGTACACCTCGGTGTCCAGCACCAGCAGGTTGATGTCCCGCCCGCTGGCCAGCACGTGGTCGAGGCCGCCGAAGCCGATGTCGTAGGCCCAGCCGTCGCCGCCCATGCCCCAGATGCTCTTGCGCACCAGGGAGTCGAGCAGGCCGAGGGCCCACTTGGCCTCGGAGGTGCCGACGCCGGCCAGGCGCTCCCGGATGGCGGCCACCCGGGCCCGCTGCTCGTAGATGCCCTGCTCGGTGCTCTGGTCGGCCTCGACGGTGGCCTGCACCAGGTCGTCACCGATGACCCCGGCCAGCGCCTTCACGGCGGCCGCGGCCGCCTCGGCCTTCTGGTCGGCGGCCAGGCGCATGCCGAAGGCGAACTCGGCGGCGTCCTCGAACAGCGAGTTCGACCAGGCCGGGCCCTTGCCGTCGGCGTTGGTGGTCCAGGGGGTGGTGGGCAGGTTGCCCCCGTAGATGGAGGTGCAGCCGGTGGCGTTGCCGATGAGCATCCGGTCGCCGAACAGCTGGGAGGCCAGCTTGATGTAGGGCGTCTCCCCGCATCCGGCGCAGGCTCCCGAGTACTCGAACAGGGGGAGCAGCGCCTGGGAGCCCTTCAGCGAGGCCGGGTCCACCTTGGCCCGGTCCACCTCGGGGATGGTGAGGAAGAAGTCGAAGCGCTCCCGCTCCCGCTGCAGGTGCGGGTCCTTGGGCTCCATGTTGATGGCCTTGTGTTTGACCTCTTCCTTGCTCTTGGCCGGGCAGATGCTGACGCACACCCCGCAGCCCGTGCAGTCCTCGGGGGCCACCTGCACGGTGAGCAGCAGGCCGGGGAAGTCCTTGCCCTTGGGCTCCCGGGAGAGGAACCCGGCCGGGGCCTTCTCCAGCAGGGCCGGGGCGAAGTACTTGATGCGGATGGCGGCGTGCGGGCACACCAGGGCGCAGCGGGCGCAGTCGATGCAGATGGCCGGGTCCCAGATGGGGATCTCCAGGGCGATGGATCGCTTCTCGTAGCGGGTGGTCCCGGTGGGGAACGTGCCGTCGGGTGGGAAGGCGCTCACCGGCAGCAGGTCGCCCCGCCCGGCGATGATCTCCCCGGTCACCTTCTGCACGAACTCGGGGGCCTCGGCCGGCACCGGGCTCCGCCGGTGCTCCTCCCCGGCCACCGCCTCGGGCACCTCCACCTGGTGGAGGGCGGCGAGGGAGGCGTCCACCGCCGCGTAGTTGCGCTTGAGCACCGCCTCGCCCCGGCGGCCGTAGGTCTTCTTGATCGCCTGCTTGATCTCCTCGACGGCCTCATCCGGGGGCAGGACGCCGCTGAGGGCGAAGAAGCAGGTCTGCAGCACGGTGTTCACCCGGCGGCCCAGCCCGGCCGCCTCGGCCACCCCGTAGCCGTCCACGATGTAGAAGCGGAGGCCCTTGGCGATGATCTGGCGCTGCACCTCCACCGGCAGGCGCTCCCAGACCTCGTCGGCGGGGTAGGGGCTGTTGAGCAGGAAGGTGGCCCCCCGCTCGGCCTGGCCGAGCACGTCCACCTTCTCCAGCAAGCCGAAGTCGTGGCAAGCGACGAAGCCGGCCCGGTCGATCAGGTACGACCCCTCGATGCGCTCCGGCCCGAAGCGCACGTGCGACACGGTGGTCTGCCCGGACTTCTTGGAGTCGTACACGAAGTAGCCCTGGGCGAACAGCGGGGTGTTCTCGCCGATGATCTTCACCGAGTTCTTGTTGGCCCCCACCGTGCCGTCGGAGCCGAGGCCGAAGAACAGGGCGCGCACCTCGCGTTCCGCCTTGGGGTGCCAGTCGCGGTCGTAGGCCAGGCTCAGATGGGTGACGTCGTCCTCGATGCCCACCGTGAAGTGGCGCTTGGGCTCGGCCGCCGACAACTCGTCGAAGACCGCCTTGGCCATGGCCGGGGTGAACTCCTTGGAGGAGAGGCCGTAGCGGCCGCCGATCACCAGCGGCAGGCCGGGCAAGGACAGGGTGCCGGCGATGGCCTCCTCGGCCAGGGCGGTGACCACGTCCTGGTACAGGGGCTCGCCCAGCGCCCCCGGCTCCTTGGTGCGGTCGAGCACGGCGATGCCCTTGACCGTGGCGGGCAGGGCGGCGAGGAAGGCGGCCGCGTCGAAGGGCCGGTAGAGGCGCACCTTGAGCAGGCCCACCTTCTCGCCGTCCTCGCGCAGGGCCCGCACAGTCTCCTCGGCGGCGCCGATGGCCGACCCCATGAGGATGACCACCCGCTCGGCCTCGGGGTCGCCCACGTAGTCGAACAGGTGGTAGTGCCGGCCCACCAGGGCGCCGAAGCGGTCCATGGCCTCCTGCACCTTGGCGGGCACCGCATCGAAGAAGGAGTTGCATGCCTCACGCGCCTGGAAGAAGACGTCGGGGTTCTGGGCGGTGCCCCGCAACACCGGCCGCTCCGGGTCGAGGGCCCGGGCCCGGTGGGCAGCCAGGGCGTCCTCGTCGATCATCGCCCGCAGGTCGTCGTCGGTGAGCAGTTCGATCTTGGCGACCTCGCTGGAGGTGCGGAAGCCGTCGAAGAAGTGGAGGAAGGGGAGGCGGCTGGTGAGAGTGGCGGAGTGGGCCACCGCCGCCAGGTCGTGGGCTTCCTGCACCGAGGCCGAGTTGAGCAGGACGAAGCCGGTCTGGCGGACTCCCATGACGTCGCTGTGGTCGCCGAAGATGCTCAGGGCGTGGGTGGCCAGGGTGCGGGCCGATACGTGGATGACCCCGCAGGAAAGCTCCCCGGCCACCTTGTACATGGTGGGGATCATGAGCAGCAGGCCCTGGGAGGCGGTGAAGGTGGTGGTCAGCGCCCCCGACTGGATGGCGCCGTGGCAGGCGGCGGCCGCCCCGGCCTCGCTCTGCATCTCGACCACGTCGGGGATGGTGCCCCAGATGTTGGGGCGCCCCGCCGCCGACCAGTCGTCGGCGTTCTCCCCCATCGTGGACGAGGGGGTGATGGGGTAGATGGCGATGACTTCGCTGAGCTTGTGGGCCACGTAGGAGGCGGCCTCGTTGCCGTCCACCGTGACGATCGGTCGCTTCACCGGCACTCCTCCATGCTTCGGGCCGCGCGGCTCCCGCGGGGCGGGTCTTCGACCAGACGCGGTACCCCCCAGCGTAGGGCGCTGGTGAGCAAGCTCATCCCCTCCCCCGTGGGAACGGGGGAGGGCGGGGGCCGGGGGAGGGTCAGGCTGAGGCGACGGCTCGGGCCTGGCTCCCTCCGCGTCAATAGACTCACCCGGGGGCA
>CAYGYX010000077.1:0-8042 GCA_964354255.1 uncultured Acidimicrobiia bacterium | reverse complement strand
GGCTCCGCACCTCACCTTCTTGGGGTCAGGACTCCGCTCCGCACTAACCTGAGGGGACGATGAACCAGGATCCCCGCGCCGCCATCAAGGAGTTGCGCACCCGCCTCCACGACGCCCGGAGGTTCCTTTGACGTCGATGCGAAGGCCGCCGGCCTCGAGGCGCTGAGGGCGCGCGCCGCCGAACCGGACCTCTGGCAGGACCCCGACCGGGCCCGGCAGGTTACCCGGCGCCTGGCTCGTGACGAGTCCATCATCGCCCGGGATCAACGCCTGGCGGAGGCCATCGACGACGCTGAGATCCTGCTCGACCTGGCCCAGGAGGAGGGCGATGCCCAGTCCGCCGCCGACGCTGCCGCCGAACTGGGCGGCATCGAGGGCGAGCTGGCCGACCTGGAGCAGGAGAGCCTCTTCTTCGGCGAGCACGACGACCGGGCGGCCATCTTCAGCGTGCACGCCGGCGCCGGCGGGGTGGACGCCGCCGACTGGGCCGACATGCTGCTGCGCATGTACCTGCGCTTCTTGGAGAGGCGCGGCTTCCAGGTGGAGGTCGACGAGGTTCTCGAGGCCGAGGAAGCCGGGATCCGCTCCGCTACCCTCACCGTGCGCGGTGAGCACGCCTACGGCATTCTCGAAGGAGAGAAGGGCGTGCACCGCCTGGTGCGCATCAGCCCCTTCGACTCCAACGCCCGCCGCCACACCTCCTTCGCCGGGGTCGATGTGCTCCCCGAGGTGGAGATGGCCGAGGTGGAGATCGACCCCGACGACCTGCGCATCGAGACGTTCCGCTCCCAGGGGCACGGGGGCCAGTCGGTGAACACCACCGACTCGGCGGTACGGATCACCCACCTGCCCACCGGCGTGGTCGCCGCCTGCCAGGCGGAGCGGTCGCAGATGCAGAACCGGGCGCGGGCCATGGCGCTGCTCGCGTCCCGCCTGGCCGAACGGGCTCGCCAGGAGCACCTGGCGCAGATGGAGGAGATTCGCGGGGACCAGGGGGAAGCCGCCTGGGGTCGGCAGATCCGCTCCTACGTGCTGCAGCCCTATCAGATGGTCAAGGACCTGCGCACCGACGTCGAGGTGGGCAATGTGCAGGGGGTGCTCGACGGCGACCTGGACCGCTTCGTTGACGGCTACCTGCACTGGCGAAGGGCCCTGGAGGAGCAGGCTCGGCGCCCCTAGCGGCGCCACCGCGGCGAGGCCGTGATGCGTCTCGAAACTGCCACCCCCGGCTAACCTGCGGCGTGCGTCCGTGGCGGAGTGGGCGAGCGATGAGACCGCGGGCGCCCACACCGCGAGAGGTTTGCCATGATCAGGCTCCAGGGCGTCACCAAGGTGTACGACGGCGGGGTGGTTGCCGCCCAGGATGTCACCCTCGAGATCGCCAAGGGGGAGTTCGTTTTCCTGGTTGGCCCCTCCGGCTCGGGCAAGTCCACCCTGATCCGCCTGCTGCTGCGTGAGGAGCTACCCACCCGGGGCGACCTCTGGGTGGCCGGCAAGCACGTCAACAAGCTGGCCTCGTGGAAGGTGCCGCTGCTCCGCCGCTCCGTGGGCACGGTCTTCCAGGACTTCAAGCTGCTGCCGACCAAGACGGCGTACGAGAACGTGGCCTTCGCTCTCGAGGTCCTCGGCCGCCCCCGCCACGTCATCCGCCAGCAGGTGCCCCAGGTGCTCCGCCTGGTCGGCCTCTCCGCCAAGGCCGATCGCATGCCCCGCCAGCTATCCGGCGGCGAGCAGCAGCGGGTTTCGATCGCCCGGGCGTTCGTCAACCGGCCCTTGATCCTGTTCGCCGACGAGCCCACCGGGAACCTCGACCCGGGCACCTCAGTGGGGATCATGCGGCTGCTCGACCGCATCAACCGCACCGGGACCACGGTGGTGATGGCCACCCACGACCACGCCATCGTCGATGCCATGCGGCGCCGGGTGGTGGAGCTGGACCGGGGGGCGGTGGTGCGCGACCAGAGTCACGGCGTCTACCAGATGATCTCCCCGATACCGGATTCGTTCGGAGAGGACGACGGGGAGTAGGCCGTGCGCTTCCAGTACCTCCTCACTCAGACCGTCCAGAGCATCCGGCGCAACCCACTGGTCGTGGCCAGCGCGGTGGTGGCGGTGCTGGTCACCCTGGTGCTGGTGTTCGGCTCCATCGTCGTGCGCTGGTCCATCGACCAGGACATCGGCCGCTGGGACGACAACGTGCGAGTGATCGCCTGGCTCGGCGACGACCTCACCGTCGACCAGGTGACGGGCCTGCAGGCGGACATGCAGACCTGGCCCGAGGTGGACGAGGTCGTCTATTTCTCCAAGTCCCAGGCCCTCGAGGAGTTCCGGGAGCTGTTCGCCGATCAGCCGGCGCTCATCGAGGTGGTCGAGGACGACCCGTCGGTGCTCCCCGCCTCGTTGCGCATCAAACCGGTCGAGGCGGGCAGCTACGAGGTGATCCAGAACCGGGTGGCGGTCATCCCCGGAGTGCAGCAGGTGTCGGCGGCCGGCGAGGAGATCGACGCCCTGGTGGCCCGCTCCAACCGCATGCGCACCTTCGCGGTGGGGACCTTCATCGTGCTCGGGGCTGCCGCCCTGGTGCTCATTGCCAACACTATCCGCATGGCGGTGTATGCCCGGCGGGAGGAGATCGGGATCATGCGCCTGGTGGGCGCCAGCAACTGGTTCGTCCGGGTGCCCTTCCTGCTCGAAGGCCTGTTCGAGGGGATCGCCGGCGGGGCCCTCGCCGCCCTGGTCGTCGGCCTCGGCCACAAGCCCATCGTGCAGATGCTGAGCACTGTCACCGACCCCGATGCCATCGCGGTGCCCTTCCAGTTCCTGCTGCGCCAGTCGCTCCTGGTGCTGGCCTTCGGGGCCGGCACGGGCCTGCTGGGCAGCGCCCTGGGCATGTGGGGCACCCTGCGGGACTGATGCCCAGGCGCTCCTCCCCGGAAACGGCTGGGATCAAGGTGATCGCCACCAACCGGCGGGCCCGCCACGACTACGAGGTGGAGGAGACCTTCGAGGCCGGCCTCTCGCTGCTCGGCTCCGAGGTCAAGAGCCTGCGGGGAGGCAGGGCCGACCTCAAGGACGGGTACGGCGTGGTCGAGGGCACCGAGGCCTGGCTGGTGGGGGTGCGCATCTCCCCGTACCAGTTCGCCCGCGACGGAGGGCACGATCCGGAGCGCACCCGCAAGCTGCTGCTCCACCGGGGGGAGATCGAGCGCATCCGGGGCAAGCTGGACCAGAAGGGCCTCACGATGATCCCGCTGCGCCTGTACTTCAAGGAAGGTAAGGCCAAGGTGGAGATGGCCCTCGCCAAGGGCAAGGCGCGCTACGACAAGCGGGAGACCATCAAGCGCCGCCAGGCCGAGCGCGAGATGCAGCGGGCCATTCGGCACCGGAGCATCGACTGACTGTGTCTCCCCCGCGCGTGCGGGGGAGGCGCGAAGCGCCGTAGGCGCTGAGGGGAGGGGGGAACTCCACAATGCAGGAATCCCCGCTGTCGTCCTTCCGTTGTACAGTAAGTGGGCGCTTCGAGCCGAGGGGGTGAACTGGTTTCGACTCTGAGGGTTGAAGCGTCGGAAGCGAGCCGAGGTCCCCGGAGTCCTCGTTAAAGAACCGGGACAACCAATGAGTGCCGAAGACAACTTCGCACTGGCCGCCTAATTAGGTGACCCGTCCGCCCGGTGGGCTCCCCCCTCGCCGGGGTCGGGCGTCGCAATGGGGGATGCCCCCGCCGGGGTTCCGGGACCGGCGGGTCAAGCCCAACTCCGGATAGGGCGAAGGGATACGGGCCGGTAGCGTCCCGGCGCCCGAAACCAAGCTATCGGCTGCGCTCGGAGATGCCGACGTGGAAGCTCAGAGGACCGGGGTTCGACTCCCCGCACCTCCACTGGAAGGGCGGCCCCTGCGGGGGCCGCCCGGCGCGTCCGTTGCCAGGTGAACCGGCCCTGGGCGGCCCGCGTCGCTAGCCTCGGGCAGAGACAAGGAGGAGAGAGGGATGCGGATCAAGATCGGCATCCTGCTGCTGGTGGTCCTGGCGCTCGTCGCCGCCGCCTGCGGCGACGACGAGGGCGGCACCACCACGCCGCAGGTGAGCTGTGCCATCGAGGACCTCAACCTCGTGGAGCCCGGCTTCCTCACCATCGCCACCGGCGAGCCGGTGTTCCCGCCGTGGATGATCGACGACGATCCCACCAACCAGGATGGGTTCGAGGGTGCCTTGGCCTATGCCATCGCCGGGGAGATGGGCTTCACCCCCGAACAGGTGAAGTGGGTGCGCACCGACTTCTACGAGGTGATCTCGGTCGGGCCGAAGGACTTCGACTTCAACATGCAGCAGTACTCGATCACCGCCGAGCGTGACGAGGTGGTCGACTTCAGCATCGGCTACTACACGGTGCAGCAGGCCTTGGTGGCCTATGACGACTCACCTGTGGTGGATGCCGGCACCGCCACCGATCTCAAGGCGTACCGGCTGGGGGCGGCGATCGGAACCACCTCCTTCGACTACATTGAGGAGGTCATCCAGCCCACTACCCCGGCGGCCGCGTACGACACCAACGCCGACGCCAAGTCGGCGCTGGACGCCCGCCAGATCGACGCGCTGGTGTTCGACCTGCCCACGGCGTTCTACATCACCGCGGTGGAGATCCCCGAGGCGACCATCGTCGGGGTTCTCGAAGCGCCGGGCGGCGAGGCCGAGGAGCTGGGCTTGCTGTTCGAGGACGGCAACTCCCTGGTTGCCTGCGTCAACCAGGCGCTCCAGGCCCTCAAGGACGACGGCACGCTGGCGGCTCTCCAGGAGGAGTGGATCGCCGGCCCGGGCGCTCTCAAGGTGATCGCGCCCTGATCAGGCCGGGGGAGCGCCGAGGGTGAGGGACCGCTCCCCGGAGGAGGTGCTCAGCCGGGGCCCGGGCCTGCTCGGGCCCCGGCGGCCACACCGGGCGCGCGAGGAGGGGGCCCGGGGGGCGCTCATCGCCGTCGCTTCCACCGTGGTCTTCTTCGGGCTGGCCGCCTGGGCGATCCTCAGCTCGGCGGCCTGGCCGAAGGTGCAGCAGCAGTTCCTCAACCCGGAGAACTTCGCCGAAGTCTGGCCTGCCGTGGCCCGGGGCTTCTGGCTCGACATCCAGATGTTCCTGGTGGCCGAGGTGCTCATCCTGGTGATCTCGCTGGTGGTGGCAGTAGCCCGGGCCCTGCGCGGACCCGCCTTCCTCCCGCTGCGGATCCTGGCGGTGGGCTACATCGACCTGATCCGCGGGATCCCCATCCTGCTGCTCATCCTCATCCTCGGCTTCGGAGTTCCGGCCCTGCAGCTGCGCGGGGTGCCCAACAGCCCCCTCTTCTGGGGGCTGGCGGCGCTGATCATCAGCTACTGCGCCTACACCGCCGAGGTGTATCGGGCCGGGATCGAGTCGGTGCACGAGAGCCAGCGCATGTCGGCCCGGTCGCTGGGCCTCACCCAGGTGCAGGCGCTGCGCTATGTGCTGGTGCCCCAGGCGGTGCGCAACGTGATCCCGGCGCTGCTCAACGGCTTCGTGAGCCTGCAGAAGGACGTGGCCCTGGTCTACATCCTGGGGGTGCGTGAGGGGGTACGCGAGGCCCAGATCTACACCGCCCGCACCTTCAACTACACCAGCTACGTGGTGGCGGCGGTGCTCTTTCTGCTGGTGAGCGTGCCGGTGGCCCGCTTCACGGACTGGTACACCGAACGGGACCGGCGCCGCAAGCAGGGGGTGATGGTGTGACCGACGCGGCGCTCGAGTTGCGCGGGGTGCGCAAGTCCTTTGAGGGCAAGGTGGTGCTCGACGGCGTCGACCTGACGGTCGCCCCGCACGAGGTGGTCTGCCTGGTGGGATCCTCGGGGTCGGGGAAGTCGACGCTGCTCAAGTGCATCAACCTGCTGGTGCCCATCGACGCCGGGGAGATCTGGTTTGGGGGTGGCGAGATCACCGGCCCCGAGGTGAACCCCAACGCGGTGCGCAAGTCGATGGGGATCGTCTTCCAGGCCTTCAACCTGTTCCCCCACATGAAGGTGATCGACAACATCACCCTGGCGCCCCGCAAGGCGCACGGGGTAGGCCGAGCGGAGGCCGAGGCGCGCGCCCGGGCCCTGCTGGAGCGCTTCGGGCTGGCCGACAAGGCCGACGAGTACCCCGACCGGCTCTCCGGCGGCCAGCAGCAGCGAGTGGCCATCATTCGCTCCCTGGCAGTGGACCCGAGGCTGATGCTGCTCGACGAGGTCACCTCGGCCCTCGATCCGGAGTTGATCGCCGAGGTGCTCAACGTCATCCGGGGCCTCAAGGAGATGGGGATGACCATGGTGGTGGCCACCCACGAGATGGGCTTCGCCCGCGACGTGGCCGACCGGGTCTGCTTCCTGGACCAGGGGGTTGTTCTGGAGCAGGGCCCGCCCGAGGAGTTCTTCGCCAACCCGCGGGAGGTGCGCACCCGCCAGTTCCTGCAGCGGATCGTGGAGGCGGGGCGCCTCTAGCACCGACCGCCCGACGCCGGCCGAGGCGGGAGAGGGGCCATGTTGATACTCCTCACGCCCGCGCCAGGTATCCCTCCAGCTCCGTCCTCAGCTCGTTGCGCCGTTCCTCGTCTACGAAGGCGGCCTCGATGCCGTTGCCGGCGATGCGGGCCAGCTCGTCCCGGGTGAGGCCCAGGGCCTCCTGTGCCGCCAGGTAGTTGTCCCCGATGTAGCCGCCGAAGTAGGCCGGATCGTCCGAATTGATCGTGATGTGCACCCCGCGCTGCAGCAGGCGGCGCAGGTTGTGCCGGCGCAGGTCGGGGAACACCTGCAGCTTGGAGTTGGAGAGGGGGCACACGGTGAGGGCGACGCCTTCGGCGACCAGGCGTTCCACCAGGGCATCGTCCCGCTCGCAGGCCACCCCGTGGTCGATGCGCTCTGCCCCGAGCAAGTCGAGGGAGTCCCGGATGTGCTCCGGGGGCCCTTCCTCGCCGGCGTGGGCCACCGCCCGCAGGCCGGCGGCTCGGGCCCGGGCAAAGGCGACGGTGAACTTCTGCGGTGGGTTGCCTCGCTCACCCGAGTCGAGGCCCACGGCGACTATGCGATCCAGGAACGGGCCCGCCTGCTCCAGGGTCTCCAGGGCGGCCTCCTCGGGGAGGTGGCGCAGGAAGCACATGATGAGGTGGGTGGTCAGCCCGAGCCGTTCCCGGGCGTCGGCCCGGGCCCGCTCGAAGCCGGCCATGAAGACGGGGAAGCGGATGCCGCGCTCGGTGTGGGTCTGCGGGTCGAAGAACATCTCAGTGTGGCGCACGGTGTCGGCCGCCGCCCGCTCCAGGTAGGCCCACATGAGGTCGTGGAAGTCCTGCTCCGTCTGCAGGACGGCCGCTCCCTGGTAGTAGATGTCGAGGAAGGACTGGAGGTCGGTGAACTGGTAGGCCCGTCGCACCTCCTCGACCGAGGCGAAGGGCAGGGACAGCCCGTTGCGCTCCGCCAGGTGGAACATCATCTCCGGCTCGAGAGTGCCCTCGATGTGCAGGTGCAGTTCTACTTTGGGCAAGCCCCGGATGAACTCCTCCATCGCATCCCTCCCGACGACCTGGGGGCAGCCTAACGAGGGGGGACCGGCCGGGCCGGGCGGGGAGGATCGCAGGGGGCGGCAAGCCGGGGGGCAAACCGGCGGTGCAGTAGCCTCCGGCGAGTGATCCCCGCCGCCGCCCGTGCCGACCTGCGCCGATGGGCCACCGACGGCACCCCGTACATAGTGGGGGGGACGATCGTCGCCTCCCTCGGCGCCTACGTCTTCCAGGTGGTCGGGGCGCGGGCCCTCGGGGCGGCCGATTTCGACCCGGTGAGCGCGCTGTTGACCGTGCACTTCCTGGTCTTCGCGGTGCTCCTCCTGCCGGTGGAGCAGTTCGAGATCCGGCGGGTGACCCTGGGCAGTGCGGGCGGGACCCGGGCGATCGCCGGGGTGGTGGCAGCCGGCGCCCTGGGAGCCACGGCGTTCACCCTGCTGGCCCGGGACCAGTACTTCGCCGGCGATATCGCCTACGTGGCCATCGGGTTCGTCACCGTCGCCGGGAACGCG
>CAYGYX010000076.1:0-8173 GCA_964354255.1 uncultured Acidimicrobiia bacterium | reverse complement strand
TGGAGATCACCCGGTTCCGGAGCGGCCCCATGGGTGGTGACCAGCAGGTGGGCGCCAGGATCGCCGAGGGTGCCCTCGACCTGCTGATCTTCTTCTGGGATCCGTTGGAGCCCCATCCCCACGACGTCGATATCAAGGCCCTGCTTCGCATCGCGGTCGTCTACAACATCCCGGTCGCCTGCAACCGGGCCTCGGCCGACTTCATGATCTCCTCGCCCCTGCTCTCCGAGCCCTACCAGCGGCTCCTAGAGGACTACAACGGGCGACTGCGCGAGCAGGAGGAAGCCCGCGACCGCCGGGCCGGACAGGCCCGACGGACCTCCCGAGCCAGGCCGTAGCCGGCCGTTCAGCGTCCCGCACGTCGATCTCGCACCCGAGAATTCACACAGGCGTCACGTCGGCAACAGGTGACTCTGGTTTCTTCGAGCCGTCGATCCTCGGGAGACCAGGTGACAGTCACGAAGCAACGGGTGACCGACGAGGAGCTGAACCGCGCCGCGCGCGTACTGGTGGCGCGCCTGTCCGCCCTCGAAGGCCGGGGGACCGGTACCGACACCCCTGAGCCCGGCCGACGGCCCGCAATGCCGGAGCCCCGCGCCCGGCTTGCCCCGCGGCGGCCGGCAGCCTAGGGGCAGCAACGTCCGGGTCTTCGGGACGGACCCGATCCTCCCGCGCCGCGACAGGCCGGATGCAGATCACCCTGTGGGTGGCCGTCGGGGTGATAGAGATGCTGATCCTGGAGGCCCTGCTGGCGGTGAGCCGCCGGGTGGGCCGCGAGGCCGAGCCAGCCGACGCCCAGCTCGGGCTGAGCCGGTGGGCCGCAGTGGCCCGGCTGGGCAACCCTGAGGGCGGCGATGCTCGTCCCGGCCGTCGTCCTCCTGGTCGCGCTCCCCCAGTTCCTGGCCCTCTGACCCCCGCCTCCCCGGCGGCCGGGCACTGCCCGGAGGGCGCCGCCCTACGCCGCACCCCGTGCAAGGCCCGGAGCCCTCCGTCGGCGCTGCCGGTCTGACAGCGACATCACCGGGGTATCAACCCCATCGTCACTCCGTCGGGCATCTACCCCGATGGTCGATCAAGGACCCCACCTGATGCCAGCGCCGAGCGGCCCACACGCTGATTCCGCCAGGCAACCACCTCCTGGTCAGCCGCGACACCTCCGCCGACCGCTGCAGATCCCTGGACCGGCAGGTTGCCCATCTCCACCGGCGGGGCACCGCTAGATGAAGGCCGGCCTGTCGCCGGTCACGGCGAGGTCAGGTAGGCAGGCTCTTGCGTGTCGATCGGACGTACCCCATGATGAGCTGCGCAACTACCCCAGACGCTTCGATAGCTGGGTGCGAGACCCGCTTTGGTGAGTCTCTGCGTTGCGGGAGATCACTACACCCCCGGCTTCCTGAGGACCTAGCGCCGCCGCGCCTCTCGACTGGGAACCGGCACTGGGCAACAGCGCCGGCTCCCGAAGGCAGGAGCTGTGGGCCCCTGATGCTCGCACCCGCAAAGCCCCTACCACCCCTCCGCGTCCAGGAGGGCCATCAGGTTGCGCTTGGGGCGATGCTCGGCGCGCACTCCGGCCAGGAAGCGGGCGAAGACCCCGGGGTCTCCGGCGGCGTCGGCCAGCCGGCGAATGGTGGCCAGATGCTTCACGGCATTGCGGTAGCCATCGTTCTTCTTGGTGTCGATCTGGGCCAGCGCCTCACGCTCGTAGACCCCGATGGCCTCGAGGGGATGGGCGGCCTCTCGCGCCCGGGCCAGAGGTAGCCAGAGCCGCTCGCCGCAGCCGCAGGCCACCGCCGTGTCCCAGGCCTCCTCCGCCTCGCCTTCATACAGCAGGACTTCGACCAGCGGTGTGGCCTCCGCCGCGGCAGCCTGCGCCGCCTGCGGCGTCCGCGCCGCCGGCGCCCCGGTCACCCGGGTGCGCAGCAGGGTCAGGGCACGCTGCTTCACGTGGACGGCGTCGCCCGACTCCACCAGCAGCCGCCGGTAGCTGTCCAGTGAAGGGGCGTCGGCAAAGGCCTGCCAGAACAGCCGCACCGCCCCTTCCTCGTCACCCCGACCTCTGAGCAGTGCGGCGCATAGGTCGAGCAGCGGCCCCGTCTGCCAGTGCCGCCGGCCGAAGGCCTCTAGGCCTCGGCGCGCCCAGTCGATCGCCTCCTCGACGCGGCCGGCCTCCTGCAGGGCGGCGGCGATCTCGCGGTAGTCGTCCGGCGCTTTCAGGTCGTCGCGCTTGACGGCGATCAGCTCGTCGGGGTCGCCGGAGGCCAGCGCCACCCCGATCCGGGCCTCCCGCAGGGCGAACCGCTCCGAAGACCACTCCCCGGTGTCCGGGGGAAGGGCCTGCCAACGGGTCTCCAGCACCCGTCGGTACTGCCCGAGCCCGGTCGGGCCCAGCACCTCCGCATATTCCGCTGCCGCCCGGTGGAACCCGGGCAGCTCCGTCGTGAGTTCGAGTTCGGCCAGACGCCGCGCCAACTGGACCGGGTCGGGCCGGGCCACCTCGCAGGCCCGGCGGTGCAGCGCCGCCAGGCGGAGGGAGATGTCGGTGAGCCACCCGTCGGAGTCGTCCATCGAACCGATGGACCGGTCGGCCCGGGCATGGGCCCGCTCCGCCAGCGGCACCACCGCCGCGGCGTGCCCGGCGTCGAGCAAGTCGGTCAGTCCGTCGATGAGGTCGCCCACGCCCGCCGCCCAGCCGGCGGCCTGGCGGTAGGCCACGAACCCGCCGGGGGCGCGGAAGGCGGCCGTGATCCGCTTGCGCCAGGCGCTCTCGTCGATGCCGGCTCCGGCTGCGGCGGCGGCCCGGGCGGTCAGGCGGTCCCGCAGCCGGACATCGGTTGTGGTCTGTTCCAACAGCAGATCCACCAGCCGGTCGGTCCCCAGCGACCCCAGATAGTCGCGCAGCCCAGGATTGGGCCCGGCGGCCGGACGGAGGCGTGGCTCGATCTCCGCAGTCTCCGGGTTGATCGCCACGGCCACGGCCACGGCGTGCTTGCAGAACCTGCCATCGGCGCCCACCGGGCAGTCGCACCACCAGGCCGGCCGGCCCCCCACAGCCCGCAGGGCGACCCGGTAGGGCATCGTCCCCCGCACGATGGCCTCCACCCCGTCGGGGCCGACAGGACCCAGCTCCACCCG
The DNA here is from genome assembly GCA_964354255.1 of uncultured Acidimicrobiia bacterium. Taxonomy (GTDB): domain Bacteria; phylum Actinomycetota; class Acidimicrobiia; order Spongiisociales; family UBA11373; genus VGBK01. Next base: position 5,041 of record CAYGYX010000076.1, on the reverse strand, counting down.
GCCGTCCCGGAAGTAGGAGGCGCCGCGGGCGAGCGTGCGGAGGTCGCCGAGTTCCCTCAGCCCCTCTGCCGAGAACGCCTCGCGGAGCGGGTCGGTCATTTCGGGGCCCTTCCCCATCGTGGTCAGACCTCCGAGAAGTGGGCCAGCACTGCAAGCCTTCGCTCGATCTCCCTCGCCATCTTCGCGGTGACCTCGGCGGGGAACCCGATGGTGGCGAGGTCGGGAACGGCCTGGGACACGGAGTCGATGATCCGCTCGAGGCGCCGGCGCATCACGGGGTCCGGGATGTCGAACCGCCGGGCGAAGTCCTGGAGGAACCGCCCCTGGAGATTGTCGTCACGCCCGTCGATGCGGAGGGCGAGATGCTGGTCGACCGGGTACGGCAGGGTGGAGACGAGGTCGTACACCGGCGAAGGCGCCACGACCAGGACGTCGCGGCGCCACTGCAGCGAGAAGTTCTTCGCGTGCAGATCGCCGTTGCCGATCGCCCAGGAGAAGGCGACCTGGCAGATGAGGTCGAGGACGGCTGCCTGCGGGGAGGAGGCGAGCTCGACCAGCCGACCCGCGATGTCGTTGACGCTGACGCGGTACTTGTCGGCTGGCCACCTCCCCAGGAATTGGCACGCGTCCTCCTGCGCGATCCGCACCAGGCTCCCGCCGCGCACCGTGCGATCGAACCGCTCCACGAGGAGGCCGGAGTGGCCATCGCGGTCCCTGATGACCTCGAAGGACGGGACCCGGAAGCCGCACGTTCGGGCCAGTGAGAGGAAGAACGCCTCGTTCTCGACCACGCGCGGGGAGGCCGTCGTGTTCAGCTTGAGGATCGACGGCGTGGCCCGGCGACGCAGGGGAAACGACACCACCGCGTTGGACAGCTTCTCCTGCACGCCCGGGACGGCCCGATCCAGGAAGGCGCCGCTCGGGTCGACCGAGCGAGCGAACAACTCCTGGAAAGAAACGGCGGCCGGCTCGGTGAAGTTCTCGATGTCGCCCGCCGGGCTTGGTGGCTCTCCGGCCGGCACGACGGTCACGTCGCCGACCGCGTCTCCAGCTACGGCGAGGAGAAGGGACAGCTCGTCGTCGGCCGACGTCTTGACGGCGGTGATGACCGCCTGCAGCCTCACCCCTTCCGGCAGCAGCCCGGCGAAGAACGGCGGGACCGCCCCAGACCGGGCCACATAGGGCTCCGGCCGCCGCGTTAGCGTCGAAGCCACCGCCGGGCCGTTGCCGGCCAGATACTCCGCGGCGTAGGCGAAGGCCGTCCCGCCATCGGTGAGCCGGGTCAGGGTGCCGGCGAGGGTGTCCCCTTTGTAGACGTCGGCCGCGGCGACGTGCCTGAGATCGGCCGGTGTGTTCGTCATGAGTCCCGGTACCTCGGCTGCAACGTGAACTCGAGCCCGACCGCGGTCGCGACCCGCCGCAGGGTGCCGATGGCGATCCCGTCGTCGTCGGCCTCGACCCGGACCACCGTGTCGCGGCTGACGTCACACAGAACAGCGACCTCGGCCTGGGTGAACCCGAGCAGCCTCCGCCGCTCCCTGATGGTCGCCCCTGCCGAAGCTGAGATGTCGGAGATATCCGTCATAGCGTACAGAGTACCGAGCCTGAGCCCCTTCTGCAAGGGCGAATGACGGAAATAGTCGACAATGCCTTACCAAGAGGCCCTGCGCGCCCTCGCGGCGGTCCGCTGATGGAAATAACCGACACCCGGGAGGTGGCGGGACTCCTTGGAATCCGACCAGACACACTCGCCGCCGTCCCACGTACACCGGCCCAGGGGGCGTGCCCAAGCGCAGCTGTCCCCCGACTTCGCCGGGCTCCGAGCCTGCCTCACTCCCCTTCCGGGAGCCCATCCAGGATTCGGCGTATCTCAATCAGCAGCTGGGGGAGGTCACGAACCACTACCTGCCACACGATCGACGGGTCCACGTGCCGGTAGCCGTGGGCCAGCAGGTTCCTCATATCGACCACCTGGCGCCACGGAATGCCGGGATGGCGCCGCCGGGTCTGCTCTGAGACGGCGTTGGCTGCCTCACCGATGGTCTGCACCCAATGGATCGTCGCGGTCAGCAACACCTCGTCGCCGATGAACGCTGCCTCGGAGCCGGGCCGGTGCCGGTTGATGGTCTCGATCAACTCCGCGATGTCGAGCAGGAAGTCCCTGTCACGGCTCACAGCGCGATAGCCTCGGCGTGCACCCGTTCGCGAAGCCGCGGTTTCACATCGGTGCCGAGCTCGACCGGGAATCCGAGAAGGTCCTCGAGCTCCAGATGAAGAGCCGCCAGATCGAGAAGACTCGTCCCTTCCTCCACGTCGACAAGAAGATCGATGTCGCTCTGCGGGCCAGCCGTGCCGTTGGCCACCGACCCATAGACGCGTACGTTCGACGCCCCGTGCCGGGCAGCTGCCGAGAGGATCTCCGGGCGTAGCCTGCAGAGCAGTCCCAGGCTCGGCGCCTCGTCAACTTGTCGGGTGCCGGTCACCTCATCAGTCCCTGGTAGCTGGCCCTATTGTCCCACGCTGCATCGCCGTTCGCGTGCCCCTGGGGGAGCACACCCCCTGAGGGGCGTTTCCTGTGATGCCGGGCCCGAAGGCCGTCTTGTCTGGTGCGCAACTCGCAGACCGACTCGGCCGAGCACCGACCCAACGAGTGCTCCAACCGGTCTTCAGTCCGATGGTCCATCGGGCACCTAGCCCGATGGACAAGACCCTCGAGTACAGCGCCCGAAGGCCACCTCGTCGGGCACCGCAGCCGATGGTCAGCCGGGCTGGCCGACACGTGCCAGCGTGAGGGGCGGACTTCGGGTGTGTGAACCCGACTGCCTAGTCGTCGAGTCCTGAGCCCAACGGGCTCGACGGCAATCAGGAGCTGACCCTTCGGCTGACGATCTAGAAGCCGCCTATGTCAGCGACGACCATCCGATGGTCGGCGAACAGATCGGCCACGGTCAGCGACTGCTCGGTGAGGTCGGGGCTGACCAGGATGTAGTCGCTGCAGTTGTTGTTGGAGGTCGGGGGGTCGCAGGCCTCTAGGTTGGCGGCCGTGGTGAAGCCCGCCTCGAGCAGCCTGGCGATCTCCTCGAACTCTCCCGGTCGCCGCACCGGGTACTCGGGTGGATCTCCCTGCTTGGGGTTTAGGTCGCCGGCCAGCACCGTTGCCGGAGCCCCGTCCCAGTACTCCAGGATGCGGCCGACCTCCTCGAGCCGGGCCTCCATCGAGGCCGGGTCGTTGCGGTGTTGCAGGTGGGTGGCGAGCACTTCGAGCGTCTCATCGCCACCCCGGTTCAGCTCGGCGCACACAAGGGAACGCCCCATGGATCTCCCTGCTTTGGGGAGGGTGACGATCTCGCTCGTCACAATCTGGTACCGGGATAGGAGAAGGTTCCCGGCCTGCTGGCTAGCCGCCTCGCCCCACACCGCGTTGAGGCCGAGGCGGCGGGACATCCAGGCGGCCAGGTCGAGCTGACCTGACAGGGGCCAGCCCCGCCCCACCTCGTTGAGCACAATCACATCGACATCGCCCTGTGCCTCGATGGCGTCGGCGATGGCCTCCGGGTCGAGTTGGCCGTCTTCGTCCACCCCGTAGCGGACGTTCCACTGCAGCACCCGGACCGAGTCGTCCGGGGCGGCAATGGGGGTGGGCGAAGTGCCGGTAGCGGCGAGGGCAACCGCTACCAGCACACCCGCCACGATCGTCGCTCCGCCCACCAGCAGCCACGGCCGCCGAGGAACATGCTCGTTGTCGGCTGCGCGTGGGGAGAACAGGGCCAGCGCCGTGAGTAGGCCCAGCAAGGCAGTGAGGTAGCGATTGTCGATCGGGAGTGGGCTGTCGAAGTGAAGCTGGAAGAGAAGGATGATGACGAGGCCGAACACCCAGCCGAGCGCCAGCCCGATCGCGGCACGGCCGGCTCCGGGACTGGCGGGCGCGAGCGCCCTAGCCAGGACCATCCCGGCCCCGAACTGGGCCAGCAGCACCACAACCAGCGCTAACGTCCCAGTGCCTGTGGGCAGTAGGAAGCCAGCTGCGGTGAGCACCACGGCCCCTACCACCGTGGGTATCACTCCCCCCCCGGCCGCAGCTACCCACCCGGCAAGAGCCACCGCCGCGCCAGCCGCGGTGACAGCGATCGCCCAGCTCAAGGCGAGCCCTCCGGCCGCCGACAGGTAGGCGCTGTTGGCCAGGAACAGCACCTCGAGGGCCACGACGGCGCCGACCGCCATCCCACGGGAGAAGGTGGGCGCCGATGCCGCCTCGGCCTCAGCGGAGTTCCAGGTGCCGTAGACCGCGGCGGCGCAGGCGATCAGAGCGGCGGCCAGCCCAGCGGCCACCGCTAGGGGGGCGATGCCCGACTGCCAGGCGGGCTCCCAGGTACCGAAGGCACCGGACAGGACGATATCGAGGCCCAATCCGGCGATCAGGCCTGCCCCCCTCGAGGTGGCCCCCCGCCCCGGGCAGGAGAGCAGCAGGGTGAGAGCGCTGAGTCCCAAGATCGACCCCACCACCGCCATCGTCGTAGTCACGGGGTCGAACAGCTGCACGGCCAGCCGCCACACTCCGAGGAGGAGGACGAAGATGGCTAGCGCGCGGCGAGCGCCGAGGATGCGGGCGAATAGGGGCACCAGCACCGGGGTGAAGGCCACCACGGCAAAGACGATCAGGACGGTGAGGAGAGTGGACCTCTCCTTCAGCCCGTAGAGGCTCGGGAACAGAAGTCGGAACGATTCGAGGGTGATGACCAGGGTAAGGGCAGTGAGCAGGGCACTGGGCCACCGCCGCGCAGAAAGACCGGTCGCGGCGGGCTGGGTCGTGGACGTGGTCATGGTTCACCTCTGAGGGCCAGGCCAGGGCGGCGTGGAACCCGACTGCCTGGCAACCTAGGCGCGTTCGGGCTCGGTTGCCGCCCGGAATGTCCCATCTCTCCCCGGAGGCCCCCACCGCACCAAGGAGGCTCCCAGCGCCGCAACGGGGCAGCATCGGCGCCCCGATCGGGCTCCTAGCCCAACGGACCGGGTTTGGACGGCTGAAGGGTCTTCGGCCGCT
>CAYGYX010000075.1:0-8223 GCA_964354255.1 uncultured Acidimicrobiia bacterium | reverse complement strand
CCGGCGCAAGCCGGGGGAGGCGCGCCTGTCGCCGGCAGGCGTGGCGCGGAGGGGGTGAACACACCCGACTTCCCCCTCTGCCCCCTACGGCGGCATCTCCCCCGCTGTGGCGGGGGAGAAACAAGAACCAGTCCCACTTCCCGCGAAGGCGGTAGAGGTGGCCGCGCTCAGCCGGGCAGCACCCGGTACACGTCGTCGCCTGGGCGGGCATGGCCGGCCACCTTGATGCCGACCAGGTCGCCTTTCTTCACGACTTCCTTCTGCTCGTGCTCGATCTGCATCGAGTCGACCGCCTCGGTGAAATCGGTGAGGTGGCCGACGACGTGGATGGTGTCGCCCACCTTCAGTTCGCCCCCGGCCATCTCGATGGCGATCACGCCGGCTTTGGGGAAGAAGTGGGTCACCGAACCCACGAGTTGCTCGGACACGGGATCCTCCCTGTGCCTATGAAGACACCATTCTGCCCCAAATGACCGGCCCCCGGGCAGAAGCCGGCGACTTCCCTTATCCTGCGGCCCTCGACGATCGAAGGGGGCACCCGATGATCGCCATTCTCGGGGCCGGGCACGCCGGGCGTGCCATGGCCGGCGACCTGGCCTTGCGGGGTGCGCCGGTGGCCCTCTGGAACCGCACGCCGTCCAACATCGCCGTCCTGCGCGCCCGGGGCGGGGTGGAACTGGCCGGCGAGGTGGAGGGCTTCGGCCGGATCGGCCTGATCACCGACGACCTGGCGGAGGCCCTGCGGGACGCTCGTCTCATCGTCGCCAATGTGCCCGCCTTCGCCCACCGCGACCTGGCGGTGCATTGCGCCCCTTACTTGGCCGACGGGCAGATGGTCGTCCTCAACCCGGGCCGCACGTTTGGGGCTCTCGAATTCCGCCGGTCCCTGCGCGGATCGGACTGCACCGCCGACGTGGTGGTGGCCGAGGCGGCCACCAACCTGATGACGGCTCGCTCGACCGGCCCGGCCGAGTCCTTCATCTCCCGGATCAAGCACGCGGTGCCGGTGGCCGCCCTGCGCCCGGCGCGTACTCCGGAAGTGGTGAACGCCCTCAACGAGTGGTATCCGCAGTTCACCGCCGCGACCAGCTCCCTCGAGACGTCGTTCTCCAACGTGGGCGCGGTGATCCACCCGGCCATCACCCTGCTCAACGCGGCCCGCATCGAGAACGATCAGGGGCGTTTCCAGTTCTACATGGACGGCATCAGCCCCAGCGTCGCCGGGGTCCTGGCTGCGGTGGATCGGGAGCGCCAGGCCGTGGCCGCCCTGCTGGGGGTGCAGGTCCTGAGCCTGATGGAGTGGCTGGCCAGCGCCTACCGGGCCACCGGCAGTGACCTGTTCGAGTCGGTGCGGGCCAACGAGGGTTACCGGGGGATCACCGCCCCCTCCACCCTGGAGCACCGCTACATCCTCGAAGACGTGCCGATGAGCCTGGTCCCCATCGCCTCGGCCGGGCGAGCGTTCGGGCTCAAGACCCAGGCCATCGATGCACTCATCCTGCTGGCCGGGCTGATCATGGACACCAACTACTGGACCCGAGGGCGAACCCTGGAGAGCCTGGGTCTGGCCGGTCTCAGCCCGGGGGAGATCCGGCGCATCGCCGAGACGGGAGACTGAGGTGCCCGAGGGCCCGCTGGTCGTCGGCGCCGCGTTGGGCGACTGCGTGCACACCGCCGGGGTGCTGAACTTCCTCGCCGCCGCCCGGCGGGCGGGCTATCGCACCGAGTTCCTGGGGCCGGCGGTGCCGGTGGCCCGGGTGGTGGCCGCCGCCGGCCGCCGTCCCGACCTGCTCGCCCTCTCCTACCGCCTCACCCCGGAGGCAGCGGAGCGCCTCTTCGCCCAGTTGGGTGAGGCCCTCGCCGCCGCCGGCCTGCGGGGGCAGCGCCTGGTTTTCGGAGGAACCCCGGTGGCCGCCGAGGCGGCGGCCCGCTCCGGCCTCTTCGAGGCAGTATTCGGCGCGCCGGGCGGGCCTACGGCGGAGGAATACCTGTCGGGTGGGCGTGCCGACCGCCGCGAGCAGGCCTGGGAGCAGTCGCTGGTGGCCCGGCGCGAGCAGGCGGCGCCCCGGCCCCTCCTGCGCCACCACTTCGGTCGGCCCGACCTGGAGGCGACGGTGGAGGGGATCGGCCGCATCGCCGCCGCCGGTGTGCTCGACGTCGTCTCGCTGGGGCCCGACCAGAACTTCCAGGAGCACTTCTTCCACCCCGAGCGAATGGACCCGGCGCAGGACGGTGCCGGCGGGGTGCCGGTGCGCCACCCCGACGACCTGCGCCGTCTGTATGCGGCCACCCGGCAGGGCAACTACCCCCTCATGCGCTGCTACGCCGGCACCAACGACCAGGTGGCCCTGGCCGCCGTGCTTGCCGAGACCATCCACAACGCCTGGTGCGCCGTACCGGTCTTCTGGTACTCCGAGCTGGACGGGCGCTCGGTGCGCTCGCTGGAAGCCGCCGTCTCCGAGCAGGCGGAACTGGTGGCCTGGTGTGCCGCCCACGGCGTACCGGTGGAGCGCAACGACCAGAACCAGTGGGGGCTGCGGCACGCCTCCGATGTCGTGCAGGTAGCTGCCGCCGCCCTGGCCGCCGGCCTGACCGCCCGGGCCGGGGTCACCACCTACGTGCTGCAGATGATGCTCAACAACCCGCCGGGGATCTCCCCGGCCATGGACGTCGCCAAGATGGCGGCCATGGACGCCCTGGTGCGGGACCGGGTGGGGGAGGGGGTGACTGTGCTGCGGGAGTTGCGAGGCGGCCTCTTCTCGCTGCCCCTCGACCCGGACCGGGCCCGGGGGCAGCTGGCCTCGGCCACTCGCACCGCCATGCTGCTGCGGCCCGACATCCTCCACGTCGTCGGCTACACCGAGGCTCACCATGCCATCGAGGCCGGCGAGCTGGTGGCCAGCTGCACCCTGGTCCACCAGGTGATCGACGATGCCTTGCTCGGTTTGCCCGACCCCCTCGCCGACCGGCGGGTGGCCGAGCGGCGGGTCCATCTGCTCGATGAGGCCTCCTTACTGCTGCGGGCCATCGAGGAGCAGTTACCAGGGGCGGGGGATGGCGACCCCGCTGCCCTGGCCGGAGCGGTCCGGGCGGGCTACCTCGACGCTCCTTATCTGGCGGGCAGCGGGGTGGCGCCGGGGGCCACGACCACCGTGGTCGACGGTGGTTGCGACGCGATCGACCCGGCCACGGGACGGGCCATCTCGGAAGCGAAGCGCCTGGCGGGGCTCGGCGGCCCGACGAAGCCGGGCAAGCGCCGGCCGCCCGGGTAAGCTGCCGTCGGAAAGCCCCGGAGCCTCCCGGCCGGGCCCCCGGTCGGGATTTGTCGTGCTCGCACGCGTCCGGTACTCTTCTCCCCCGGCCCTTCGGGGTCCTTTTGGTGTGTTTGCAGCAAGAAGCCGACGACGTGGCGCGGTCGGGCTGCCGTCGTCGGGCCCCCCGGATCACCGATGCGTGGCCGGGTGCGCTCGACGGGCCCGGCCGGGAAAGTGGACGCGGTGAAGGTTCGCCCATCGGTCAAGAAGATGTGCGAGAAGTGCCGGATCATCCGGCGCCACGGCCGCGTCTGGGTGATTTGCTCCAACCCGCGGCACAAGCAGCGACAGGGGTGAACTAGATGGCGCGTATCTCAGGTATCGACCTGCCCAGGGAAAAGCGAGTCGAGATCGGGCTGACCTACATCTTCGGCATGGGCTCGCCCCGGGCCAAGGAGACCTGTGACGCGTTGGGCATCAACCGCGACACCCGGATTCGCGACCTCACCGACGACGAGGTGGCCCGCATCCGGCAGTACATCGATGCGAACTTCCGGGTGGAGGGCGACCTGCGGCGCGAGGTGTCTCAGAACGTCAAGCGCAAGGTGGAGATCGGCACCTACCAGGGCCTCCGCCACCGGCGCAGCCTCCCGGTCCGCGGCCAGCGCACCCACACCAACGCCAGGACGAGGAAGGGCCCTCGCCAGGCGATTGCCGGCAAGAAGAAGATTCGGAAACACTGACGCCCGCGGAGGTGTAGGTGGCTGAGAAGAAGCGGACCCGGCGACGGGAACGGAGGAACATCCTCCACGGTCAGGCGCACATCACCGCCTCCTTCAACAACACCATCATCAACATCACCGACCTGGAGGGGAACACCCTGGTGTGGACCTCCGGCGGCACCGTCGGCTTCAAGGGCTCCCGCAAGTCCACCCCCTACGCCGCCCAGGTGGCCGCCGAGCAGGCCGCCCGCCGGGCCGGCGAGTACGGCATGCGCAAGGTGGACGTGGTGGTGCGCGGCTCCGGCGCCGGCCGGGAAACCGCCATCCGCACCCTGCAGACCATGGGCATGGAGGTGACCGGGATCCGGGACATCACCCCCATCCCCCACAACGGCGTCCGCCCCAAGAAGCGGCGGGGAAGGGGCTGAGCCGTGGCTCGTTACACCGGTTCCGTGTGCAAGCTGTGCCGCCGGGAGCGGACCAAGCTCTTCCTCAAGGGCATCCGCTGCGAGTCGTCCAAGTGCGGCATCGAGCGCAAGCCCTATCCGCCCGGCGAGCACGGCCGGGGCCGCGTCCGCGACACCCAGTACCTGATCCAGTTGCGGGAGAAGCAGAAGGCCCGCCGCATCTACGGCGTGCTCGAGAAGCAGTTCCACGGCTACTACCTGCAGGCGGCCCGGCAGCGGGGCATCACCGGTGAGAACCTGCTCCGCATCCTGGAGAGCCGCCTCGACAACACGGTTTACCGGTCCTGCTTCGCTGAGTCGCGGGCTCAGGCCCGCCAGCTGGTCTCCCACGGCCACTTCCGGGTCAACGGCCGCCGGGCCGACATTCCGTCGTACCGGCTCCGTCCCGGTGACGAGATCACCATGCGGGAGCGCAGCCACGAGCTCCTGGTGGTGCAGCATTCCCTCGACACGGCCGGCGGCCGGCCGAAGCCCGACTGGCTCGAGGTGGACGCCACCGGCCGGCGGATCGTGGTCCACGGCCTGCCCAACCGGGCCCAAATCGACACCCAAGTCCAAGAGCAGCTAATCGTCGAGCTGTACTCGAAGTAGGGGGATACCCGTGCTGATCGTCCAGCGTCCCCAGATCGAGGAAGTCCAGGTCTCCGAGACCCGCTCCCGGTTCGTCGTCGAACCGCTCGAGCCCGGCTTCGGCTACACCCTGGGCAACACCCTGCGCCGCACCCTGCTCTCTCGCATCCCCGGCGCCGCCATTACCACCGTGCGCATCGAGGGGGTGCAGCACGAGTTCTCCACCGTGGACGGCGTGGTGGAGGATGTGGTCGACCTCGTCCTCAACCTCAAGCAGGTGGTGCTGCGCATCGAGGCCTCCGAGCCGCAGCCGACCCTCTACCTGTCGGCCAAGGGCAAGAGGGAAGTGACCGCCGGCGACATCAAGTGCCCGGCCGGGGTCGAGGTGGTCAACGGCGACTTGCACCTCGCCACCATGTCCTCCTCGGGCCGGCTGGAGATCGAGATGACCGCCGAGCGCGGGGTGGGCTACCGCTCCTCGGAGCGCAACGCTCGCGGGGACGGCATCGGGATCATCCCCATCGACTCCATCTTCTCGCCGGTGCACCGGGTCTCCTACACGGTGGAGAGCACCCAGGTGGGGCAGATGACCAACTTCGACCGCCTCGTCCTCGACGTGCAGACCAATGGCGCCGTGTCGCCCCAGGAAGCGGTGTCTTCGGCGGGCAAGACTCTGGGCGAGCTGATGGGCCTCTTCGCCGGGGTGGGGGAGGGCGTCGGCCTGGAGCTGGGCGATGTGATCGCGGCCGAGACCTCCTCGCCCGACCTGGACCTGCCCATCGAGGCGCTCGACCTGTCGGAGCGCCCCCGCAACTGCCTGCGCCGGGCCCAGATCGCCACGGTCGGTGAGCTGGTCACCCGCACCGAGGAGGACCTGCTCAACATCACCAACTTCGGCCAGAAGAGCCTGGAGGAAGTGGTGGCCAAGCTCGACGAGCTCGGCCTGTCGCTGCGCTCGGCGCGCGATGAGGAGGTGCCTGCCTGATGCCCCAGCCCAAGAAGGGACCGCGGCTCGGCGGCAGCCCCGCCCACCACAATCTCATGCTGCGCAACCTGGCCCAGGAGCTGTTGTGGGAGGGGCGCATCACCACCACGGTGACCCGGGCCAAGCTGGTCCGCCCCCTGGCCGAACGGCTCATCAGCAAGGCCCGCACCGGCTCGGTGCACGCCCGCCGCCAGGTGCTTTCTGAGATCGAGAATCGGGAAGTGGTGACGAGGCTGTTCGACGAAGTGGCCCCCCGCTACGCCGGGCGGCCCGGCGGCTACACCCGCATCGTGCGCCTCGGCCCCCGGCGGGGCGACGGCGCCGAGATGGCAGTCATCGAGCTGATCTGAGCGTTAGGTTCCTGCCTCCCCCGGCACTCTCGTGCCGGGGGAGGCGCGAGAGCCCACAGGGCTCGAGCGGAGCCGGGTCTTGCCTCTCCCGCGCCAGCGGGGGAGGCGCGCCCGCCTCTGGCGGGCGCGGAGGGGGCGAACCTGGCGACCCCGGGCAGTCCCCTAGCTCAGCGGGACTCCGTCGATCCCAATCCAGGGGAGGATGCCGGCCCGCCGCTGGGCCATCTCTTCGTACCTCTTCAGCGGCGCCTCGACCAGGATCATCATCTTCTGGGCTTCCATCGAGCCCTCCGCGTGCACGGTGATGATCTCGTGGAAGGCGGAGTCGTGCGAGCACACCTGGCGCATCGTCTCGTGGATCATCTTCATGCGATCCAGGGTGCTGAACTGCGCCGACCCTCCCAGGTAGTGCTCCAGGTAGTCGTGGAGGTCGGGGTGCTCCCAGTCCTTGCGGTCCGGGGCCGTGCCGATGATGCCCCCGCCGATGTCCTGGATCAGCTGGATGAACGAGTGGTACTTGCTGGCGAAATGCAGCTTGGCCATGTTGGTGATCAGCGGGTTGGGCACGGCGATGTCGCCGTACATGACCGGGTCGCGTGCCGCCGCGTTGGTCAACGCCTTCAGCGTCTCCACATAGGCCGCGATGTCGGCCAGCTTGTTGCGGATGTGGCTCACCTTGTCCAGGCCGTTGTACCGGGCCATGGCCACCGCGCAGCCGGCGGCCGTCTCGACCAGCGGGATCTTGTAGCTGATGGCGGTGAACCGGTGGAAGGTGGCGAAGGTGTAGGCGAGGAGCATCGAGTACTGCCACTCCCCGCACATGAAGACCCGTTCCCAGGGGACGAAGACGTCGTCGAAGATGATCATGCCCTCGGTCAGGGTGCCTACCGGGGTGTCGGGGTGGAACTCGTGGTCGGTCCAGTCGCCGCGGCCGCCGCGAGCGATGAAGGTGACCCCATCGGCGTTGGCCGGCACGGCGAAGGCCAGCGCGTAGTCCGCCTCGTTTTCCCGCATCTGGCGAGTAGGTAGGACCACCACTTCGTTCACGATGGGGGCGCTGGTGATGTGCGCCTTGGCCCCCTTGACGATGATGCCGTTCGCGTTGCGGTCGACGACGTGCAGGTAGTAGTCCGGGTGCTGCTGGTTGGCGGGCTCGCGGGAGCGGTCGCCCTTGACGCAGGTGACGGCGCCGCAGGTGATGAGGTCTCCTCCGCGCAGGTGCTCCAGGAAGGCCAGGGCGCGGTCCTGGTACTCCTGGTTGCCCATCTGGCCGGCGACGACGAAGGCGGCGTTGAGGCAGTCGGTGCCGATGTCGCGCCCGAAAGGCAGGCTGCCGACCAGTTCGATGGAGCGCCGGATCATGGTCGACCTTCTGACCAGGTCCTCCGACGTGCGCGGGGTCACGTAGTAGCGACTGATGGGCTCGCCCGTCACCGGATGGGCGGCCACGTAGAGGTCGCGGATGGCCGGGTCCTTGGAGGCGCACAACTGGTAGCCCCCGGCCACCGTGTCGACACTCGGGCCGAGCACGGGGTGGGTGGTGACGTCCTCCACCTTCTCCCCCATGATGTAGACGCGCCTGCCGTCGCGCAGGCTGGCTCGGTAGTCGTCTGCGGTCCTGATCGCCATGGTGCTCCTTCCCCGGCTGCGTCGTTGTCAGAGGGCGCGTCCTCGGAGGGGGCTCGGTGCCGGCAGGCCCGGGCACCGGCTTACTCCAGGGGTGCCCTGAGGTTACCGAGGAGGAGTGGGCCGCGCTCTACTGCCTCCCCCGCGGGGCGGGGGAGGCCCGCCGGGGCAGCGGGCTGCGCACGGGGCCCGTAGCCAGGTGGCTCCCTCTCCCGCGCCAGCGGGAGAGGGCGGGGGGTGAGGGCTTCC
>CAYGYX010000074.1:5363-8859 GCA_964354255.1 uncultured Acidimicrobiia bacterium | reverse complement strand
GCGGCTAGTCGAGCGGCTTGCGCAGGGTGGTCCAGCTGTGCACCACCCGAAAGCCGACGCTCTCGTAGAGGCGGAAGGCGCCGTGGATGTTCTCGGTGAGCACTCCGAGGGCGGCCTCCTCCATGCCCCGCTCCTTGACGGCGTGCAGGCTCTGCACGATCAGGGCACGGGCCAGGCCGCGCCGCCGGTAGGGCCGCCGCACCGAGATGCTCTCGGTGTAGCCCCGCCGGCGCCCCATCGCCTCGTTCTCCGGGCCGTTGATGTAGCTGCGCACCTGGCCGGCCACCTCGGCCCCATCCCAGGCGATCCGCCACAGAGTCGGGTCGTTGTAGGGGAAGCTGGAGAACCCGTCGAAGTCGCTCTCCCCGGGAGGGGCGGCCCCGAGGTGATCGCGGAAAGCCTCCTGATCGGCCTCCCACACCCTGCGCAACTCGTCCTCCCGGGGGATGCGCACCACCAGGCCATCCGGGAGCGGTGCCTCCGGGATGCCCTCCAGGTCGGGGCGCACCATATCGGCCCCGTGCAGCACGGGCCGGTAGCGGGCGGCGGCGTAGAGGGCGGCGGCCCCCAGCTCCCCGTCGCTGTGGAACACGTCGAACGTGCGCTCCCCCTCGGCCGGGTGGCCCGCGGCCATCTGGCGCAGGCGGGCTTCGTTGTGAGCCAGCAGGGCGGCGCCGATCCCCCGACCGCGCGCTTCGGGCAGGACGAAGCAGAAGGGCTGGTAGCGGCGAGCTCCCGCGTACTCCTCCCACCAGTAGACCCGCCCGTAAGCGACCATCTCCCCGTCGATCTCGGCGATGACCACATCGGTGGCCGGGTCGCAGTTGTCGAGGTGGCGGTAGGCGTGGACGAAGTCCTCCAGACTGACCGGCTGGTCCACCCCGTCGGCCTTCTCGGCCGCGTTCTTGGTGGCCCGCATCGCCGGGAAGTCCACCTCACCGGCGAAGCTGCGCAAGGCCAGCCCGGGTATGTCGGGCGGCTCGGCCAGGAACTGCCAGGGGGCGCTCATCGGCGGGGTGACACTACCCGGTGAGTAGCTGATCTGGGCCGGCAACCCCGCCTGAGGGGCCTTCTCAGGCCGGCGGCTCCCTCCCACCCCCGGTCCGCCAGAATGGCCTCATCCCCCAAGACCCGAATGGGGATCACCCGCGTCCGGGAGGCATCCATGCTCACCGAGACCACCAACCACGCAACCGACGGCCAGCCCATGGGGCTGAGCAAGCACATCGCCCTGATCGCCCACGACAACCGAAAGCGAGACCTGGTGGAGTGGGCCCGCTTCAACCGGGACCTGCTCGCCGCTCACCACCTGAGCGCCACCGGGACCACGGGCGCCCTCCTCGCCCGGGAACTGGACCTGGAGATCACCCGGGTCCGCAGCGGCCCCCTGGGTGGGGATCAGCAGGTGGGCGCCCGCATCGCCGAAGGCGGCCTGGACCTGCTCATCTTCTTCTGGGACCCGCTGGAGCCTCATCCCCATGATGTCGATGTGAAGGCCCTGCTGCGCATCGCCGTCGTCTACAACATCCCTGTCGCCTGCAACCGGGCGTCGGCCGACTTCATGATCTCCTCTCCGCTGTTGGCGGAGCCCTACCTGCGCCAGACGGCCGACTTCGAGGGGCCGGGGCGGCTCGACGGACGCTGAGGCGATAGCCGCCGTCGGCCTCGCACCGCCGAGTGCGGTGACGACGACGGCACGGGTCGCGATGTCTCCCGGTCCACCGCCGGCAGCGCGCGGAGGCTCCCGCTAGCCGAGGCAAGTCCCCTATGGTCCTGCCGTGACCACTGCGCCCGTTCACCCCGACCCGCTCGTCCTCTCCCCCGCCGACCATGCCGTCCTCGGTGAGGCGGAGTTCGGCACCCCCGGCCTGGTGGCGGTCGAGTCGATCGGGCCCTTCACCCGGGTGCGCGCCTGCGGGCCGCTGATCACCGTCCACGACTCGGTGATCTCCGCCGGCCTGGGCATCGGCCACCACCCGCACCGCTACAACGAGCGCCTGTTCTACCTGGAGCGGGGCACCTTCGACCACGACGATGCCCTCAACGACATCTCGGGCCACGTGCCCGAGGGGGCCCTGGCCCGCTTCACCGAGGGCCGGCGGGGGATGATCCACCAGGAGTGGAACCACGGGGAGGTGGACGCCGAGATCTACATCCTGGTCGCCTCCACCAACCCGATCCCGGCCCAGACCAGCTTCGAGGTGCTGGCCCGGGCGGACATGCCCGTCTACGCCGAGGGGGCCGGGGCCGCCACCCGGGAGATGGTGGGGCCCCGCTCTCCCCTGCCGGTGTTCAGCGATGTCCGGCTCTTCACCGACACCACCCTGCCGCCCGGCGCCACCGTCGACTGGCCAATCGGTGAGGGTGAGGGTGGCCTGCTCTCGGTGCGCGAGGGGGAGATCACCCTGGCCGGCCGGCCTCTGGGCCGCCGGTTCACCGCCCTGCTGCCGCCGGGGCCGGCGCGCACGGTGACCATCGATACCGGGCCCGGTGCCCGGGTGATCCGGGCCGCTTTCGGCCCCGGCCACGGCCTGGTGACCGAGGGCTGACCGTCAGAGCTCGAGCAGGGCGGGGGCGATCGCCCGCAACTCGTCCAGCGGGAAGCGGTCGGGCGGCCCGTTGAGCACCTGCACGCTCACGTGGTCCGCCCCCGCCTCCAGATGCGCCGCGACCCGGGCCTGGACGGCCGAGGCGTCGCCCCAGGCGACCACCGCATCGACCAGGGCGTCGGAGCCGCCGCCGGCCACGTCCGCCTCGCTCCAGCCGAGCCGCTGCAGGTTGTTCCGGTAGTTGTCGAGCGCCAGGTAGTGCCGGGTGTGATCCCGGGCGATGGCGCGTGCCTCCACCGGATCGGAGCAGAGCACCACTCCCTGCTCGGGGGCAAGCAACGGGCCCGGGCCCATTTGCTGGCGGGCGAACGCCGTGTGGGCGACCGGGACGAAGTACGGGTGCGCCCCCCGGGTGCGTTCCGCCGCCAAGCGCAGCATGCGCGGGCCGAGCGCGGCCAGCAGGAGCGGGGGAGGCTGCGCCGGCTGCGGGCCCTGGTAGGGAGCCTTCTCCATGGCATCGAGGTACTCCCGCATCACCGTCAGCGGCCGCCGGTAGTCGTGGCCGCGGCGGGCCGCACTGGGAGCATGGCTGACCCCGATGCCCAGCACCAGACGGCCCGGATAGGCCTCGGCCAGGGTGCGGGCCCCGTTCATCATGGCGACCGGGTCCCGGGCCCAGAGGTTGGCGATGCCGGAGGCCACCACCACCTCCCGGGTGGCGGCCAGGAGCAGGGCCGCCTGGGCCATCCCTTCTTTGGCGAACGACTCGGGGAACCAGACGGCCCGGAAGCCGAGGGCTTCCATCGCAGTCACGCACTCACGGACGGCGGCATGGGGCATGCGCCCCAGCTGCATCGACCAGACCCCGACCCGGCCGAGTTCCATGTGGCCTCCCTGCCTCGGCCACCCACGCTACCGGAGCGGGCGGCGGCCGGGAACCGCGCGCC
>CAYGYX010000074.1:0-5263 GCA_964354255.1 uncultured Acidimicrobiia bacterium | reverse complement strand
GGCCGCCGGCACCCGCGTCAGCCGCCGGCTCGCCCGCCGCCACGAGCGCTGAGCCGGCCTCTTGCCCGACCCCCGTCTTCCGCCCGACCGGGGACTCCCGGCCCTCCTAGGATGCGGCGCCCTGGCCCAGGGCGTCGACTATCTCCCCGGCCCAGGCGGCCACCTCGTCCCAGTTGCGGAAGTCGCCGTCGGGGACGCGCAGCGACATCACCAGTGCCTTCTCGGCCAGGCTCAGCTTGCTCTTGTCGATCTTGCCGGGGAAGACGCGATGGCCGCGCGTATTCAGCGCCGCGGCGATGGTCGCCACATCGACGGGATCCTCAGCCGGACGCAGTGGTTCGCCGACCGGACCGCTGGAGAACAGCCACACTGGGCGGCCGAGGAGCTCTTCATGGCGGAGTTCCACCAGCTCCCTGATCGACTTCATCCACCGTCCGGCATAGACCGCACTCCCCAGCAGCATCGCGTCGTACCCCGCCAACTCCGACACGTCCGCCACGTCGTTCACCACGGCTGTGACCCCCCGCCCGGCCAGGCCCTCACCGAGGGCGGTGGCGATCTCCGCGGTCGACCCGTGCTTGCTCGCCACGATCACCAGAACTCGCATCTCGCTACCTCCAATGCCTTGTTCAGCAGCCGATTCTGGCCGATCTCACGGGGCAATGCGGCCTCGCGGGCCTCAGTTGCCTCCGTGCCCTCCATGGTGGTGCTCACCCCGGCCTTCGTGCAGGCGCCCGGCCAGGTTGGGCAACTCGCCGGCGGCGTAGCGCAGGGCGGCGGTGACGATGTCCGGCTCGTCGGTGAGCACCGGCTCGATACCCAGCGCCTGCAAGCCGACGAAGGCCCCACTCCCCATTCCGCCGGCGAGTAGCGCCTGGCAATCGGCGATCACCATCCCCATGGCCTGGTGCTTGGCTTGCGGTCCGGGGTCGGCACCACCGCCTCCGGCGAAGTCGCGATGACCCACCTTGGATCGGGTCTCGCTCTTCACCACCCGGCCCTCCTCGACGGTGACCACCACGTAGTAGGGGGCCCGGCCGAAGTGCTGGGCGACGCTGACGCCGTCCTCAGACACGGCGGCGATCTTCATGCGAACGGCTCCTCTCCGGTGACTCCTGGCGGGCACCCCCACCGTACCTCCGCCTGCCCTCTGAGAGTAACGCGGCCGCCCAACCGAGCCCCCCGGCCTCGCGGTTGGTGTAGTGGCGCCTGCGCAGCGCTTGCGCTCGACCTCGGCCGGCCTCGCCCTTACCCACCACCCAAGGCCGGCCGACACGGCGAGCCGGGCTAGGGGCCCTGGCGGTCGTCACGTCGGGCAGTCGATTCGCAGCGGGAAACCGATGGGCCAGGCCCCGTTGACGGCACCAGCCTCGCAGATGGGCGACAATGGCCCCCGCATGGGACCCACCCTGCAGTTGCCCTCCCGCCGGGAGGTGATCGCCGGGGCTCGGAGCCGGGGCCGCCGGGTGGTGGCCGTCCTCCCCTACCACTATCCGCGGGCACTGCTGCGAGCCCACGGCTTCCACCCCGTCGAGCTGTGGGGCCCACCGAGCGCCCCCCGCGACCAGGGGAGTCGTCATTTCCCCGCCTACACCTGCGACATCGTGGTGCGCGCCACCTCCTTCCTGCTGCAAGGCGGCCTGGACGGGGTCGACGCCATCCTGGTCCCCCACACCTGCGACGCCCTCCAAGGGATGGGCTCGGTGCTCGGCGACTTCCTCCGGCCCCGCCCTACCGTGCTCACCCTCTACCTGCCCCGCGGCCGGCGGCCGGCCGACCGGGACTTCCTGGTGGCCGAGCTGCGCCGGCTGGGGGCATCCCTCTCCGCCATCACCGGCGTCGAACCGGACGATCCGGCCTGGGGGGAGGCCTTCGCCGCCGAGGATGCCGCCGACCAGGCTCTCGCCAGCGCGTACGAGCGGCGTCCCCGGCTGGGGGTGAGCGACCGCGAGTTCTACCAGGTGGTCCGCTCCCGCGAGTTCCTCCCCGCCGAGGACTTCGTTGCCCTGGCGGCCGGGCTGCCCGAGGGTGATCCGCCGCCGGGGGTTCCCCTGATGCTCTCCGGTATCGTCGCCGAGCCGCCGGGCCTGTTCGACCACCTGGCCGCCGTCGGGGCGCGGGTGGTGGCGGACGACCTGGCCTGCGGGGCCCGGCGCCTCTACCCGGAGACGGCCGAAGGGGACCCCTTCACGCGGCTGGCCGACCGGCTGCTCGCCGCCCCGCCCGACCCCACCCGGGGCTCCCCCATCGCCGAGCGGGCTGCCCTGCTGCGGGAACGAATGGAGCGCAGCGGCGCCCGGGGGCTGGTGGTGTACGACGTGAAGTTCTGCGAGCCGGAGCTGTTCGACGTGCCCCTGCTCCGCTCCCGCCTGGGGGAGGCGGGCTTCCCGCTCCTGCACGTGGAGGTGGAGTTGGGCGAGGACCTCAGCCAGCAGACCCTGACCCGCCTGGAGGCGTTCGTGGAGACCCTGCGATGAGCCGCCTCGACCACCTGCTCCGCTACCGACTGGCCGGCCGGGCCGGCCTCGCCGTGCAGCGCCGCCGGGCCGAGCGCCGCCTCGCCCGGGCGCACCCCCGCCCCGGACCGTCTCTCAACCCCCCACTGCGCAGCGTGGCCCGCATGCGCGAGCTGATGTCCCTGCACTATTTGGAGGGGCGATACGTCTCCGGGATCCGCCCGGTGGCCTGGGTGACCAGCGGCGCCCCGTCCGAGATCCTCAAGGCGCTCGGCTTCTTCGTCGTCTACCCGGAGAACCACGCCGCCCTCTGCGGCGCCCGCCGCCGGGCGCAGCGACTGTGCGAGGCGGCCGAGGATGCCGGCTACTCGCGGGATGTCTGCTCCTACGCCCGCACCGACATCGGCACCGTGCTGACCGGCGACACCCCCGTGGGCCGGCTCCCGCCCCCCGACCTGCTGCTGTGCTGCACCAACATCTGCCAGACGGTCCTCTACTGGTACCGGGTGCTCGCCGACCACTTCGGCTGCCCCCTGGTGCTGGTCGACACCCCCTTCCAATACCACGACACTCCTCTGCCCCACCAGGTCGATTTCGTCCGCCGCCAGCTGGAGGAGATCGTGCCCATCGCCGAGCGGGTCGCCGGGAAGGCCCTCTCGGAAAAGCGCTTCATGGAAGTGCTGACCTCTTCCAAGGAGGCCAGCGAGCTCTGGCTGGAAGTGCTGGAGCGGGCCCGCCACCGGCCCTCCCCGCTGACCGCCTTCGACGCCTTCATCCACCTCGGCCCCGTCGTCGACCTGCGCGGCGACCCGCGCACGGTCGCCTACTACCGCGGGATGCTGGCGGAGCTCGACGAGCGCATCGCCGCCGGCCGGGGAGCGGTGCAGGAGGAACGGCACCGGGTGCTCTGGGACAACCTGCCTATCTGGTATCGCGTCGGCCCCCTCTCCCGGTGGCTGGCCGAGCGCGGGGTGAACGTGGTCGCCTCCACCTACGCCCACGCCTGGGGCGAGGTGGCCCCGCTGATGGATCCCGGGGACCCCTTCACCTCGATGGCCCGGGTCTGCCTCTACGCCATCCTCAACCGCTCCGCCGGCCAGAAGCTGGAGGCGATGCGCCGCATGGTGGGTGAGTTCTCCATCGACGGGGTCATCCTCCACTCCGACCGCTCGTGCAAGCCCTACTCGCTGGGCCAGATCGACCAGCGGCGCAGCCTGGCCGAGGAGCTGGGAGTACCCGCCCTGCTCCTCGACGCCGACCACAACGACCCCCGGGTGTTCGCCGAGGAACAGGCGACCACCCGGTTGGAGGCCTTCGTGGAGATGATGGAGCGATGAGCCGGGCCGTCGCCGTCGGCATCGACGCCGGGTCGACCACCTGCAAGCTGGTGGCGGTGAACGCCGCCGGGGAGGTGGTCGCCTCCCGGCTGGAGCCGGCCAGCCCGCGCCTCGAGGAGCAAGCGGCGGACATGCTGCGCTCCTTGCTCGCCGGGCTAGGGCAGCCCGGTGGGATCCCGGCGGTGGCCACCGGCTACGGCCGCCGCCTGGTGCAGGGCGCCGCCCGCCAGGTCACCGAGATCACCTGCCACGCCCGCGGGGTCTTCCGGGCGCTGGGGCACGGGGGCACGCTGGTGGACCTGGGGGGCCAGGACAGCAAGGTCATCCGGATCGGGGGGGACGGCCGGCCACTCGACTTCGCCATGAACGACAAGTGCGCCGCCGGCACCGGCCGCTTCCTGGAGCACACCGCCGCCCGCCTCGGGGTGGAGATCGCCGAGCTGGGAGACCGGGCCCTGGCGGCCCTGCAGGAGGAGGCGATCACCTCCACCTGCACGGTCTTCGCCGAGTCGGAGATCATCTCGCTCATCGCCCGGGGGGCCGATCTGGACGCCATCGTCCGCGGGCTGCACCGCTCGCTGGTCGGGCGCATCGCGGCCATGGTGCACAGCGTCGGCCTGGACCCTCCCCTGATCCTCTCCGGCGGGGTGGCCCTCAACCGGGGGGTGCAGGAGATGATCGGCGAGGCCCTGGGCGAGCGGGTACTGCTGCCCCCCCTGCCCCAGTTGATGGGCGCCTACGGGGCGGCGTTGATCGCTGCCGAGGGGTAGAGGACTCGAGGCCCGGGCAGCACACCCCCCGGCTCCCTCAACGCCTCACACGGATTCGACTGCCACGGCCCGGGCATGACCCGCGAGAGCGCGCAAATCGCCCGGGTCGGAGGTGAGCACCGACCCGCCCGTCTCGGCGAAGGCGACGACCAGCGCGTCCACGGCAGACCCCTGGTGGGCCAGCGAGCACAAGCGCGCTGCCCGTCGAGCCAGGCGGATCGAAACGTCCTCGATCACATCGCACGTCTTCAGGAACCTATTGGCCATCGCATCCTTGCCGGGTTCACCGTGGAGTGCCTCGACCAGTACGGGAGAGGGAACGACCGGCGGCCACAGTCCCTCTGCTCGCAAGGCGGTGATCAGCGCCGCGGCGGGGCGGGAGCGTTCGGATAGCTTCGAAACCCCACCTGCGTCCAAGACGAGCATCTCAACTGGCGGCGCGCTGGGCGTCACGGGTCAGGCGCCGAGCAAGCGCCTGAGCCCAGGCTGTCTCCTCCCCGCTGGGTTCACCTACTTCACCCAGCAGCTCCGTCAGGTACCGGTCTGTCTCGGCGAGCAGATCCAGGCGCCGGAGCTCGACACGAACCGCCTGCTGGAGGAGCTCGGAGGCCGGGAGGTTGCGCTCTTTGACCGCCTGATGGAGATCGTCCGGGAGGTAGACCTGCATTCGTGGCATACGCATAACTATACGCCTATACCT
>CAYGYX010000073.1:0-9066 GCA_964354255.1 uncultured Acidimicrobiia bacterium | reverse complement strand
AGGGTGAGCCCATGAGCAAAGTCGCCACAATGAGTGAAGCCGTCGGGCGGTTGGTTGCCGACGGCGACACGGTGGCCATCGAAGGCTTCACCCATCTCATCTGCCACGCCGCCGGGCACGAGCTGATCCGCCAGCGCCGCCGCAACATCACCCTGTGCCGGCTGACCCCCGACGTCATCGGCGACCAGCTGGCGGCCGCCGGGGTCATCTCCCGGATCGTGTTCTCCTGGATGGGCAACCCGGGGGCAGGATCGCTGCACGCCCTCCGGCGGCGAATTGAGCACGCCGACCCCGAGCCGCTCGAGGTCGAGGAGTACAGCCACTTCGGCATGGTGTGCCGCTACACCGCCGGGGCGGCGGGCCTCCCCTTCTTCCCGCTGCGCTCCTACGCCGGCAGCGACCTGCCGGCCGCCAACCCGCGCATCGTCCCCATCACCTCGCCGTACGACGGGGAACCGGTGTATGCCGTGCCGCCGCTCAACCCCGACGTGGCCATCATCCACGTGCAGCGGGCCACCGCCGACGGCGACGCTCAGGTGTGGGGCCTGCTCGGCTGCCAGAAGGAAGCCGCCTTCGCCGCCCGCCGGGTCATCGTGGTGTGCGAGGAGGTGGTGCCCGAGTCGGTGGTGCGAGCCGACCCCAACCGCACACTCATCCCCGCTCCCATCGTCGATGCGGTGGTGGAGGCGCCGGGCGGGTGTCATCCCTCCTTCGCCCAGGGCTACTACGACCGGGACAATCGCTTCTACCTCGATTGGGAACCCACAAGCCGCGACCCCGCCGCCCTCGCAGCCTGGCTGGACGATTGGGTGTACGGCCTCGCCGACCACGCCGAGTACCGGGCCCGGCTCGGCGCCGAGCGCTGGGCATCCCTGGCGCCGGGCGACGGCTGGGCCGCGCCGGTCAACTACGGGAGCTACCGGTGAGCTGGACCTCCAACGAGCTCATGGTGGTGGCCGCCGCCCGACGGCTGGCCGGCGAGCGGGTGTGCTTCGTGGGCATCGGCCTCCCCAACCTGGCCTGCAGCCTGGCGCAGCGCACGGTGGAACCGGCGCTGGAGCTGGTCTACGAATCGGGGGCGGTGGGGGCCCGGCCGGAGCGCCTCCCCATCTCCATCGGCGACCCCTGCCTGGTCGCCGGGGCGCGGGCGGTGGCCTCGCAGTTCGACCTGTTCGCCTTCTACCTGCAAGGAGGCCGGGTCGACGTGGCCTTCCTGGGGGCGGCGCAGATCGACCGGCGCGGGTCGATCAACACCACGGTGGTCGGCACCTACGAGCATCCCAAGGTGCGGCTGCCGGGATCGGGAGGCGCCTGCGACATCGCCCTCCTGGCCTCCAAGGTCTTCGTGATCGTGCCCCAGTCGACTCGCTCGTTCGTGCCCCGGATCGATTTCGTCACCAGCCCCGGGCACTTCCCCGGGCGCCGGGCAGCCGGGGGCGGCCCGGACACGGTGATCACCCAGTTGGGGGTGTATCGCTTCGTGGAGGGAGAGATGACCCTCACCTCGCTGCACCCCGGGGCCACCCTTGACCAGGTGCGGGAGGCCTGCGGCTGGGAACTGGCGGTGGCTCCCGAGCTCGCCGAGACCCCACCCCCCACCCAGGCGGAGCTGGTCGCGCTGCGGGCGCTCGACCCGGAGCGGGTGTACCTGGGATGAGCCGGGTATTCCGCCGGGCCGCCGACCCGCTGGTGGCGGTACGGGCAGAGGGCGTCTGGGTGGAGGACGCCGCCGGCCGCCGCTACCTGGACGCCGCCGGCGGGGCCATCGTGGTGGGCATCGGCCACGGCGACCCGGCGGTGGCCTCCGCCATGGAGGAGCAGGCCCGGCGCCTGGCCTACGTGCACGGCTCGGCCTTCACCACCGAAGCGCTGGAGGCCTACGCCGCCGAGCTGGCGGCGGTGGTCCCGGTGCCCGATGCCCGGGTCTTCCCGGTGAGCGGGGGCTCGGAGGCGGTGGAGACGGCGCTCAAGCTGGCCCGCTCGTATCACCTGGCTCGCGGTGCCCCGGAGCGGCAGGTGATCGTGGCCCGGCGGCTCTCCTACCACGGGAACACCCGCGGCGCCCTGGACGCCTCCGGGCGGCCCCGGCTGCGCGCCCCCTACGAGCCCTGGCTGGGGCACACCGTCCACGTCCCGGCGGTGACCGAGTACCGCTGCCCCGCCCCTGGCCACCCCGCCGGCTGCGGAGCCTGGCACGCCGCCGAACTGGAGCGCACCATCACCGACATCGGACCGGCGCGGGTAGCCGCCTTCATCGCCGAGCCCATCGGCGGGGCCACCACGGGGGCGGCGGTGCCTCCCGACGACTACTGGCCGGCGGTGGCCGAGGTGTGCCGGCGGCACAGGGTGCTGCTCATCGCCGACGAGGTGATGACGGGCTTCGGCCGCACCGGCGCCTGGTTCGCGATGGACCACTGGGGGGTGGCCCCCGACATCATGGTGGCGGCCAAGGGGGCGTCGAGCGGCTACTGGCCGCTGGGGCTGTGCGTGGCCTCGGGCGAGGTGCACGACGCGGTGCAGGCAGGCGGCGGCTTCGTGCACGGGCTGACCTTCTCCCATCACCCGGTGGGAGCCGCGGTGGGCCGGGCGGTGCTGCGCCGCATCCGGGAACTGGGGTTGGTGGAGGCGGCGGCGGCCCGCGGCCCGTACCTGCTAGCCGCCCTGGCCGCCGCGCTCCAGGGGCAGGCGATGGTGGGCGACATTCGCGGGCGCGGCCTGCTCGCCGCAGTGGAGCTCGTCGCCGACCGGGAAACCAGAGAGCCCTTCCCGCCCGGGGAGCGGGTGGTGGAGCGGGTGGTGGCCACCGCCCGTCGCCGCGGCCTGCTGGTCTACTGGTCGAAGGGGTGCGCCGATGGGGTGGCCGGCGACGTGGTGGTACTCGGGCCCCCGCTCATCATCACCCCCGAGGAGATCGACCTGGCGGCCGCTGGACTGGCCGCGGCGGTAGCCGAGGTGGCCGCCGGGAGCGATTGACGCCCCCCGTGGTGGTCCGTAGGCTCGCTCGGGGAGGTCATGGCATGTCCTCACAGACGATCCCGGCGGTGTGGACCGAGCGCCACCGCCTGCACGATCCCGGCGGCGAAGTCTGGGTGGGGGTGCCGATACCAGGCACCGAGGTGATCGCTCGCGGCGATCTGATCCGTGCGGCGCTCGAAGCGGCCGGGTTCGAGATCGTCGCCCCCGTCCCGCATGAGCCGGCCGACCTGTTGCGGGTGCACGAGCCGGCGTTGGTGGAGTACCTGCGCACGGCCTACGACGACTGGGTGGCGGCGGGCTACCCGAATGAGCCGGGCCAGGACCGAGTCTGCCCGTACATCTTCCCGCTCCCCCAGGCGGTGGCCGACCGGCCCTTCCGGCTGCCGGCGGCCCCCTCCGCCCGCGCCGGGGTGTACACCACCGACACGACCACCCTCATCGGCCCGGGGACCTTCGCCGCTGCGCTCGCCGCCGCCGACTGCGCCCTCACCGCCGCCGAGATGGTGCTCGGCGGCACCCCGGCCGTCTACGCCGCCTGCCGGCCCCCCGGGCACCACGCCGGCCGGGCCTTCTTCGGAGGATCCTGCTACCTGAACAACGCCGCCCTGGCCGCCCAGGCCCTGCGCGACGGCGGGGTGGACCGGGTCGCCGTCATCGACCTCGACGCCCACCACGGGAACGGCACCCAGGACATCTTCTACGACCGGGCCGACGTGCTCTATGCCTCAGTGCACGTCGATCCGGGAGCGGGCTGGTTCCCTCACTTCGTGGGCTTCGGCGACGAGCGGGGCCGCGGCCCCGGCGAGGGCGCCAACCTCAACCGCCCGGTGGCACCGGGCTGTGGCGACGGCCCCTGGCTCGCGGCCGTCGAGGACCTCTGCGCCGCCGCCGGGCACCGGGCCGGCGCCCTGGTCGTCTCGCTGGGCGTAGACGGGGCCGCCGGTGATCCCGAGAGCCCGCTGGGCATCAGCGCCGGCGGCTTCTGCCGGGCGGCCGAGGCCCTGGCCGGCCTGTACCTCCCCACCGTGTTCGTTCAGGAAGGGGGCTACGACCTGGACCGCCTCGGCGGACTGGTGGTGGGCACCCTGTCAGCTTTCGCCAGGGCCGGAGGCCACCGATGAGCGACCCAACCCCCCTCTTCGTCGGTAAGGACGAGCACGGCGGCCTGCCCAGCCTTCCCCGGCCCGACGCCCCCCGGGCGGCCGCCTGGAGCCTGGAGGCGGTAGTCGCCGTGGAACGCCCCCACCACCCGGCGGTCTCTCCCGACGGCAGGCGCGTCGCCGTCCTCCTCGACCGCGACACCACCGACCTCTGGGCGGTGCCGGTGGCGGGAGGGCCCGCCGAGCGCCTCACCACCGGGCGCGGCCCGACCGCTTTCTGGGAGGACTCGGCCCCCGCCTGGTCCCCCGACGGCGCCCGGTTGGCCTACGGCGACGACGGCTGGCTCTGGGTCGTGCCCGCTACGGGTGGCCTCCCCCGCCGCCTGGTGGAGGCGGGGGCAGAAGGCTGGCTGGACGAGCAGCGCCTGTTGATCACCATCGAACGCGACCAGGTGACCCGGCTGGCCTCGTGTGCCGCCGACGACCCCTGGCCCCACCCCCTCACCCCGCCGGCCTACTCGGCCGGCTCGGGGGTCCCGGTGCCCGGGAGCAGCCTGGTGGTGAGCGAGGGCCATCCGGCCGACGACTTCGACCGCAGCGACCTCTGGGCGATCGACCTTACCTCCGGCGAGGCGCGGCACCTGTGCGGCGCCCCGGGACGCCGCGATCACAGCCCGGCGGTGGACCCGCGGGGAAGCGTGGTCGCCTACGCCTCCGCTCGCACCGGCTGGGACGAGTTGTGCCTGGTGGCCCTGGACGGCTCCGGCGAACGGACGCTCACCGCCGAAGGCGCCGACTTCTCCGAGCCGGCCTGGCGCCCCGACGGGGGTGCGTTGGCCGCGGTGCGCACCCGGGCGGGCTGTGCCGACCTGGTGCTGGTGGACGCAGCCACGGGGGCCGTCTCATCGCTCGGCCGGGGCGGGGTGTGGTCGCGCCCGCAGTGGGTCGAGGGCGGGGCGTTGGTCGCCACCCACGAGGACCACCGCACGCCGCCCCGCCTGGTGCGGGTGGAGCCCGACGGGCGGGTGACCACCCTGCTGGAAGGAGTGCCGGCGGCGGCGGCCGCCGCCCCCTACATCACCCCCGAGCGGGTTACCTACCGCTCAGCCGATGGCCTGCCCGTCGAGGGGTTCCTGTTCAAGCCGCCGGCCGCCGCCCGGCGGCGGGTGCCGGCCGTGGTCTACCCGCACGGCGGGCCCACTGGCTACTACGGCGACGAGTGGGACGGGCATGCCCAGTACTTCATCGACAGGGGCTACGCCTGGTTCGCCGTCAACTTCCGCGGCAGCACGTCCTACGGGCAGGATTTCGAGAGAGCCAACCGCGGGGTATGGGGGGTGTCCGACACCGACGATTGCCTGGCCGCCGCCGACTACCTGGCCGGCCTCGACTGGGTGGACCCGCGCCGCCTGGCCATCTTCGGCGCCTCCTACGGCTCCTACCTGGCCCTGACCTCCCTGGCCCTCGACCCGCAGCACCGCTTCGCCTGCGGGGTGGCCAAGTACGGCGACAGCGACATCGCCACCTCCTGGGCCCAGGGGGACCGGGTGGGCCGGGAGGACCTGGAGAAGATGATGGGCCGCCCGGCCGACGCCCCCGAGGCCTACCGGGCCGGGTCGCCGCTGCACCGGGTGGCCGACATCACCCGGCCCCTCCTGGTGGCCCACGGCGAACGCGACGCCCGGGTACACCCCGACCAGTCGGCCCAGCTCGTCGAGGCGCTCCGCCGCGAAGGCAAAACCTTCGAGTACGTCACCTACCCCACCGAGGGGCACGGGCTCCTCAGACGGGAGCCGCAGCTGCACTTCTACCGGCGGCTGGAGAGATTCCTCGACTGGCACCTCATGTGAGATCGCCCGCCGGTTTTCGCGCTCCCAGCGCGGCAGCGCTCTCGCTCGCGGATTAGGGTCAATCACGGAGAAGCAATCCACCTCCCGGGCGCGGCCGCCCGGGTGGGTAGAGGCCTCGCCAGGGGGCGGGGCCGCGCCGCGGAGGGAAAGGACGCGACATGAGGCACCGGACGCTCGCATTGCTGCTGGGACTGCTCATGGTCCTGGCGGCTTGCGGGGACGACGACACCACCTCAACCACCCAGCCCGGGGCGGAGACGACGGGCGGGGCATCGACCACGGTCCCGGGCGATACCACCACCGCCCCCCCGGCCGCCGAGGGAGGCACCGTCCGCATCGGGTGGGGCGGGTCCCCGAGCTCTCTCAACCCGGGCCTGGGAGAGCTCACCGAGGACTACACCGTCTACGAGCTGACCTACAACACCCCGATCACCCTCGACATGGACGGCAACTACGTCCCCGAGTTGGCCACCGACTGGTCGGTGTCCGAGGACGGGCTCACCTGGACGATGAACCTGGTGGACAACGCCACCTTCCACGACGGCACCCCGCTCACCAGCGAGGACGTGAAGTACACCCTGGAGCTCTACCGGGACTGCGGTGATTGGTGCGTGTACATGTCCTCCTACTTCGACGGGGACGAGGTCATCGAGGCCCCCGACCCCACCACGGTGACCATCACCAAGGAAGTGCCCACGGGGAGCTTCGAGGGCCGCATGGTCTTCATGTACATCCTCCCCAAGCACATCTGGGAGGCGGTGGACCCGGGCACCTTCGACAACGCGGAGATGATCGGGTCCGGCTCCTTCACGCTGGTCGAGCACCGACAGGGTGAGTACGTGCGCCTGGCCGCTTTCGACGACTACTGGGAGGGGCGGCCCGTGGTGGACGAGGTCATCTTCCAGACCTTCGAAAACGCCGACGCCCGTGTGCAGGCGCTGCAAAACGGCGACGTGGACATGATCACCGAGTTCCCGGCCACCGCCATCGGCGCCCTGGAGGACGACCCCAACATCACCGTGGCCACCGGGGAGCCGCTCGCCCCGGACCTGACCGACATCATCTTCAACATCACCGAGCCGGAGAACTGCCCGGCCGCGGACGGGATCTGCTCGGGCCACCCGGCGCTGCGCGACCGGCAGGTCCGCCTGGCGCTGGCCCACGCGGTCGACAAGCAGCAGCTCATCGACACCCTGCTGCTGGGGCTGGGGACCCCGGGCATTGCCATCGTGCCCACCGGGCTGGGCATCTGGTTCAACGACACCATCGAGGACTACCCGTTCGACCTGGCCGAGGCCAACCGCATCCTCGACGAGGCGGGCTACATGGACACCAACGACGACGGTGTCCGGGAATGTCCGGCCTCCATGGACTGCGGGGACCGGGCGGAGCTGAGCCTCCGCATGAACTTCCCCGACGACTCCGACACCGGGCCCCGTCTGGCCCAGACCCTGGCCGACTGGTGGGGGCAGGTGGGGGTCGAGGTTCAGATCCAGGTCCTCGACCCGGACACCCTGACCTCAGTGTGCTGCCCGAGCCTGGACTTCGACGTCATCCTGTGGGGGTGGGGCTCCGACCCCGACCCGGGGTTCCTGCTGAGCGCGCTCACCTGTGACGAGATCCCTACCGGCCTCAGCGAGTCCGGCTACTGCAACCCCGAGTACGACGAGCTGTTCCTCGCCCAGGCGACGGAGACCGATCTGGACACCCGCGTCGGCATGGTCCACGAGATGCAAGAGATCCTGCATGAGGACCTGCCCTACATCATCCCCTACTGCGCCCTGTCGACCGAGGCCTATCGCAACGACGGCTTCGTCGGCTGGATCACCGACGCCACCAGGCTGGCTCTGGAGGATCCCTCCAGCCTGAACGTGATCCGGCCGGCGGGATAGCCAGGACCAACCGGGGAGGGGCCGCCCGGCCCCTCCCCGGCGCCCGCCCATGACTCGAGGCTCACTCTTCCTGCGCAAGGCCCTCTGGGCCGCGGTAACGATCCTCGTGGTCATCACCTTCAACTTCTTCCTCTTCCGGGTGCTCCCCGGCGACCCGGCCAAGGCCGGCATCAAGGACCCCCGCCTCAGCCCCGAGATGGTGGCCGCCCTCCAGGAGCGCTACGGCCTGGACAAGCCGGTGCTGTTCAACACCGGGGAGGGCGGCCTGTTCGATAGCCAGTACTTCCGCTACCTGGGGGCCCTTTCCCAGGGTGACCTGGGCACCTCCTACGCCTACCGGAACCAGCCGGTGGCCGGCCTGCTCGGCACC
The DNA here is from genome assembly GCA_964354255.1 of uncultured Acidimicrobiia bacterium. Classification (GTDB taxonomy): domain Bacteria; phylum Actinomycetota; class Acidimicrobiia; order Spongiisociales; family UBA11373; genus VGBK01. The sequence goes on along the minus strand of CAYGYX010000073.1, from coordinate 878 downwards.
GCCCTGGTCAACACCCTCTGGCTCGTCGTCCCCGCCGACGTCCTGTCCATCATCCTCGGGGTGCTGCTCGGGCTGGTGGCCGCCTGGCGGCGTGGCACCAAGCTGGACGTCGGGGCCCTGATGTTCGCCCTGTTCACCTGGGCCTTACCCACCTTCTTCCTCGGGATCCTGCTGCTCTTTTTCGGGAGCCGCTACCTGGGGCTGCCCACCGGGGGCCGCATCACCATCGGACTCGACCAGGGGCTCTGGGCGACGGCGGGGGACGTCCTCAGGCACCTGCTGCTGCCCACCCTCACGTTCGCTCTGGTGCTCCTGGGCGAGTACATGTTGATCATGCGCTCATCGGTGGTGGAGGTGTTCTCAGAGGACTACATCCTCACCGCCAAAGCCAAGGGGCTGAACACCTTCCAGATCATCCGCCGGCACGGTTTCCGCAACGCCATGCTGCCCCTGGTGACCCTGATCGCCCTCAACCTGGGCTTCACGGTTTCGGGGGCGATCCAGGTGGAGACGGTGTTCTCCTGGCCGGGCCTGGGCAAGCTCACCGTCGACGCGGTGGCCCAGCGCGACTACCCGCTGTTACAGGGCGCCTTCCTGATGCTGGCCATCTCCGTGGTGGTGGCCAACCTCGCCGCCGAGCTCATCTACCTGCGGCTGGACCCGAGGGTGACCGAGGCATGAAGGGCTTCGAGCGCTTCCGCCACTCCAAGATGGGGATGACCGGGGCGATCATGCTCCTCCTCGCGGTGCTGGTGGCAGTGTTCGCCCCGCTGCTGGCCCCCTACGACCCCTACGCCCCCTCCAGCCCCACCATCGAGGACATCTACGACTCACCGTCGTCGGCGCACCTCCTCGGCACCGACGACGGCGGAGAGGAC
>CAYGYX010000072.1:0-9075 GCA_964354255.1 uncultured Acidimicrobiia bacterium | reverse complement strand
CCCTCATCCCCTTCCTGGAGCACGACGACGCCAACCGGGCGCTCATGGGCTCCAATATGCAGCGCCAGGCGGTCCCTCTGCTGCGCGCCGAGGCCCCGCTGGTGGGCACCGGGGTGGAGATGCGCGCCGCCCGCGACTCGGGTGACACGATCCTCGCCGCCGAGGCGGGTGAGGTGGTCGAGGTGACCGGCGACCGGTTGGTGGTGCAGCCGGCCTCCGGGAAGCGCGTCGCCTACCCGGTGAAGAAGTTCGTCCGCTCCAACCAGGGCACCTGCATCAACCAGAAGCCGCTGGTCAAGGAGGGGACGCGGGTCCGCAAGGGCGACGTGCTCGCCGACGGCCCCTCCACCGAAGGCGGGGAGCTGGCCCTGGGCCGCAACCTGCTGGTGGCCTTCATGCCGTGGCAGGGCCACAACTACGAGGACGCGATCGTGGTCTCCGAGCGGCTCGTCAAGGAGGATCTCCTCACCTCGATCCACATCGAGGAGTATGAGATCGAAGCCCGCGACACCAAGCTCGGTGCTGAGGAGATCACCCGGGACATCCCCAACGTGGCCGAGGAGGCCCTGCGCGACCTCGATGAGCAGGGGATCATTCGCATCGGGGCCGAGGTGGGGCCCAACGACTACCTGGTGGGCAAGGTCACCCCCAAGGGCGAGACCGAGCTGACCCCGGAGGAGCGGCTGTTGCGGGCCATCTTCGGCGAGAAGGCCCGCGAGGTGCGGGACATGTCGCTCAAGGTGCCCCACGGCGAGTCGGGTAAGGCCATCAACGTGCGAACCTTCCGGCGGGAGGACGGCGACGAGCTGCCTCCGGGCATGAACGAGCTGGTGCGGGTGCACGTGGCCCAGCAGCGCAAGATCGCCGAAGGCGACAAGCTGGCCGGCCGGCACGGCAACAAGGGCGTCATCGCCAAGATCCTCCCCGAGGAGGACATGCCGTTCCTGGCCGACGGCACCCCGGTGGACATCATCCTCTCCCCGCTGGGCGTGCCCTCCCGCATGAACCTGGGGCAGATCCTCGAGACCCATCTGGGGTGGGCGGCCGCGCAGGGATGGTTCCCATTCAAGGGCACCACCCAGGCGGCGGCCGGAGCCGAGGCGTGGACCCGGCTGGCCACCCCGGTATTCGATGGGGCCCGGGAGACCGAGATCGCCGCCGTCCTCGAGCAGGCCCGGCCCAACCCCGACGGGCAGCGCCTGGTGGACGAGCAGGGCAAGGCGGTGCTCTACGACGGTCGCAGCGGCGAGCCCTTCGATCGCTCGGTCACGGTGGGCTGGATCTACATCCTGAAGCTGCTGCACCTGGTGGACGACAAGATCCACGCCCGCTCCACCGGCCCCTACTCGATGATCACCCAGCAGCCGCTGGGCGGGAAGGCCCAGTTCGGCGGCCAGCGCTTCGGGGAGATGGAAGTGTGGGCCCTGGAGGCCTACGGCGCCGCCTACGCCCTGCAGGAGCTGCTCACCATCAAGTCCGACGACGTGCGCGGCCGGGTCAAGGTGTACGAGGCAATCGTCAAGGGGGAGAACATCCCGGAGCCCGGGATCCCTGAATCGTTCAAGGTGCTCATCAAGGAGATGCAGAGCCTCTGTCTCAACGTGGAGATGCTGTCGGCCGGCGAGGAAGTCGAGCTGCGGGAGCTGGACGAGGACGCCTTCCGCACGGTCGAGTCGTTGGGCATCGACATCTCCCGCCCGGAGCGGGGCGACTGAGCACGGCCGATGAGCCGATGAGCCGATGAGAACCGACCGGAACTAGCAAGAGGAGCGCCCTTTGGCCCAGTTTGATGAGCTGAGGATCGGCCTGGCCACCGCCGACCAGATCAGGGCCTGGTCGCACGGTGAGGTCAAGAAGCCGGAGACCATCAACTACCGCACGCTGAAGCCGGAGAAGGACGGCCTCTTCGACGAGCGCATCTTCGGGCCTTCCCGCGACTGGGAGTGCTACTGCGGCAAGTACAAGCGCGTGCGCTTTCGCGGCGTCGTCTGCGAGCGCTGCGGAGTCGAGGTGACCCGCTCCAAGGTGCGCCGGGAGCGCATGGGGCACATCGAGCTGGCCGCCCCGGTCACCCACATCTGGTACTTCAAGGGTGTCCCCAGCCGGCTTGGCTACCTGCTCGACATGTCCCCCAAGGACCTGGAGAAGGTCATCTACTTCGCCGCCTACCTGATCACCCACGTCGACGAGGACAAGCGGCACAAGGCCCTGCCCGAGTTGGAGCAGGCCCGGGAGACCGAGGTGGGCCTGGTGCGCCGCGACTTCGACGAGTGGCACACGGCGCGCCTGGAGCGCCTCGAAGCGGAGCTGGCCCAGATGGAGCAGGCCGGGGCCAAGGCCCAGGAGCTCTCGGGGGCCCGTCGCGAGGCGGAGCGGGAGATCCGCGACCGCCGGGAGCGGGCCGAGTTCGAGGAGCAGTTGGTCGTCGAGGCCTTCGACGAGTTCCGCAGTCTCAAGGTCAAGAACCTGATCGAGTCGGAGCAGCTCTGGCGCGAGGTGCGCGACCGCTACCACGAGTACTTCTCCGGGGGCATGGGCGCCGAGGCGGTCAAGGACCTGCTCGGCCGGCTCAACATGGACCAGGAGATTGCCCTGCTCAAGGGGGACCTGGAGTCGAACTCGGCACAGCGCCGGCAGCGGGCCACCAAGCGCCTCAAGGTGCTCACCCCTTTCGCCCAGGGCACCAACAAACCGGGCGCCATGATCCTCGAAGCAGTGCCGGTGATCCCGCCCGACCTGCGGCCCATGGTGCAGCTCGACGGTGGGCGCTTCGCCACCAGCGACCTGAACGACCTCTACCGCCGGGTCATCAACCGCAACAACCGCCTCAAGCGGCTCCTCGACCTCGGGGCCCCCGAGATCATCGTCAACAACGAGAAGCGCATGCTGCAGGAGGCGGTCGACGCCCTGTTCGATAACGGGCGGCGCGGCCGGGCGGTGACCGGGCCGGGGAGCCGGCCCCTCAAGTCGCTGTCCGACATGCTCAAGGGCAAGCAGGGCCGCTTCCGCCAGAACCTGCTCGGCAAGCGCGTGGACTACTCGGGCCGCTCGGTGATCGTCGTCGGCCCGCAGCTGCGCTTGCACCAGTGCGGCCTGCCCAAGGCGATGGCACTGGAGCTCTTCAAGCCCTTCGTCATGAAGCGCCTCGTCGACCAGGACCTGGCCCAGAACATCAAGGCGGCCAAGCGCATGGTTGAGCGGCAGCGGCCGCAGGTGTGGGATGTGCTCAAGGACGTCATCCAGGAGCATCCGGTGCTGCTCAACCGGGCCCCCACCCTGCACCGCCTCGGCATCCAGGCCTTCGAGCCGGTGCTGGTCGAGGGCAAGGCCATCCAGATCCACCCCCTGGTGTGTGAGGCCTTCAACGCCGACTTCGACGGCGACCAGATGGCCGTGCACGTGCCTCTCTCCGCCGAGGCACAGGCCGAGGCCCGGGTGCTCATGCTCTCCACCAACAACGTGCTCTCCCCGGCCCACGGGCGTCCCATCGTCACCCCCAGCCAGGACATGGTCATCGGCATCTACTACCTATCCGAGAAGGTGGTGGGGGAGCCGGGGGAGGGGCGGGCCTTCACCGACATCGACGAGGCCCTCATGGCCTACGACCTCCGCGAACTGGGCTTGCACGCCCCCATCCGGCTGCGGGTCGGCGACCTGGCCGGTGACCCGGCCCGGCGCGAGCAGATCCCGGAGCAGCTGCAGCGGCTCTTCGATCCTGAGCCGGTCGACGGGTCACGCCACATCGAGACCACCCTGGGGCGCGCCCTGATCAACCAGGCCTTCCCCGTCGACTTCCCCTATGTGAACGCCACCGTCATGAAGAGCGACGTCAAAGCGCTCATCGAGGACGTCATCGAGGAGTACGACAAGACCACCGTCGAGCACTTCCTCGATTCCATCAAGGACCTCGGCTTCCGCTTCTCCACTCGCGCCGGGCTCACCATCGGCCTTGAAGACGTGAAGACGCCGGCCGACAAGCCCCAGATCCTGGCCGAATACGAGGAGCGGGCCGCCCGGGTCGAGACCAACTACCGCCGCGGCGTCATCACCGACGCCGAGCGGCGCCAGGAGCTCATCGAGATTTGGACGGAGGCCACCGACCGGGTCAAGGAGTCCATGGAGGAGACGCTCAAGAAGGAGCGTTTCAATCCCATCGACATGATGGTGCGCTCGGGGGCCCGCGGGAACATCATGCAGGTGCGCCAGATCGCCGGGATGCGCGGCCTGGTGGCCAACCCGCGCGGCGACATCATCCCCCGCCCCATCCTCTCCAACTTCCGGGAGGGCCTGTCGGTGCTGGAGTACTTCATCTCTACCCACGGGGCCCGCAAGGGCCTGGCCGACACCGCCCTGCGCACCGCCGACTCGGGCTACCTGACTCGCCGCCTGGTCGACGTCTCCCAGGAGGTGATCATCGCCTCCGCCGACTGCGGCACCGACCGGGGCATCACGTTGACTGTGCGCACTCGCGGCGGCGAGCCCATCCGCAACCTGCGGAACCGGCTCTTCGGCCGGGTGCTGGCCGACGACATCAAGGTCGACCGCAAGCTGGTCGACGTGCCCGGCAGCGGCAAGCTGAAGGCCGGGACCATGATCGGCCGGCGCCAACTCGAGGCGATCTCCGCGGCGGCGGCGGTGGCCGCCGTGCGGGTGCGCTCGGTGCTCACCTGCGAGGAGCGCCACGGGGTGTGCGCCGCCTGCTACGGGCTGAGCCTGGCCACCGGGCGGCCGGTGGAGAGGGGCGAGGCGGTGGGCATCGTCGCCGCTCAATCCATCGGCGAGCCGGGTACCCAGCTCACCATGCGCACCTTTCACACCGGGGGCGTGGCCGGCGAGGACATCACCCACGGGCTGCCCCGGGTGGTGGAGCTGTTCGAGGCCCGCACCCCCAAGGGCAAGGCGATCATCGCCGAAGGGGGCGGGAGCGTGGCCCTCGTCGAGGACGAGTCGGGCCATAAGGTGGTGCTCACCGGCGACGACGGGGTGGAGCAGGAGTACCCCATCTCCCGGTTCGCCCGGCTGCGGGTGCGCCATGGGGAGCACATCGACCCGGGCGTTCAGCTCACCGAGGGGCCGCTCGATCCCAAGGAAGTCCTGGAGATCCAGGGGGTGCGCGCCGCCCAGCAGTACCTGGTCGACCAGGTACAGGAGGTGTACCGCAGCCAGGGCGTCGACATCCACGACAAGCACATCGAAATGATCGTGCGCCAGATGCTGCGCCGGGTGAGGGTGGTCAACCCCGGCGACAGCGACTACCTGCCGGCCGAGCTGGTGGACGACCGCGAGTTCCTCGAGACCAACCGCGAGCTGGTCCAGGACGGCAAGCACCCCGCCGAGGGGCGTCCCGAGCTCATGGGGATCACCAAGGCCTCGCTGGCGACCGACTCGTGGCTGTCGGCGGCCTCCTTCCAGGAGACTACGCGGGTCCTGACCGAAGCCGCCTTGCAGGGCCGGTCCGATTTTCTCCGGGGCCTGAAGGAGAACGTCATCATCGGCAAGCTCATCCCGGCGGGGACGGGGGGCGACCTCTACCAGGCCGTGCAGCCGCTGCTCCCCGGGGCTACCGCGGTGAGCGCCCTCGGCCTCTTCGGAGGCCCACCCCTCGAGCCCAGCGAGGAGGCCCTGCCCGCCAACCCGGCGGAATGGCTGGCCTCGCTCGGCGCTCGTCGGGATGCGGAGGAGCTGGCCGAGGAAGCCGCCGGGTCGGGTACGGCCGCTGCCGGCGACGGGGGTCCCGCCGAGTAGCCCGGTGACCGACGAAAGCGCCTTCCCGGGGGCCCGGCGGGATCCGCCGAGGCCCCCGGCCTATCGACGGCGCGGCTTTGCGGTGTTTGCGCGGCCGCGCCTATACTCGGCCGCCGTGACTCAGTCCCCCTAGTCCCTTCCGTGTGGGGGGGCGGCCCGGCTTCGACCCGAGTCGGGTCACATGCCCCGGAAGGGGGTCAGGAGCGGGTCGGCGAATCGGTCCGGTAGCGGGCCGAGGAGCCGACTTTCGCATGTAAGGAGAAGAGAAGCCGCCCGGCGGGGCGGTGTGTCGAGCGAGGAACGGCGTGCCGACCATCCAGCAGCTGGTCCGTGAGGGCCGGAAGCCGAAGACGAAGAGAGACAAGACGCCCGGCCTGGCCGGTGCGCCCCAGCGGCGCGGGGTGTGCACGCGCGTCTACACGGTGACCCCCAAGAAGCCAAACTCGGCCCTGCGCAAGGTGTGCCGGGTGCGGCTGGCCACCGGGGTCGAGGTCACCGCCTACATCCCCGGCGAGGGCCACAATCTGCAGGAGCACTCCATCGTGCTCATTCGCGGCGGCCGGGTGAGGGACCTCCCCGGCATTCGCTACAAGGTCATCCGGGGCACCCTCGATGCCGCCGGAGTGGCCGACCGCCGCAAGGCGCGCTCCCGTTACGGCGCCAAGAAGAAGGAGTCGTAGCCGTGCGACGCGCCCCGGCCGAGATCCGTGAACTGGAGGCCGACCCCGTATTTCGCAGCGTGCTGGTCAGCCAGCTGGTCAACAAGCTGTTGTGGAAGGGGAAGAAGGAGAAGGCTCGCAAGATCATCTACGGCGCCCTCGAGATCGTCGAGCGCCGGGCGGGCCAGGATCCCATCCAGATCCTGAAGCGGGCCATCGACAACATTCGTCCCCAGGTGGAGGTGCGCTCCCGGCGGGTGGGCGGTTCGGCCTACCAGGTGCCGGTGGAGGTGCGCCCCCGCCGCGGCCAGACGCTGGCGGTGCGCTGGCTGGTGAACTACTCCCGGCAGCGTCGCGAGCACACCATGGAGGAGCGGCTCGCCTTCGAGATCCTCGACGCCGCCAACCGCACCGGTGCCGCGGTGAAACGGCGCGAGGACATCCACAAGATGGCGGAGTCCAACAAGGCCTTCGCCCACTACCGCTGGTAGGAGCCATGTCTGCCGGCGTTGCCCTCACTCGACTGCGCCAGTACCCCCTGAGCCGGACGCGGAACATAGGGATCATGGCGCACATCGACGCCGGCAAGACCACCACTACCGAGCGCATCCTCTATTACACGGGCAAGACCTACAAGATGGGCGAGGTCCACGAGGGTGCCGCCGTCATGGACTGGATGGCCCAGGAGCAGGAACGCGGCATAACCATCACCTCGGCCGCCACTACCTGCCTGTGGAAGGACACCTGGATCAACATCATCGACACCCCGGGGCACGTCGATTTCACCGTCGAGGTGGAGCGGGCGCTGCGGGTGCTCGACGGGGCGGTGGCCATCTTCGACGCCGTGGCTGGAGTCGAGCCGCAGTCCGAGACGGTCTGGCACCAGGCCACCCGTTACGGGGTGCCCCGCCTTTGCTTCGTCAACAAGATGGACCGCGTTGGGGCCGACTTCTTCGCCTCGGTGGACTCCATCGCCCAACGCCTCGAAGCGAATCCGCTGGTGCTGCAGCTGCCGGTGGGGAGCGAGGCCAACTTCCGCGGGGTAGTCGATCTCGTCGAGATGAAGGCCCACATCTGGCTGGACGGCATGGGCGACCGCTGGGACACGGTCGAGATCCCGGCCGACCTGGTGCCCGACGCCGAGAAGTGGCACCACGTGATGCTGGAGAAGCTCGCTGAGGCCGATGAGCACCTGCTGGAGCGCTACCTCGCCGACTCCGTCCTCACTCCCGAGGAGATCCGCCACGCGGTGCGAGTGGGCACGCTGAGCGGGCACTTCGTGCCGGTGCTCATGGGCTCCGCCTTCCGCAACAAGGGGGTGCAGCCGCTCCTCGATGCCGTCGTTTGGTACCTGCCCAGCCCGGTGGACCTGCCCCCCGTAGAGGGCAGCAGGCCCGGCGCGGAGCACGAGCCGCTCACCCGACGCGCCGACGACTCCGAGCCCTTCGCCGCCCTCGCCTTCAAGATCCAGGGCGATGCCTACGTGGGTACGCTCACCTACTTCCGCGTGTACTCCGGCCACGCCGCCAAGGGCGACACCGTCCTCAACGTCACCACCGGCCGCAAGGAGCGCTTCGGCCGCCTGCTGCGGATGCACGCCAATCATCGGGAGGACATCGAGGACGTCTTCACCGGCGACATCGTCGCCGTGGTGGGTCTCAAGGGCACCACCACCGGGGACACGCTGTCGGCGGTGCGCGCTCCCATCCAGCTGGAGTCCATGGTCTTCCCGGCGCCGGTCATCTCCATCGCCATTGAGCCGCGTACCAAGTCCGACCAGGACAAGCTGGGGGACGGCCTGCGTCGCCTCTCCGACGAGGACCCCACCTTCCTGGTGCGCAACGACGAAGAGACCGGCCAGACCATCCTGTGGGGGATGGGCGAGCTGCACCTCGAGGTGCTGGTCGATCGCCTGCAGCGCGAGTTCGACGTGCACGCCAACGTGGGGCGGCCGCAGGTGGCTTACCGGGAGACGATTCGCGAAGCGGTCCGGGGGGTCGAGGGCCGCTACGTCAAGCAGACGGGCGGGCACGGCCAGTACGGGCACGTGGCCATCGACCTGGAGCCCAACCCGGGCGGCGGCTACGAGTTCGTCGACAAGACCAAGGGCGGGGTTATCCCCCGCGAGTTCATCCGCGCGGTCGATGCCGGCATCGAGCAGGCGCTCGATTCGGGGGTGCTCGCCGGGTACCCCATGCTCGACGTGCGGGCCATCCTGGTGGACGGCTCCCATCACGCCGTCGACTCCTCGGATCTCGCCTTCAAGATCGCCGGCTCCATGGCCTTGCAGGCGGCGGCGCGTCGCGCCGGCCCGCTGTTGCTCGAGCCGATGATGGCGGTCGAGGTGGTGACTCCCGAGGAGTACATGGGGGACGTCATCGGCGACCTCAGCGGGCGCCGCGGCCACATCGGCGAGATGGGGCAGCGGGGCGGGCTGCGGGTGATCACGGCCGCCGTGCCCCTCGGAGAGATGTTCGGCTATTCCACCGACCTGCGTTCCCGCACCCAGGGGCGCGCCAACTACACCATGCAGTTCGATTCGTACCAACCGATTCCCGAGCCCATCGCCAAAGAGATCGTGGCGAAGGTCCGGGGAGAGTATTGAGGGAGGGCTGAGCAGCCATGGGTAAGGCGAGGTTTGAGCGTACGAAGCCGCATGTGAATGTGGGGA
>CAYGYX010000071.1:1981-9227 GCA_964354255.1 uncultured Acidimicrobiia bacterium | reverse complement strand
GACACGAATGAAGGGCTGGCATGAACTACATCGTGTTGGTCAAGCAGGTACCCGACATCAGGAACATCCCACCCGACGCATGGGATTGGGAGAAGGGCACATTGAGAAGAGGCATGCTCGATACCGTCTGCAACGAGTTGGACAGGCAAGCGTTGGCCTTCACCGCCGCCTTGCGCAGCCAACGGGACGGCCGCATCGTCGCCCTGACCATGGGGCCACCTTTTGCCGACGAGGTGCTCCGCTACGCCATGTCGATCTGCGCCGACCGCGCCGTGCTACTCACCGATCGGAGGCTGGGCGGAGCCGACACCCCGGCCACCGCGTATCCGCTGAGCCAGTCGATCCGCAAGATCGAGACGGAGTTCTTCGCCGGCGATCGGGAATACCTCATCATCACCGGCATGCAGTCCGTCGACGGGGACACGGCCCAGGTGCCCCCGCAGGTCGCCGAGGAGCTGGGCATCCCGCAGATTGCCTACGCCACCTCCTTTCGCTACTCGGACGGCGCCCTGGAAGTGGCGCGCATCACCCGCAACGGCCGGGAGGTCCTGACCCCCAACAGCTACCCGGCGCTCATCACCGTCACCAACTGGACCGAGCCGCCCTTCGCCTCCTTCAGTCGGACTTCCTGGGCCTACGACCAGGAGATCACCGCCTGGAACGTGGACGATATTCAGGCCGATCCCACCCGGATCGGACTGACCGGTTCCCGCACCACGGTGCAGCGGATCTTCTCGCCCAAGGAGGTCAGCACCAAGAACTGCGTGTACGTGCACGACATGCGCGAATTGGCCGCCAAGATCGGTCAGCTCTACGAGGCCAAGCTGACCTCAAAGGCGGTGGAACGGGACACCGGGGAGCAGTACCGGCTGCCCGGGGACCGGGAACCCACCTTCCGGGGGGAGGTATGGGTGTACGCCGAACACGACGAGGGCGGGCTGCACCCGGCCGCCTTCGAACTGCTCGGCCGGGCGTCCTCCATCGCCCGGAGCCTCGACGAGCAGGTGGCGGCCGTGCTGCTGGGCGCCGACGTCGCACCGCTGGCCCGGGACCTCATCGCCCACGGGGCCGACAAGGTCTACGTCGCCGAGCACGACGGGCTCGCCCACTTCTCGCCGCTCCCCTTCTCCAACACGGTGAGCGAACTGATCGCCGAGTACCGGCCGCAGATCATGCTGTTCGCCGCCACACCCCTGGGCCGGGAACTCGCCCCGCGCGTGGCCTACCGCACCGGTTCCGGCCTCACCGCCGACTGCACCGGCCTCGACCTCATCGACCTGAAGCGGGCGGGAAAGGAGTACACCGGGATACTGCGCCAGACCCGGCCGGCGCTGGGGGGCAACATCATGGCCTCCATCATCACCCAGAACGCCGACATCCAGATGTCGACGGCCCGCCCCGGAGTGATGAAAGCGCTGCCCCGTGACGACTCCCGAAGTGGGGAGATAGTCAGGCACGTCCCGCGGTCCGCCGAAGCGAATGCCGGGGTGAGCCTGGTGAGCTACGAGCCGATACCGGCCGGCGCCGAGCTGACCGAGGCGGGGGCAATCGTCTCCGGCGGCGCGGGCCTGCGCACCAAGGAGAACTACGACACGTACATCCGGCCGCTCGCCGATCGGCTGGGCCGCTTCCTCGGGGTCGAGAGCATGGTCGGCGCCTCGAGAGCCGCGGTGGAGCGCGGCCTGATCGACCGCGGCCATCAGGTCGGACAGACCGGACAGACCGTCAAACCCCGGGTGTACGTCGCCATCGGCATATCGGGGGCGGTGCAGCACCTCACCGGCATGCAGAGCTCGGACATCGTCATCGCCATCAACAAGGATGCCAAGGCGCCCATCTTCAATGTGGCCGACTTAGGAGTGGTGGGAAGCCTGGAGGAGAGCATCCCGCAACTCATCGAAGCCCTCGAGCCCGGGGCGGTGCAGCGATGACCAGGACCAACAAGATCGATGTCCTCATCGTCGGGGGCGGCCCGGCCGGCCTGGCCGTCGCCATCAAGCTCAAGCAGCTGCTCAACGAAAAGGGCAGGGCGGAGAGCGTGGCGGTGATCGACAAGTCGGACAAGGCCGGTCAGCACATCCTGTCCGGCCTCGTGTTCGAACCGCAGGTGCTGACCGACTTGATTCCCGACTGGAAGGAGAGGAAGGACCCGTTCATAACCCGAGCCCTGAACAGCGTGGTTCAGAAGGACGACACGCTGTTCCTGACCAAGTCCCGGGCGATCAAGCTGCCCGAGTGGGTCGTCCCGCCCTACCTGCGGCACCAGGGCAACCTGGTGCTCTCGGGCGGCGAGATGGTGCGCTGGCTGGTCAAGGAGGCGGAGTCCCTCGGGGTCAGGTTCTACGCCGGGTTTGCCGCCACCGAGGTGCTCTACGGCGAGTCCGGCATCGTCGGGGTGAGACTCGGCGACAAGGGCCTCGATCGAGAGGGCAACCGGCAGGTCAACTTCGTGCCCGGCGAGAACATCGAGGCCAAGGTCACCGTGTTCGCCGAAGGCTCCCTGGGCCAGCTGGCGGAAGACGTGGTGAAGAAGAAGGGGCTGGACCAGGGCCGCATCCATCAGATCCACTCCCTCGGCGTCAAGGAGGCGATCAAGCTGCCGCCCGACCATTCCTTCGGGGAGAACCACGTCGTCCACACCTTCGGCTTCCCCCTGGCCAACGTGTTCGGCGGCGGCACCATCTACAGCGTGGACAAGAGCACCGTCGTGGTGGCGCTGGTGCTGGCCCTGGATTGGAAGTACGCCGACCTCAACCCGCAGCAGGAGCTGCAGGTGTTCAAGTCCCATCCCTACATCGCCGGGATTCTGGAGGGCGGCGAGGTGATCGCCTACGGCGCCAAGACCCTGCCCGAGGGCGGCTACTTTGCCCTGCCCCGCCCCTACACCGACGGGGCGCTGATCGTGGGCGACGATGCCGGCTTCACCGACGTGCGCAAGCTGAAGGGCTGGCACAACGCCATGCGCTCCGGCCTGCTCGCAGGGCAAACCGTCATGGGGGCCATCGAGCGCGACGACTTCAGCGAGAAGACCCTGCAGCGGTACGGGGAGTTGCTGCAGGCGAGTCCCGTCATCGCCGACCTGAAACGGGGCAAGAACTACCGGCAGATGTTCACCAAGGGTCGCACCGTCTACCTGGGAGCCCCGCTCTCTCTGATCCAGGGGCTCATCCCGAAACGGATCAGGACGGAGCTCGACCACCAGGGAATGAAGCGCGTCCATCTGAAGCGGGACTACCGCGGCGGCTACGACCGTCTGAGCGACGTCGCCCTCTCCGGGACCATCCACCGGGAGGAGGAGCCGTCGCACATCAGGATCTCCGACCCGGACGGGTGCGCGGCCTGCTTCCGAGACTACGGGGTGCATCCCTGCGCCTTCTTCTGCCCCGCCGACGTATACCGATTCGAAGACCACGAACTCGTCCTGAACCCTTCCAACTGCGTCCACTGCCAGACGTGCCGGACGAAGTGCCCTCACCAGGTGATCCAATGGCACGTTCCCGAAGGCGGCGGGGGACCGAAGTACAAGATCCTGTGAGAGGGACGGCCCGTGCGACCGGGGGGCCGAACGGCGCCTGCTCCCGCGTCGGCTTCCGGAGGTGGGTGCTAGCGTCGCCCGCGATGAGCTTGCCACGTCTCGCTGCACCGGTACTGCTCAGCCTGACGCTCACCTTGTCGCCGGCCGCGGCGTCCGCCTCCGCCGATGCTCCGATTGTCGAGACCACATCCGGTCCCGTCGTCGGGACGCTGGCAGGCGGGATCGAGGTATTCCGCGGGATCCCGTACGCGGCGCCGCCGATCGGCGCCCGCCGCTGGCTGCCGCCGGGGCCGGTGGAGCCATGGACGGCGGTCCGTGACGCGACCGAGTTCGGTCCGGCGTGCCCGCAGGACCCGGACCCGCACGAGATGGCCGAGGGAACGCCCACCTCCGAGGACTGCCTCACCCTCAACGTCTGGACGCCGTCGACGAGCGGTGCAGCCCCGGTGATGGTCTTCATCCACGGGGGCGGCTTCACCGCCGGCTCGGCTCGGGATCCCTGGTACGACGGGGCCGCCTTCGCCGAGCGCGGGGTGGTGCTGGTGACGCTGCAGTACCGGATCGGCCCGTTCGGCTGGCTGGACCTCAGTCGCCTGGGTTCGGAGTACGCGACGAGTGGGAACAACGGGCTCCAAGACCAGATCGCGGGCCTGCGCTGGGTGCGGGAGAACGCGGCGGCGTTCGGCGGCGACGCCTCGAACGTGACCGTCTTCGGCGAATCCGCCGGCTCGATCAGCCTCTCGGCGCTGCTCGGCGCGCCGTCCGCCGACGGGCTCTACGACCGCGTGATACTCGAGAGCGGGACGGCCGGGACGGTCGCGACCCCGGAGTGGTCGCAGCGCGTGTTCGAGCGGTTCGTCGAGCTCTCGGAGGTCGAGGCGCCCGGCGACGTACTCGACCTCTCGACGGATCAGGTGCTCGCGGCCGCCCGGCGCATCTACGACACCGAGCTGTCCGACACGGCCTTCCATCCGCTCGTGGACGGGGCGATCCTGCCCGACCTCCCGATGCGCCGCATCGCGTCGCCGGATGGGCCCTCGGTGCCGGTCATCATCGGCACGAACCTCGACGAGGCCCGCTACTGGATCTACTACATCTCCGAGCTCAACCGGCTGCCGCTCCGGTTCTACCGGCCCTGGCTGGAGTCCCTGGTCGGCGATCGCGCGGACGAGGTCATCGCCGACTACCGGGGGGAGCGGCCGGAGCTCAACCAGGCGCAGACCGGCATGGCGATGTCGGGGGACGTGAGCTTCCGGATGCCCGCCATCCGCATGGCAGAGGCGCTGGCGGATCGCGGGGTGCCGGTGTGGATGTACCTGGCGACGGTCACCTCGCCGGACCTGGACGGCCGGCTGGGGGCGCCGCACGCGATCGAGCTGCCGTTCGTCTTCGGCAACCTGGACGCGGCCCCGGAATTCGTTGGGAATGATCCCCGCAACCCCGCGCTCGCCAACGCCGTCCAGGAGCTGTGGGTCGGGTTCGCGACGACCGGCGTTCCGGCCGCCGACAGCGCCCCGATCTGGCCGCGCTACGACCGCACCGCGCGCCCGACGCTCATCTTGGATCGGGAGCTGTCGGTGCAGGACGATCCGTACCCGGTCAGTCGGACCACCTGGGGCTCGATGCGGTTCGACGGCTCCGATCCGGGGCTCGACCGGCTGACCCCACTGCAGTACGAGGGCACGAACTGGAACGACCCGCTCGTGATCGCGGCCGTCATAGGCTGGCCCTGGGTGATCGCCGGGTTGGTCGTCCTGGTCGGCCTCATCGTCGCGGTGGGGCTGCTCGTTCGCCGGTTGGTCCGCCGCCGGCGCGTTCGCACGGCTTGAGTGAGCGCTGCGGCCACAAGCTGCTCTCCCCGGCCGCGCCGGATCCGTAGATGAGCATCCCGGAACGACGGAACCGCTGGTCTGCGGGGTCGTCAAAGGGGTTGCGGCCGGCGGGAAGTACCGCTCGCCAGGAGCCTCTATCGCCGACACCCTCCGGTCCTCGGCCTTCCCGGTGGAGGGCTCCCGCACGTGGGTGGCACAGTCGGACACCTACCTCAATGGTCGCGGTCGGGCACGGCATCAGAAGGTAGGCATCCGCCTCGCCCTCCGGGGTTCCGTCGGGCAGGAAGTCCAGAGGTGGGTGCCCGGTTCCGCCTCGGCGGTCGCGGTGTGGACTTTCCCTCGCGCCGACCCGGCGCCTCGGCCGGCGCCGCCGCCTCCCCTGGTCGGCCGCCGCCCACATGGGATGAGGAGGGGGGACGGGGCGGACCCGAGGAGAGGGCCCCGGTTCCAACACCCACGCCGCACGGGTACCGGCACCCCATCGACCAGGCGCACCATCCGCCGCGCCGTCGGCACATCCGGGCGATGCACCGTCCTCGGTCTCGACGGCCGGTACCACGGGGAGCACAACACCCCGATTCCGTCCGGCAGCACACCACTGAAGGCCGCCAACCTAAGCGCTAGCCTCGGCGGACATGCCGGCGCGAAGACAGCCCGCGAGCGCTGATGCGCCATCGCCGAACCACCCACCCTCGCTGGCACCGCGCCGGCGGAAGGGCCGGGCCCGTGCCGATGGTGTCCTGAGCGCGATCCGTGTCGTCGACTTCAGCCGAGTTGTTGCCGGTCCCTATTGCACGATGCTTCTCGGAGATCTCGGGGCAGACGTCATCAAGGTGGAGCGGCCCGGTGTCGGCGATGACTGCCGTGCGTTCGGCCCGCCCTTCGTCGGGGGCGAGTCGGCGTACTTCATGGGACTGAACCGCAACAAGCGGAGTCTCACACTCAATCTCAGGGACCGCCGCGGTGCGTCGCTGGCGCGGGAGCTGGCGACCAGGGCCGACGTGCTCGTTGAGAGCTTCCGGCCCGGGGTGATGGCCAGGTTCGGCCTTTCCTACGAGGATCTGCACGCCCTGAACCCGGGCCTGGTCTACTGCTCGATAACTGGCTATGGCACAACGGGGCCATACCGCGATTGGGCAGGCTACGACGTCATGGTGTCGGCTCTGGGCGGGCTGATGGGCATCACCGGCACGCCGGGCGGCCCACCGGTCACCGTCGGGGTCGCCCTCGTCGATGTATGCACCGGCATCTACGCCTTCGGCAACATCCTGGCCGCTCTCATCTCCCGGGCAGCTACGGGAGGTGGGCAGCTGGTCGAAGCCTCGTTGCTGGCCACCGACCTCGCCATGCTCATCAACGCGGCCAGCGGCTACCTCATGGCCGGACACGTGTTGGCCCCGCAGGGGAGTGCTCACGCCTCTGTGGCCCCCTTCGAGGCGTTCCGCACAGCTGACGGCTACGTCGTGATCGGTGCCGGGAACAACAAGCTCTTCGCCGTTCTGTGCGAGGAACTGGGGCTGGGCAGACTGCTGGAGGACCCCCGCTTCGCCACCAACGCGGACCGGACGCAGAATCGAGGAGAACTGGTGCCTCTCATAGAGGAAGTGACCAGAACGCGCACCACCGCGGAATGGATGGAGCGGCTAGGTCCGGCCGGGGTTTCTGTGGCCCCCATCAACACCATCGACCGGGTGTTCGGTGACCCCCAGGTGGTGCACAGCCGCCAGGTAGTCACCGTCGACCATGCCACTCTCGGCCCGCTGCAGATGGTGGGGCCGGCTGTACGCCTCAGTGCGACGCCGGCAACCGTCCGGCTTCCTCCCCCCACCCTCGGTCAGCACACCGATGAGATCCTCGCCGGCCTTCTCGATCTGACGCC
>CAYGYX010000071.1:0-1881 GCA_964354255.1 uncultured Acidimicrobiia bacterium | reverse complement strand
GGCCACAGCATCCTCCGGGTTCAGGGCTGCCCTACGTCCGACCGACCCGGGTCAGGACCTCCGGCCAGCAGGCGGCAGGATCTCCAGACGGGCACAGCCGACCGCTCCGACCGCACCCGCCCCCCAACCGCCGGACAGCTCCGGGTCTTCCTTCGTAGCAGGGCGAGGAGATGATGGCCCATCGACGATCTCCTTTGGGTCAGGCACCAAACCATGACCTGTCCCAGAGATCTTGACACCCGACAGCCCACCAAGCAGTTCCAGTCCCTGGTGCTCTCCTCGGCGGAACTGGAGATCGGGGCCACCTACCTGGTCTACAACGGGGGCAGCTCCACCGGCACCGCCGTGGACGGCCTGTACACCGAGGGGACCTACACCCCCGGCACCGAGGCCGGCAGCTTCACCCTGGAGGGGTAGCGGGGGTTGCGAGGCGGTCGGAGCACGGCGGCCAACTCGCCTCGGGTTCCATTGAAGAACCCCTTCCTCTAGCCGCGCGCCCCTCCATAGGCTTCGTCCCAAAGGAAGGGCAGCGTGCGGCCGGCGGATCCCCGGTGGCCGCAGCCGCCGACAAGGAGAGGCCATGAAGAAGGCAGAGAAGAAGAGTTTCACGAAGCCGGATGAGGTCCGGGAATTCCCGCTGGGACGCCTGGAGCTGATCAACATGGGCGGGGCGACGATCGGCCGGGCGGTCTTCCAGCCTGGCTGGCGGTGGTCGGAGTCGGTCAAGCCGATCGCCCAGACCGAGAGCTGCCAGGCCGCCCACTTCGAGTACCACGTGTCGGGAGTGTTGCGGGCCCGCATGGACGACGGGACCGAGTTCGAGGCCCACCCGGGGGACCTGGTGATGATCCCGCCGGGCCACGATGGCTGGGTCGTGGGAGACGAGCCCGTCGTGATGATCGACTTCCAAGGCATGACCGAATACGCCACGAAGGCCAAACCAGACGGGCTGAAGTAGAGCGCCTGAGCGCAGCCGCCCTGCGGGGACCGGCCCGGGCTTCAGCCCGGGCCGGTTCTCTTTCCCGACCCCGCGCCGCCGTCACCCGGACAGACGACGGGTGCCGGCAGGCAGACGGCAGTCCCGCTACGCCGCCAGGAAGCGGTACCCCAGGGCCGGCTCGGCCAGCAGGTAACGGGGACGGGCAGGGTCGGGCTCCAACTTGCCCCGAATCTCGGCCATGGACCGACGCAAGGCCTTGGATTCCTCCTCGGACCGAGAACCCGGCAGGTGATCGAGCAGCTCACGCTCGGGGACCAACCCCCCTCGGTGACGCACCAGAACCTCCACCAGTTGCCACTCGGTTGGGGTCAGCGGCACTTCCTCGCCTCCCACGTACGCTCGCTTGGCCGCCAGGTCCAGCACGAAGTCCGGGGTCTCCACCCAGGTAGAGCAAGCCCCCTCCCCCATCGTCGTCCCGGGCAGGCCGGCCCGGAGGCGGCACAGCAGCTCCCCCATGTCGAAAGGCTTGGTCACGTAGTCGTCGGCCCCGGCGTCAAGGGCAGCCAGCTTGTCCTGCTCCTGATCCCGCGCCGACAGCAGCACAATGGGCCCCACCGTGCATGCCCGCAGCAGACGGACCAGCTCGACACCCCGGCAATCAGGCACGCCGAGGTCGAGGACCACTCCATCCGGCGTGGCCGCGACAGCTCGTTGCAGGGCTTCCTGCCCTGAGGCGGCTGCCTCGATCTCGTAACCCCGGGCACGCAGGCCGACCGTTAGGGCGCGCCGGATCTGCGGCTCGTCCTCGACGACGAGAAGCTTGATCATGTTGCCTCCGGTGGTTGTCCGAGCACCCAAGGGACAGAGGTCACTGCGATCCCTGTGGCGGCGTAGAGGGCGCCGCGGATCCAAAGGGCGGACTGGTTGTGGAGGAGCTTGCC
>CAYGYX010000070.1:0-9298 GCA_964354255.1 uncultured Acidimicrobiia bacterium | reverse complement strand
AAGAAGCCGGTGGCGGCTCCCCGGAAGAAGGAGGCCAAGCCACCGGCGCCGAAGCCCGTTCCTCCTCCCAAGCCCGCCCCCTCGCCCTTCACCGTGGGTGACAAGGTGGTCTACCCCCATCATGGGGCGGCGGTGATCGCCAGGAAGGAGAAGCTCCCGTTCCAGGGGCAGCGCACCGACTACTTCGTGCTCGAGGTGGCCACCGACCAGCTCATCCTCAAGGTGCCGGTCCACAAAGCGGTGGACCAGGGGGTGCGCCCCGTGATCTCCCGAACGGTGGCTCGCAGAGTGCTGGCCACCTTCCAGTTGCCCCCGGAGGAAGCCGGGGCCAACTGGAGCCGCTGGTACAAACTGCTAACCGAGAAGATCAACAGCGGCGATATCTTCCAGGTAGCCGAGGTGGTACGCGATCTCACCTACGCCCAGCAGACCAAAGGGATCTCGCCGGCCCTGAAGCGCATGCTGTCCAAAGCGAGGCTGATCCTGGCCAGCGAACTCCGCTTCGCCCTCGACGTGAGCGAAGAGGAGGCGATGCGCCGGCTCGACAAGTCCCTGCCCAGAGTCGAGGTGCCCGAGGAGTTCTGAGCAGCCGATGATCATCGAACTGGTTCGCCTTCTGGTGACCCTGGCCTTCACCGCCGCGGGATTCCTGGTGGGCCGGGAGGCGCCCGGCTGGTTCGGCACCGGCTCCGTGAATACCGATGTCGCGGTGGTGCTCGGGTCGGTGCTGGGGGCGGGGATCGGGTACGTCGCCGGGGGGCTGCTGGGGCGGGGTATCCGGCGAGGCCTCGACCGGGCGCCCGATCTGGCGTCCGGGGCCTCCGGCCCGCAGCTCTTCGCCGGCGCCTTCGGCATGGTGGCCGGCCTGCTGGTCGGAGTCGTGGCGAGCGTGCCCCTGGTGCTGCTCACCCCACCGGCAGTGGGGTGGCCGGTGGCGGGGCTGGTGGTGCTGGTGCTCGCCGCCGCCGGGGCTCGGGTGTTCGCCGCCCGGGCCCACGACCTGTTGGCCGCCGCCGGGCTTCGCTCCCGGCGGCCCACGGGGCACCTGCCCACCCCCGGCGGCTACGTCGTGGACAGCGCCGCCGCCATCGATGGGCGAGTGCTCGAGCTGGCCCGGGCCGGGCTGGTGGGCGGCCAGTTGTGGATCCCCGAGTTCGTCCTCGACGAGTTGCAGGGCATTGCCGATTCCGGCAACAAGGACCGGCGCCGCCGCGGCCGCCGCGGGCTCGAGGTGCTCGAGGCCCTGCGCGACCTGCCCGCCGTGGAGTTGCACACCGTGGAGGCCGAGATCCCCGGCTTCGAGGAGGTGGATGCCAAGCTGATCGCCATCTGCCTGAGCAGCGGGGCCACCCTGATCTCCACGGATTCCAACCTGGTGCGCGCCGCCGGGCTGCGCGGCGTGCCGGTCCTCAACCCGCACGCCCTCGGCGAGTTGCTGCGGCCGGTGCGCGCCGCCGGGGATCGGCTGACGCTGAAAGTGGAGCGGGAGGGCACCGAGCCGGGCCAGGGGGTCGGCTATCTGGACGATGGGGCCATGGTGGTGGTCGAGGGAGCTGCGGCGCTGGTGGGCAGCACGGTCGAGGTGGAAGTGGCCAGCACCCTGCGCACCGCCGTGGGGCGCATCATCTTCGCCCGACTGGAGCCGTGATGGTGCACGGAATCCTCGTCGCCGCCGGCCGGGGCGATCGCTTCGGGGGGGGGAAGCACGCCGCGCTCCTGCGGGGGCGACCTCTCTGGGAATGGGGGCGGGACGCCCTGGTGCACGGGGGGGTGAGCGGGGTAGTCCTGGTGGGCGACCTCCCCGGGGGAGTGCCCGGGGGGCCGCGGCGTCGCGACTCGGTGCGGGCCGGCCTGGACGCCCTCCCGCCCGGCGCCTCCCACGTCCTGGTGCACGACGCCGCCCGGCCCCTGGCCACCCCCGAGCTGGTGCGGCGGGTCATCGACCGCCTGTTGTCGGGAGGGGTTGACGCGGTGGTGCCGGTGGTCCCGGTGCGCGACACCCTCAAGCGAGTGGGCGACGGTTGGGTCGTGGCGACGGTGGAGCGCGGCGACCTGGCCGGGGCGCAGACGCCGCAGGGCTTCAAGGTAGAGGTGCTGCGCGCCGCCCACGAAGCGAGCGACGACGATGCCGGCGACGACGCCGTCCTGGTGGAACGCATCGGGGGGAGCGTGGCATGCGTCGAAGGGGAGGCGGCCAACCTGAAGGTGACCTACCCCGGCGACCTGGCTCTGGCCGAGGCCCTGCTGCCGTGAGGGTGGGCTGGGGCGCCGACGCCCACCGCTTCGGCGGGCCGGGGCCCACCCGGCTGGGAGGGGTGGTCGTCGACGAGAGCCGGGGGGTGAAGGCCACCTCCGACGGCGACGTGCTCGCGCACGCCGCCGCCGATGCCCTGCTGGGCGCCGCCGCCCTGGGGGATCTGGGTGCCCTCTTCCCATCGGGCGACCCCCGCTGGCGGGGTGCCGACTCCATGGCCTTGCTGGCCGAGGTCGTGGCGCGGGTGAAGGGGGCCGGCTACCGGGTTTCCTCCATCGATGCCACGGTGCTGGCCGAGAGGGTGCGGGTGTCGCTCCACCGGGAGGCCATTCGGCACCGCCTGGCCGAAGTGCTGGAGGTGGACCAGGGGGAAGTGTCGGTGAAGGCCACCAGCACCGACGGCCTGGGCTTCCTCGGGCGCGACGAGGGGCTAGCCGCGGTCGTGGTGGCGGTGCTCGCCCAGGGCTGAGAGGGCGGCGTCGGGCCGGTTGGTGATCACCCCGTCGATCCCGGCCGCGGCCAGGCGGCCCACCTCGGCCGGGTCGTCCACCGTCCAGGTCACCAACAGCAGCCCGGCCTCGTGGGCCGTGCTCACTGCCTCCGCGCCGGCGGCGCCGGCCAGGGCGGCGGCGTGAGGGAGGAGCACCCGGTGCCCCTGCTGCGCCGCCGCGCGAATGGCCTCTTCCAGAGGGACGGCTGCGTCGGCCAGCGACCCGGTGGGCAGGGCGGGGGCCAGGGCCCGGGCTCGGGCCAGTGTCGTCTCGTTGAACGAGGAGAGAAGGGCCTTCCCCCTCCAATCGCCGGCCGACAGGCGATGAACGACCTTCTCGACCAGGCCGTCGGCGGGGTCCCAATCCGGGTCGGCGGGGGAGTTCTTCACCTCGACGTCCACCCAGAGGCCGGCGCAGGCGGCCAGGGCCTCCTCCAGGTTGGGGATAGAGGGGGCGCGTCGGCGCAGCTCGGCGGCGGTGAAGGAGCAGATGGGCCCCAGGCCCGCAACCACGGCGTCGTGACGAACGACCGGCAGCCCATCGGCGGTGCGGCGCACGTCCAACTCGACGGCGTCGGCCCCCACCGCCGCCGCCCCGCGGAAGGCCTCGATTGTGTTCTCGGGGAAGGCCGCCGAGGCACCGCGATGGGCGATGACCCAGGGGCGAGTGGCGGGAGGGCGCACCCGGGGGAGGCTACCCGCCGCTGATACCATCCCCGCCGTGCAGGTCTACAACACCCTCGGCCGCGCCCTCCAGCCCTTCCGGCCCCGGGTCCCCGGGGAGGTCTCCATCTACACCTGCGGCCCCACCGTGCAGGCCGCTCCGCACGTGGGGCACGGGCGCCAGGCGGTGGCCTTCGACGTCATCCGCCGCTACCTGGAGTGGCGGGGGTTGCGGGTGACCTACGTCACCAACATCACCGACATCGAGGACAAGATCATCAACGCCGCCGCCGCGCAGGGGATCTCCACGGAGGAGGTGGCGGCCCGGGCCGCCGAGCAGTTCCTCGATGCCTACCGGCGGCTCGGGGTGCGCCCTCCCGACCGACTCTGCTACGCCACCCGGGAGATCCCGAGGATGCTCGACCTCATCGCCCGGCTCGTCGAGAAGGGCCACGCCTACCCGGCCGGGGGGAGCGTCTACTTCGCGGTGCGCTCCTTCCCCGAGTACGGGAAGCTCTCCGGGCGCAACCCCGACGAGTTGCCAGCCGGCACTCGCATCGAGCCGGGGGAGGGGAAGCGGGACCCCGCCGACTTCGCTCTCTGGAAGGCCTCCAAGCCCGGCGAGCCCTCTTGGGGCTCCCCATGGGGCCCGGGCCGGCCGGGCTGGCACATCGAGTGCTCGGCGATGGCCGAGGGAGAACTCGGCTTCGGCTTCGACATTCACGGCGGCGGGCTCGACTTGGTCTTCCCGCACCACGAGAACGAGATCGCCCAGTCCGAGGCGGCGGCCGGGTCCGCCCCCTTCGCCCGCTACTGGCTGCACAACGGCATGCTCAACCTGTCGGGTGAGAAGATGTCCAAGTCGACCGGCAGGGTGGTCGGCCTTAATCAGCTCCTGGAGGAGTACCCGCCGTTGGCGGTGCGCCTCTTCTACCTACGGGCCCACTACCGGGCGCCCCTGGACTTCTCCGAAGAGGGCCTGGCCGATGCGACAGCCTCGCTCGAGCGCCTTTGGGCCTTCCGCCGCCGGTCGGGATCGACCGGCACCGCTGCCCCGGGGGCGCTGGCCCGCTTCACCGAGGCCATGGACGACGACTTCAACACGGCCGAGGCCATGGCAGCGCTCTTCGACCTGGTGCGGGAGGGAAACCGGCGGCTCGATGCCGGGGAGGAGGCCGGGGCGCAGGCCGCCGCCTACGACGAGATCGTCGGGGTGCTCGGCCTGGCCGAGCCGGCCGCGGGCCTGGACGACCTGGCCGGCCCGCTGGCCGATCTGGCCGCCGCCTACGGCGTGGGGGCGGAAGGGCCCTCTGCCGCCCTCGCCGCGCTCGTTGCCCGGCGGGCACAGGCTCGCCGCGAGGCGGCCTGGGCCCTTGGCGACGAGATCCGCGATCGCCTGGGCGCGCTGGGGATCATGCTCGAGGACGGCCCCGATGGCACCGTCTGGCACCGGCACTGAAGTCGAGGGCCTCCACGCCGTGGCGGCGGCGGTGGCGGCCGGGCGGGTGGAGCGCCTCTTCGTCGAAGCTTCCCGGGCCGAGGCGCTGCGCTCGCTGACTGCCCAGGCGGCCCTCGCCGGGGCGGAGGTGCGGGTGGTGGCCGACCTGGGGTCGCTGGCGGCTACGACTGCTCCCCAGGGGGTGGTGGCCCACTGCCGCCCGCTGGCCACGGTGGGGCTCGCGGAAATGGTGGCGGCGCGCACCCCTGCCGCCCTGGTCGTCCTCGACCACCTGGAAGACCCCCGCAACGTGGGAGCCGTCGCCCGCTCGGCGCTGGCGGCCGGCATGGGCGGGCTGGTGCTGGCCCGCCGCCGGGCCGCCCCGCTGGGGGCGACTGCCTGTAAGGCGGCGGCCGGCGCCCTGGAGCGCCTGCCGGTGGCGCTGGTCTCCTCGGTTGCCCAGGCAGTGGCCGATCTGGGGCGCCTCGGGGTGTGGACCGTGGGCCTGGACGCCGGGGCCGACCGGTCGCTGTTCGGACTGGGCCTCCTCGCCGAGCCGGTAGCGATCGTGGTGGGGGCCGAGGGACGGGGCTTGGCCTCGCTGGTGGCCGAACGGGTCGACGTGCGGGCCTCCATCCCCCTGCACCCCGGGGTGGAGAGCCTCAACGCGGCGGTAGCGGCCTCGCTGGCCTGCTACGAGGTGGCCCGGGTGCGGGCCGCCACCGAGCAGGGCCCACCCGGGTAGCCTCGACGGATGATGAGAGCCTCCTCCTTCTCCGATCCGCTCGAGTTCCTGGAGCAAGCCGGCCCCTTGCTCGAAGCCGATGAGGCCCGCCACAACCTCATCCTCGCCCTGGCCTGGCTGCTCCACGAGCGCCCCGAGATCTACCCGGAGTTCGGGCTGTGGGTGGTGGAGGAGGAGGGCCGTCCCCTGGCCGCCGCCCTCATCACCCCGCCCCACAACCTGGTGCTGGCCGACGCGGCCGACGACCGGGCGCTGCCCGCCCTCGCCGGCGCGGTGCGGGGCTCGGGCGTGCTGGTGCCCGGGGTGGTGGGGAACCGGCCCACCGTGGACCGCTTCAACGAGGTCTGGGCACCGCTGGCCGCGGTCGTGCCCCGCTTGCACATGGCGCAGGGGGTGTTCGCCCTGGAGCGGGTGGAGCTCACCGGGGATGCGCCCGGCGTCGCCCGCCGGGCGGTGCGGGCCGACCGGGCCCTGGTCCTCGATTGGATCGTCGCCTTCAACGCCGAGGCTCTGCCCGGCAACCCCGAGCTCGTGGAGCACCGGGAGCGCATGGTGGATCACCGCCTGGGCGACCCCGGCGCCAGCGATGCAGGCCTCTGGGTCTGGGAGGATGGGGGGACGGTGGTTTCGTTGGTCGGCTACGGGGGGCCGACGCCCGGGGGGATCCGCCTCGGCCCCGTCTACACGCCCTCCGAGCACCGGTGCCGCGGGTACGGCACCGCGCTGGTGGCCGCGGTGTCCTCCTGGCTGCTGGCCCACGGGCGGCAGCACTGCTTCCTGTACACCGACCTGGCCAACCCGACCTCGAACGCCCTCTACCGGCGGATCGGTTACCGGCTGGTGGCGGAGTCGGCCGAGTACGGGTACGAGCCGGCGAGCTGAGGAGGCCCCCACCCCCCGGGGGCCCCGGGAGCCGGGTGCCGGATTCGAACCGGCGACGTCCGCTTTACAAGAGCGGTGCTCTTCGGACTGAGCTAACCCGGCCTGCCCGCCCAGGGTAACGGAACCGGGGCTGCCTGCGGGAGCGCCGAGGGAAATCCCCGGGTGGCCGGGTGGGAGGCAATAGCCTGCGAGCGATGCTGGGTGAACGGGAACGCGCCGTGCTCGACTTCGAGCGCTCCTGGTGGCTCTACCCCGGCCCCAAGGATCGGGCCGTGGGGGAGTACCTGGGGATGAGCGCTACCCGCTACTACCAGGTGCTGCGCCGCCTCCTGGACGACGCCGAGGCAGAGCGCTACGACCCGCTCACCATCCGCCGCCTGCGCCGGGTGCGCGAGCAGGCCCGCCGCAAGCGGGTCGAGGGCCGTCTCGACGACCGTCCCGGCACCTGAGGTCGCCTCACCCCTTGCTCGGTGGACCGCCCGGGCATCCTGCTTGCCCGGCGCTCAACCCGGCGGGCGGTAGCCTTGCCGGAGTCTCCGGGAGGGCGAATGAGTGACTGAGGAACTGGCCGTCCGCGACGCGTACCTGCGGGAGATACCAGCCACCATCGTGGCGGCCACCGCCGACGGGGTGATCCTCGACCGCACCGTCTTCTACCCCCAGGGCGGGGGGCAGCCCGGGGACACCGGCCTCCTGGAGTGGGCAGGCGGGATGGTGGAGGTCGCCGACACGGTCCGCCGGGAAGGAGAGGTGGTCCACGTGCTCGCCGGCGGGCAGGCCCCACCGCCCGGGACGGCGGTGCGGGCGGTGATCGATTGGGAGCGGCGCCACCTGCTCATGCGCACCCACACCGCCCTGCACGTGCTCTCCGCTCTGGTGTGGCGCGAGTACGGCGCCAAGGTCACCGGGGGCAACATGGAGCCGGGCCGGGCGCGCATGGACTTCGAGCTGGAAAGCATGAGTGTCGAGTTCGGCCGGGAGGTGGAGGAGGCCCTCAATGCCACTCTCGCCGAGGGGCACCCGGTGCGGGTGCTCTTCCTGCCCCGGGCAGAGGCCCTGGCCGATCCCGACCTGATCCGCACCAAGGTGAGCCTTATCCCGGAGCACGTCGACCCGATCCGGGTGGTCGATATCGCCGGCGCCGACCGCCAGGCGGACGGCGGCACCCACGTCGCCGACACCGCCGAGGTGGGCCGGGTGCAGGTGGTCAAGACGGAGAGCAAGGGCAAGGCCAACAAGCGGATGCGGATCGAGCTCGAACAGCCGCCCGCATGATCGACGTCCTGCTCGTCGCGCTGCTGCTCTTGCTGGCGGTGCGCGGCTGGTTCCGGGGACTGGTGCGCGAGGCCATGGACCTGGTGGGCCTGGTCCTGGGCATCGTGCTCGCCTTCCGGTTCGGCTCGGCAGTCGGTGGGCTGATCGAGGCGATGTCGGGCATCTCGGCCGACGCCGGCCGGCTCGTGGGAGGCCTGATCGTGCTGGTGGCCACCGGGGTGGCGGCGGCCCTCATCGCCCGGGCGATCGAGCCGCGGGTCCGCTGGCCGGGCCTCAACCTCATCGACCGGGCCGGCGGCGCCACCCTGGCCCTGGCCTGGGGGACCTTCGGGGCGGTGGTGCTGCTCTCGCTGGCGGTGATCCTGCCCATCCCCGCCGCGGTGAGCCGCCAGCTGGATTCCTCGGCGATCACCGGCTTCCTCACCGACCCGGCCGGTGTGCCCCAGTCCGCCTTCCGGGGCCTGGCCGGGGACCGGGTGGTGGAGGCCCTGCTCAACTTGCATCGGCTCGTCGGGGAGCGGCGGGTGGTCGTCGAGGGGGAGGAGTCCGTCGCCCTGGCCCCCGCCGATCCAGGCGACCTCGAGCACGACGGCGCCGCCGCCACCGAGATCTTCGACCTCCTCAACCGGGCGCGGCTCGACGCCGGGGCCGACCCGCTGGCCTGGAGCCCGGCCCTGGCGGTGGTGGCGCAGGGGCACGCCGCCGAGATGTACCTGGAGGGCTACTTCTCCCACCACTCGCCGGTCACCGGTGCGGTGGCCGATCGCCTGGAGGCTGCCGGGATCACCTACGTGGTGGCGGGGGAGAACCTGGCCCTGGCGGCGACCGCCACCGACGTGCACACCGGCCTCATGGGCAGCCCCGGACATCGGGAGAACATCCTGCGCCCCGAGTTCCGCCGGGTGGGGGTGGCCGTCGTCGCGGGTCCCCTCGGCCTGATGACCGTGCAGGTCTTCACGGGCTGAAGTAGCCGGAGTACAGGGCCTCCAGAGCCTGCGGGACGGCGGCTATCCCCTCGGCCCCCTCGACGTGCACGACGGCCAGGCCTGCCGCCTGGAGGGCCTCGGCCAACTCTGCTCGCGCGGTGACCACCACCACCTGTTCGACGGGGAAGCCGAGCACCCGCGCCAGGCGGCGCACCACCCGGGGCGACACCACCGGGCCGAACTCCGCCGAGGTGCCGATGAAGTCGAAGAAGCCGTCCAGTTCGGCATCCTCGAGGGCCCGCCGCAGGTCGAGGCCGGTGTGGTCGCCGTCGCCGAGGCCGGCGATGCGGAAGTCGGGGAATATGGCCTCGAGCATCTCCCCGGCCGGGGCAGGCACCGCGGGGCCCTCACCGGGAGCGCTTTTCTCCCACGCGAGGAGGAGTGGAACCAGATCGAGGAGCACCAGTTGCACTCGGCTTTCCCCTTCTCTCCGCTCTCGGCCCTTGCTCCCATCGGGGAGGGGTCGGGGGCGGCAGTACGGCTGCTTAGACCCCTCGGTTCGGGGCAGGGACTCTACCGTCGATGCGATCATCGGTGGCCGCCCCGGGCGCGAGCCGGTCCCTCC
>CAYGYX010000069.1:5173-9378 GCA_964354255.1 uncultured Acidimicrobiia bacterium | reverse complement strand
GTGAGGGCTTCCCTTCCCCCTCCCGTGGGGACGGGAGGGGGTTAGGGGGAGGGCAGCCTCAGTCTCCCCACCCCCACGGGGGAGGCGACTAAGTAGGCGCCACCGTGCAGACGCAGTCGGAGTGAACCGGCGGTCGGGCGGTGCCCGCCGGCGGCTCGCCGCCGGGATCCCAGGCCATCCCGCGGAAGGCCGGGCACTCCGGGCAGAGCAGGCCGTGGGCCACCGGCGACACCGAGCGCACCCCGGCCACCGCCAGGCCGGCCAGCAGGCTGTCGTGGTAGGCGGCGTAGGCGACGGTGCGCACCCAGTGCTCGGCCTCCTCGGCCCGCCAGGCCCGGAACACCCGCGACACCGCCGCCGCCACCTCCAGAGGGCCGGCCCCGGACGCCTCGTCCAGAGCGGCGCCCACCTGGGCGCCGAACTCATCGGCCATGGCCTGCACAAGGGCGGCGCTGCGGGCGGTGATCACCGGCGCCGGCGGCTCCCCACCGGTGAAGGCCGCCGCCGCCTGCGCCCCGGCCTCGGCCCCCTCCTCGGCCACCGGATCCAGGGCGGGGGCGAGGGCGGCCAGGGCGGGGCCGGACCCCTCCCAGGCGCCGGACACCCGGAGCGCGTCCAGGGCTGAGTTCTGCAGCTCGAGCAGGCTCTCCTTGACCCCGCGGAGGGCCCGGTTCTGCACCGGCAACACCAGCCGCTCCCGCAGCTCGACCGCGTCGGGGGCAGTCCCCCGGGCGGTGGCGAGGGTTGCGGCCGGCACGGCCGGGCCCAGCCCGGGCAGGGTCTCGCCGGGCGTGGACGCACCCCGCCCCCGCCGCCGGCCACTGCCGGGAGCGGGGGCATGGTGAGTGCCCCGGAGCCGGGCGAAGAGCTCCTCGACCACCCCCGGGGCGGGTTGGGGGACCCCCACTTCCTCTGCAAGCGGGGAGGGGACCGCGGGAGGCGGAGCAGCTTCCACCTCGGCCTCCGCCTGAGTCGCGCCCTCGAGCGCGGCCTGCTCGGCGGCCTCTTGCCCAGCCGGCTCCTCCGTCACTGCCTCGGCCTTGGGCGGCTCTGTCACCGGCTCTTCGAGCCCCGCGGCAGCTTTCGGCTCCGCGGTCACCGGGGCCTCCGCCGGCTCCCTGACAGTCACCGGCTCCGGGCCCTTCGCAACGGGTGCCCGCTTCCCCGGCCTCACGGGCGGGACCGGTTCGGGGACGGGGGGCAGCGCTTCCACCTCACCGCTCTCCCACAGCGCCTCCACCTCGGCCGCCATGGCATCGCCGTAGGAACCGGGGTCGATGCCCGGGCGAGCAGCCGCTCGCGGGCCTTCGGCGGGTTGGATCACCCGGATGGCGTAGGGGATCTCGGCCCGGGTTACCTCGGGAGCGTGGCGACGACGACGGCCGGTCGCCGCCTCCGGCGGGCTCGCCGCCGCCGGTGGCCCGGGCACGACCGGCTCGATCGGCGCCGGCTGCTCGGCCGGGACACGGGCTTCGAGCATCGCCCGCTCGGCGGCGAAGCGCGCCTCGCGCAGCAGGTCCTGGCTCTCCCGCCGGGCGCTGGCCACCAGGCGATGCGCCTCCTGCTCTGCCCCGGCCCGGATGGAGAGGACCTCGACGCCGGCTTCCCGGACCATGCCCCGGCCCGTCTCGACCGCCTGGCGCAGCAGATCCATACCGGTGGCCCAGGCGTTCGCGCGGAGCTGGAAGGCCTGCTCCTCGGCCTCGGCGAGAAGACGACGTGCCTCCACCTCGGCCGCCGCCAGCCGCTCGGTGGAGTCGACCCGGGCTCGCTCCCGCAGGCCCCGGGAGGCCTCCTGTGCGTCGCCGAGCAGGCGCCCCACGTCGCCACCCACCGCCCCGAGGTCGCGGGCGAGGTAGTCCAGACCCCCGGCCCGGTCGATCTCGGCGAGGAGACGGCGGTGCTCCTCCTGCAGGGCAGCCCAGGCGAGCTGCGCCTCCTCGAACAGGCGCTCCACCGCCTTGCGGTCGTAGCCCCGCCGGGCGCTGGGGAGACCCTTGGGGGTGAGGCGTTCCGGGCCCATCTCCTGGTTGGGCATGAAGGGCACGATACCCGTCCGCCGGCCCGCCGGCCCGGATCACCGTGCCCTTCAGGGAGCGGCGACGGCGTCGCTCACCGGCTCCAGGGAGTCGAGGAAGTCGAGCGCGTCCTGGAGGGTGGCCACCGAGACGATCTCGATGTCGTCACCCACGGCGGTGAGGGCATCGGGGTAGTTGTCGATGGGCACCATGATGTACTCGGCCCCCACCGAGCGGGCGGCGAAAACCTTCTGGCGCACCCCGCCGATGGCCCCGACGGTCTCATCGAAGTGGATGGTCCCCGTCCCGGCGATGCGGTGACCCTTGGCCAGGTCCTCCTCGGTGAGCAGGTCGAGCACGGCGATGGCGTACATCATCCCGGCCGAGGGCCCGCCGATGTTGCGGGAGTCGATCTCCAGGTCGATGGGCAGGTCGAGGTCGAGGTTCACCGTGTCCAGCACCACCCCCACCATGGGCGACCCCTCCAGGTCGGGATGCGGGGCCAGGGTGATGTCCACGCTCAAGGGCTGGCCGGCGCGGGTTCCGCTCAGGTTGATCGTCTCACCGATCTGGAAGGTGCGGATGACTGCCCCCGCGTCGTCGGCGGTGGCCACCGCCCGGCCGTTCACGTGGGTGATGACGTCCCCCACCTGCAGCACGCCGGCGGCCGGGGTGTCATCCACCACCTCGAGCACCGAGACCCCTTCCCCGGAGAAACCCACCTCGTAGCCGAGGCGGGTCAGGGCCACGTACACCGCGGCGTCGATGGACTGGTCCATGGCCTCCAGGTTGGAGCGGGTGGCCTCCTCCTGGGTGACTCCCGCCGGGCGAATGACCTCGCGGCCGACCAGGTCCACCCGGGGATCGAGCTGGGCTTCCAGGTACTCGAAGATGTTGACCTCACGCAGGCCCACCGTGAGCAGGAACAGGTCGCCGTTGGTGGTGTAGACCGGCACGTCGTCCACCGAGACGAGGTCGGCCACCTCCTCCACCGGTCCCGGGGAGATGGCGTAGTAGGGCACCTTCAGCGGCCACAGGGCCAGCACCGCTGCCCCAATCAGCAGGGCCATCCCGGTCAGCACGAAGGGCCAGCGGGGAAAGCGGTGGCGCTGGACGACCGGCGCCGGTTCTTGCTCGAAAGGGTCCATGCCTCAGCGGGCATGCTACCGGAGGCTCCGTCCTAGCCCCCGGAGGGGCGCATACACTGGCCGCATGGGACGCATATCGAGAACCATGCAGCTGGCCCGTGCCTCCTGGGAGGTGCTCAAGGCCGACAAGGAACTGATCGCCCTGCCGGTGCTCTCCCTGCTCACCACCCTGGTGGCGGCCGGCTCGTTCCTGGTCCCCATGGTGTGGGTGGGGCGGGCCGAAACGGACCAGAACCCGGGCTGGGTGATCATCCCCCTGGCGTTCGCCGCCTACCTGGTGCTGGCCTACATCACGATCTTCTTCAACGCCGCTCTCGTGCACGCCGCCAACCAGCGGCTCGAAGGGGGCGACCCCACCATCGGCAGCGCGCTGCGGGGGGCCCTGCAGCGGGCCGGACGGCTCCTGCCCTGGGCGCTGCTCTCCGCCACCGTCTCTGCCCTGCTGCGGGCGGTGGAGGAGCGGGGCGGGGTGCTCGGCAAGGTGATCTCCGGCATCGCCGGCATCGCCTGGTCGCTGGTGACCTTCCTGGTCATCCCGGTGCTCGTCATCGAGGACGTCCGGGTGGGAGATGCCCTGCGGCGCTCGGCGGCGCTGTTCCGCGGGACCTGGGGCGAGAACGTCGCCGCCCGGGTCGGTTTCGGGCTGCTCGGGTTCCTGCTGATGCTCCCCGGCATCGCCGCCGTCGCCGGCGCCTACGCACTGGCCGAGACGCCCAATCCCTTCCTGATCTCCCTTGGGGTGCTGTGGATGCTGGTGGTGGCCATGGTGCTGTCCGCGCTGAGCGGCATCTTCCAGACGGCCCTGTATCGCCACGCCGCCGGGGTGCCGAGCACCGGCGCCTTCGCCACGGAGGACCTGCGGGCCGCGTTCGTGGCCAAGTGATCTTCTCCCCCGCGGGGAGCTGCCGAAGACCTCACCCCCCGCCCTCTCCCGCTGCCGCGGGAACAGTGCAAGCCCTCACCCCCCCGCCCTCTCCCGCTGGGGCGGGAGAGGGGGCCCCGCAGGGCCAGAGGGGGTCTTGAGGCCGATTGGGGCCAC
>CAYGYX010000069.1:0-5073 GCA_964354255.1 uncultured Acidimicrobiia bacterium | reverse complement strand
GGGCCGCCCCTTCCGGTTCGTGGATGACTCTGCGTTACCCGCCCAGGATCGTGCAGGGTGCGACGAAGTCGTAGGCAGCCGCCGTCGGGCCCGTGAAGTAGCCCGTCACCGACGACACACCATCCGGCTGCGTCGTGTCGATCCGGTTCACGGTGACGCCGCGCCACGCGTCCTCGTTCGCCGTGCCGGCGAACCCGCGGTTGGGCAGCATGCCCTCGTAGTCGACGTCGGTCAGCTGGCTCACCGCCGCCGCGATGCCGGCCCTGGTCAGGTCGCCGTTGGCGATGGCCTGCTCCAGGGCTGCCTTGATGGGGTACTGCATCGCCCAGCCGGCCGAGTAGGCCACGCCGAGGGTGTTGATATCGCGCTCCGCCGTCGCGGCCGCCGCCCGCATGGCCGCATGGCCCGGGGTGTCGGTGTTGAACGGCATCCAGTAGGCGGTCTGGAAATAGGCAGCCTCGAGCAGCGGCACCAGCGCCGCCTGCCCGAGCAGGCCGAGGTTCCAGGTCGGCCCGGCGCCGATGTACATGGCCGTCTGGTGCCCTCCGCCGTAGACGCCGCCCATGAGGGTGGCCAACTCGATGGGCCCGGTGATTACGAAGATCACATTCGGCTCGGCCGCCACGATGGCGGCAATCGCCTCGTCCACGGTCCCGCCGGCCGAGATCGGGATCTGCAGGATGTCGGCCACCGGGTCGCCCAGGCCGTACTGGGCTGCCGCGTACTTCACCCCGAAGGCGTAGTCGGCGCCGTAGTCGCCGGGGAACGCGACGATCGCGTAGGTGAACCCAGGGACGCCCGCCTCATTCAGCGGGACGCCCGCCTCCGCCATCGCTCCGACCGCGAAGTCGAAGCCGTCCATGGACTCCATGCAGTAGCTAGCCCCGGTCTCCAGGATCAAGCCCTGGTCGACCTCCGGGAAGCTCCAGCCCGAGTACCAGGTGGAGACGGACGCAATCGTGTTGTCCTCGACGAAGAGGGGTAGCGCCGCCAGGGTTTGGGTGGTGCCCAGCGTCTCGGCCAGGGCGGCCACGTTGCCGCGGATCTGCTCGTAGGCAGCCACGTGCTGCTCGGACACGTAGCCGGTGTCCTGGGTGTTCTCAGCCGTGATCGCCACATCGAAGCGGGGCCCGCCTTCGGGTCCGATACCACCGTTCGTGTTCACCCGCGCCCAGAAGTCCTCATGGCCCCAGGCGAGGAGCGGCCCCTGGGTGGCGAACGCTCCGGTGAAGTCCGAGAGGTTGCCAAGATAGATGCAGCCGTTCCCCGGGTTGACCCCGTAGGGGTCCGGGCAGGGCTCCAGGGTGACGCCCACGTCGAAGGCGATCTCCGCCGGTGCCTCGGTGGTAGTCGTTTCCGCGGCCGTGGTAGTCGTTTGCGCGGCCGTGGTCGTAGTCTCTGCCGCCGTGGTCGTGGTCGCTGCCGCCGTGGTGGTGGTCTCTCCCTCGTCGTCGCCGCAGGCGACGACTACCAGCGAGAGCACCGCCAGCAGGGCGACCGCCACGAGCCAGGGTCGCCGTCTTATCATGTCCCGTCTCCTCCCTCTTACCTCATTTGGCAGGGGCGCCCCCGCGGGCACATCCCCCTTCGCCAGCCTATCTCATTGGCCCGGCGCGCGCCGGGCATCAGTAGCTGAAAGGCCAGGCTTTCCAGTAGTTGCGGATACGGACCCAGATGCCGAACAAGCCCATCGGCTCGAAGATGAGGAACCCGATCAAGAACAGGCCATAAAGGATCTGCTCGAACTGCGCCACCGTGAGCACCCCGCCGGTGGGCGACAGGGAGATCAGGGGGATGAAGTTGCCCAGCCACTCGACCACTTTGGGTAGGAAAGTGATGAAGAAGGCGCCCATGATGGAGCCGGTGACCGTGGCCACCCCGCCGATGAGGATCATGGCGATGTACCTGATCGAGAGCAGGAACCCGAAAGCCTCCGCCGTGAGGCGGCCCACCACCGCCCAGAGCAGCGCCCCGGCAATGCCGGCGTAGAACGACGAGACGGTGAAGGCAATCAGCTTGTAGCGGCCCAGCGGGATCCCCATCATCTCGGCGGCGATGTCGCGGTCGCGGATGCCGGCCAGCGCCCGCCCCACCCGGGAGCGGAACAGGTTCTTGGCGGCCAGGCCCATCACCAGCAGCAAGATGAAGCCGAGGAAGTAGAGCTTCTGACCCTTGGACAGATAGACGCCGAACACCTCCCCGGCCTCGTCGAACCGGAAGCCGAACAGGGAGACCTCGGCGGTGGGACGACCCACCCCGGCCCCCCCGGTCAGAGTGGCGGCCTCCCGGTAGATGTGCTCCCCCAGGAAGACCAGGCCCAGGGTGACGAAGGCCAGGTACATGCCCCTGAGCCGAGTCGCCACCGGCGCCACCAGGAACCCGGCGAGGGCCGCGACCAGTCCGGCGGCCGGAAGCCAGATGATCATGTCGAGGTTGAAGCCCACGAGCACCGTCTCGGTCACTGCATTCCCCGCCGCGTCGACGGCGGGGCGGGTCGCCTCGACCCCCCCGAGGACGGCGGCGGTGAAGGCGCCCAGCCCCAGGAAGAAGGCGTGCCCGAGCGATATCTGGCCGGCCATCCCGGTGATGATGTTCAGTCCGATGGCGCCGATGGAGGCGAAGAGGGCGGTGACGGCCAGAATGAGCACGTCGGAGGAGAGACGGAACGGGCCGAGACTCCCTCCCACCCCGAGGTACACGGCCAACACCAGGAGGCCGGCGAACCAGACCCGCTGGGTGACGCTGCGGAAGATGCCCGCATCCGACCGGTAATCGCTGACCAGCCCGGGGCGGAGCCTCATACCCGCTCCACCTCCTTGGTACCGAACAGCCCGTAGGGCCGGATGAGCAGCACGATGAACATCACCACGTAGGGAATCACCTGGGAGACGTTGTTGCCGAGGAAGCCGGCATAGGTCGGCTGGAAGCTATTGGTGAACGACTCGACGAGGCCCACGAGCAGCGCCGCCACCAGCGTGCCCCCGATGGAGTCGAGGCCCCCGATCACCACCACCGGTAGTGCCTTCAGGGCGAGGGGGTACATCGAGGCGGTCAGCGAGCCGGTATCGGGGCTCATGAACAACCCGGCCACCATGGCCAGGACGGCCGCTATGGCCCACGAAACGGAGAAGACCGCCCCTACCGACACTCCCTGGATGAGCGCCACCTCCTGGTCAAAGGCGGCGGCTCGCATCGCCAGGCCCATGCGGGAGAAACGGAAGAAAGCCAGCAAGGCGAGCACCAGGGCGATCGCCGCCACCAGCGCGGCGATCCGCCGGTAGTTGAGAATGACACCGCCCAGGTTCAGGGTGTTGAGCCCCCAGGGGTCGCCGGTCGAGCGGACGGTCACGTCGTAGAAGTTCCCCGCTGTGGTCCGGACGACCAGGTCGATCCCGATCGTCATGATCGCCACCGCGAAGATCGACTTGCCCACCATGGGGCGGAGGAAGACCCGCTCGATGACGATCCCGGTGATCGCCGCGATCACCGCCGCGATGAGCACCGCCAGGTAGAAGTTGAAGTGGCGGAGGCTGGCGAAGTAGACCACCCACCAGGCCCCCCAGAGCATCAGCGCCGGCTGGGCGAAGCTGAGCACGTTCATCGACTTGAAGATGATCACGAAGCCCAGGCCCAGCAGCGCGTAGACCGCCGCCAGGGCGATCCCGTTGACGACGGCCTGGAGGGCGGTCATCGGTACATCGCCTCGATGAGGGGGCCGAACTTGCGCTCGATCTCCGAGCGCTTCACCTTCTGGGTGGCGGTGAGCTCACCGGTCTCGTGGTCGAGCACCTGCGGCACGAGGGTGAAGCGCTTGATCCCCTCCACCGAGGAGAACTTGCCGTTCGTCTCGTCCACCGCCTTCTGGATGAGCTTGATCACCTCCGGCTTCTCGGAGAGGTCGCGGTAGGTGGTGTGGCCGATCTTGTGCCGCTGCGCCCACTCGCTGACCACGTCGAACTCGATGCCGATGAGGGCGGTGAGGTACTTGCGCCGATCGCCGATGATGATGGCTTCCTTGATGAACGGCGAGGTCTTCAGGCTGTTCTCGATCTCCGACGGGGAGATGTTCTTGCCCCCGGAGGTGATGATGATGTCCTTGATCCGGTCGACGATGCGGATGTGGGTCCCGTCCACCCACTCCCCCACGTCGCCGGTGTGCAGCCAGCCTTGCTCGTCCAGGGTACGGGCCGTGGCTTCGGGCATCTGCCAGTAGCCGATGAACGATCCCGGGTGGCGGGTGAGGATCTCGCCGGTCTCCTCGTCGACCTTCAACTCGACCTGGCGGTAGGGCTCGCCCACCGTGCCCAGGCGGATGCGCCCCGGGCGGTTGGTGGTGGCGATGGCGGCGTTCTCGGTCATGCCGTACGCCTCGTAGATGGGCACCCCGATCGACATGAGGTACTCGAGGATCTCCGGGGCGATGGGGGCCCCAGCCGAGACGGCGAAGCGGACGCGCCGCAGGCCCACCCGCTCCTTGAGCGAGCGGTACAGGAACTGGTTGCCGAGGAAGTAGGCCACCGCGCTGAGGGGGGTATGCCGCCCGCCTCGGCGCACCAGGGTGCGCCCCAGCCAGCGGGCGACCCGCAGCCACAGCACGGCGTTCAACTTCTTGAGGGGGGAGGCCGAGGCGAGCTTCACCTGGATGCCGGCATGGATCCTCTCCCAGATACGGGGGACCGCCTGGAAGACCGTCGGCTGGATGTCCCGCATGTCGGTCATGAGGGTGTCGAGCGACTCCCCGAAGCTCACCACCGCCCCGGTCCACAGGGGCAGCCACAGCGCCACCGCCTTCTCGTAGACGTGGCACAGAGGCAGGTAGGAGATGACGAAGTCGTCCGGGCCCGGCGGCGGGTTGATGAGGCCCTCGCTGCTGGCCAGTACGGTGCCGGCGAAATCCGCGTTGCCCACGGTGAGCATGGCCCCCTTGGGCGGGCCGGTGGTGCCCGAGGTGTAGATGAGGTAGGCCAGGTCGCCTGCCTCGGCGGCCGCCATGCGGCGCTCGACCTCGCCCGGGTGGGCGGCGCGGTGGGCCCGCCCTTCCTCCAGGAAGGCGTCCCAGGACACCAGGCGCGG